>JAWAPZ010000002.1:0-115381 GCA_038894195.1 Candidatus Pacearchaeota archaeon
CCTTGATTTTCACGGCATAAAGAACCTTGGGTTAAAATTTTCAGGACGCAAGGGGTGGCATATCGGTATACCTTTTTCAGCATTTCCAAAAAAAATACAGAACATACAAATTAAAGATTTTTTTCCAGAAGGTCCCAGAATAATTGCAAGTTACCTAAAAGAAATGATAAAAAAAGGTCTTGCAGAAAGAATTCTAGAAATATCCAGTATTAAAGAAATTTCGAGATCAACGGGTAAACCAATACAAGAGCTAGTTAAAAATAACGAGTTTGACCCATACTCTGTCCTAGAGATAGATACTGTACTCATTTCTTCAAGACATTTGTACAGAATGGCCTACTCTCTTCATGAAATTTCTGGCCTGTCAAGCATAGTTATAAGACCAGAACAATTGCGGGCATTCCATATAGGTTGGGCAAAGCCAGATAGGGTCGTTCCAAAACAATTTCTACCAGATACAGAAGAACAAGAAGCTTCTGAGCTCTTCATACAAGCTCTTGACTGGGCTGCAAGACAGGAACATAAAAAGCCAGTAATAAAAAAATTCAATGAAGTAAAACCACTTAGAATAGAAATAAAAAAAGAAGTTTTCCCCCCTTGTATCATAAAAATTCTTGATGGAATAAAACAAGACGGTAGAAAAAGGGCCTTGTTCATCTTAATAAATTTTTTTAGATCGCTTGGAACAAATTTCGAGAAAATATCTGAGTTACTTAAAGAATGGAACAAAAAAAATTATGTGCCATTAAAAGAGAGCTATATAAAAACTCAGTTGAACTGGTTTAAAAAGCAACAAGTAAGATTGCCACCAAACTGTAAACAATACTATCAAGATCTTGCTGTTTGCGAACCAGATTTTTTATGCGGCAAAATAAAAAATCCTATAAGCTACGTTCCAAAAAAAGCCAGGCTGATGTGTAACGAAAAAAGAAAAAGCAAAAAGATTTAAATATAAAAAATTATACTTAATTAAAAAGAGGAAAATGAGAGTATTAGATTCTCACTGTCATCTTGGTAAAAATTCCTTATTCGATAAACCTTCTGCATTTCTCGAAGATTTTAAAAAACTGAACAGAAAATACAATGCAAGGTTTATACCATCAATAGCAACTCCCTCAAACTTTCAGGATCTGAAAGAAAAAACCCAGGAGCTAATAAGAATAGTGGCAGAAAACAAAATTTTTGCTGGAATCTGTTTCTGGGCAGTAGATAAATACTGGAAAGAATCACAAACCTTGCTGCAAGGAATTCCTGTAGGTATGATCAAAATGATAAAAATAATGAATCCATGGGAAAAACAAAAACTTAAAGATTCTAAAGGTAACCAAAAAATTATAGAACTTGCCATTGAACATAGAATCCCTGTGTACGTTCACGTTTATTACGACAAGGAACGTGAAATATTTGAAAAACTAGCACGACAACACTACGATTGCACTTTTATTTTAGGACATCTAGGAAATGCAAATCCTGTAGAGGAAGACAAAATGAAATATGTAATGAAAATAATGGACGAAAACAAAAATGTTTTTATCGAAACTTCTGGCTTATCCTATGTAAATACTTTAGAACCTCTAGCGAGATTGTTTTCAGAAAGAATACTTTTTGGCTCAGATTTTCCAGGAAGATACTTCTCGGCACAACTTATTGCGATACAAGAATCAACGATTGATGAGGTAACAAAAAGAAAAATTCTTAATGACAATGCTACAAAATTGTTTTTAATAACATAAGAATAAAAACCGAAAACATTTTAAACTGCCCTGGCTTTAAAAAATCATGAAAAAAGTCGTGATATTTATTTTAATTGTATTTTTGATTCTAGCATCTTTTGTTATAGTCCATGCACAACAAACAGAACAAGAAAAAGTCGAAAAAGTTTATTCTTGGTTGATCAACAAAACAAGAAACAGATGGAATACTCTTGACACAAAAGAAAATGTTTTCGCGCTACTTGCATTAAAAAGTAATTCAACTTATTTAGAACAAGGGAATACTTCTTTGATAAGAAGAAGTTACAGTTCAGGTGATATGAGATGTTGGAGTGAAAAAAATTTCACAAGCAGCCAAGCGGAATGTAAGCTTGTTGAAACAGCTCTAGCGAAAATTGCTCTCGATGAACTTGAACAAAACACAACAAGAATAGAAAACTGGATTATGAGCAAGAACAAAACCCAAACCAACATTTTTTGGTATCTACAGATTGATGTTGATCGAGATACCGAAGCTATATGTGAAGTTGATTACTTAACTAATGAAGAAAAAATTTTTATAATACATCCTGATAAAACTGTAAGCTTAAATGGGGCTAGCCATTGCTTTGAAAACATCGTAAGGCACCCACAATACTGGTTTGAAGTTAAAGAAACACCGGAATGTTTAGGAGCAGAGTATGCAATAAAATGCTGGAGTGAAAATGCAACAATGGTTACAGCAACTTTCCTTTACAAGAAAAATCCTAATGAAAACAGGTGGTATGTTTCAACCCAAACTTCAACAGGCGTACCAGCCAGACCAAATGAAGCTGCTCAGGACCTAGAACCGAGATTAAAAATACCAAGCTACTGCCTTGGCGAACAAGATTCTTGCAATTACGAAGGTACACTATGGGCAACTTATGCTCTTGCAAAACAGCAAAAAACTGAAAAAGCAAACCTTTTTGTCCCGTATCTTGTGGTTAATAGAGATGATGGTAACAACCGTGGATTTTTTCCTTCTGCATTTCTTGCTGCTATCATTGATGGCACTTTTACACAAGAAACAATAAACTTACAACATCGTTTAGGTTACTGGAAAATCCAGAGGGCTGACAATGGTACATTTTACGGAACTTTATACAATACTGCACTAGCAAAATTAATGCTGAAAGAAGGAACAAACTTTGAAACTGCAAAAACCTGGATCTTAAGTACTTTCAAAGCAGAAGGACAAAAAGGTTTTTTTTCTGACCCTGCCGGTGGCACAGAAACTCCAAAGAAAATACTAGAAAATGCATTCGTTTTATGGCAGTTCTGGCCAGAGTATGCACCGGGTTATGGTGCTGCTATAGGGCAGTGTACACAACTTGGAGGAATTTGTAAAGACGATTGTTCTGTCAACGAACTAGACGAGGGTCAACTAGATTGCTCTTATGGGCAAACATGTTGCAAACCACTTGGTGGCGAGACAGAAAACTGCAGTGACTATGATGGATCATGTCGTGATTACTGTCTTTCAAATGAAACTTTCTGGAACCAGGGCTCTTGTCTAGGTGGCTACATCTGTTGCGTTCCTTTCACTAAACTGTATTGTGAAGACATCCAAGGAACTTTTTGTAATGGAACACAGGTATGTTCTGTAACAGAAGTTGAAACAGCTGACAGTTACACAAGAAATTGTTGCCCAGGAACTTGCACAGAAACCGGGACACAAAATAGGCACTGTTACGAGATAGGTAAAGAATGTGAAACAGGAGAAGCGTGTATAAATACTAACAGAATTAGGATTGGATTCACACGAACAATAAACACTGACAAGTGCTGTGAAGGTGACTGCGTTCTTGACAAATACTGTGAAAGTGATAATATAGGCACAATATGTGAAACAGGTGAATGTACTGGAACAAATAAAAAAACAATAGACACTGATTATTGCTGCCAAGGAACCTGTACATTAGATTGTGAAGATGATCTCCATGGAACAATTTGCACTGCGAATCAGGAATGCACCGGAAAATTTGATCTGAGAGGTGGCCCAAGATGCTGCGTCCGAGGTATTTGCAAAGAAAAAAAAGCAAGTTCATTATTATGGATAATAATCCTTGTGATAGTAGTTGCTGCCGTAGCAGCATTCTACTTTTTCTTTGTAAGGAAAAAACCCAAGAAAGAAAAAGAAGAAACTGGATTTTTAGGTTTTAAGCCGGGACCACCAGTAACACCAACAAAACCAATGTTTCCTAGGCCGGTTATGCCACCAAGAATTCCAACGCAACCAGAACCATCATCACGACTACAACCTTTACAACCACTTAAGTCAGTAGCCCAGTTAAAAACACAACAAAGACCTGCAGTTAAACCAACCCCAAAACCAGCAAAGCCAATAAAACCAAAGACCAAAGAAAAAACCGAGCTTGAAAAAACGTTAGAAAAATTAAAAAAGATGACTAAAAAATAAACAAGACTTCTTAAAAATAAACCGGGTTCTTTTCTTCGATAATAACTCTTCTCTGCACATCTTTAAGATAACCTATATAGAATAACTATCAAAAACTTTATTAATACTTTGAACCTAAAAAAAATATGAAAAAAAAGGGTTTTTTAACAGCATTGATCTCTTTATTAATTTTTTCTACACTAATAGGTTTAGTCTCTGCTGAGTGCATAACAATACACTTAGCACAACAAGAATATCTTCCTCGAGAGACTTTACAAGCTGAAATTGATGCTCAAATCACAAGAGATTTAACAACAAATGATTTATTCTTGTACAGAGGCAATACAATGTTACCAAATGTATTCTTCCTGACAAAAGTTACTCCAACAAAATATTTTATATGGACAAATCTGCCTTCAATAGAATCAAATTATTTACTAAAAGTTAGGGGCTACTGTCCTAACGGAATCACAATTGCACAACAAGAATTTCAAATCAAAAAACCTATAACAAGTTTATACGAGTCTCTTCCAAAAGAAAATTTTAGAACTCTAAACCTAAATGACCACATAGCTGTAGCGGCAGCAACCTATCTCGAAGAAATAAAAAGAATAGCAGAATATGATTTTATTGCTCGAAGCGATTCTTGCTATACTCATGAATGTACATCCAAACAACTTGCTCTTGCGAGCATTGCATTCCCAACGATCCGAGATAACATGCTTGACAAACTAGTTGCTAGACAAAATTCAATAAGTAATGGTTCCTGGAAAATTGAATTTGATTCAACAGAACAAACATGTAACCTTAAAATAAATGCTAGCAACACAAGTCAAGAAGAAGAAATAAACCTTTCAGGTAAACAAAACATAACACTTGACTTAAGTGCTTTTTATCAAGAAAAAGAAATAACAGTCGCTGTTAATTGCTCACATAAACTAACTACCTCTCTTTTCTATAAATACAAAACAATAGAAAAGAAGATAGAAGAAAAACAAGACTCGACTCTTTCATTCCTGATAAAAAATTATGGGTGTTGGGGTTCTGGCTTTAAAACAGCGTGCGATGAAGAATCAACAGTGTACTCTGTTCTAGCATTGTACTACCTTGGGAAGGCAATTTCAAACCAAACAATAGAATGGTTAGGCCAACACCAAGAACTTATTATGAGCAAAGCAGCCTATTATGCTCTAACAAAAAATAACGAAACTCTTAACTTTTTGCTTGCAAATGAAATGTATAGTGGGGGCTGGCCACAGAGAACCGGTAGTTATGTAACAGACATCCAAACAACAAGCCTCGTCTATTTTTTTCTTCAACAAAAGCTAATCAAAAGTGAAAACAGGTTACTGACCTTATTTACAAACGCAAATCTAAATGAAAGATCACATATCCTGTTTTTAGTCTTCACTCCAGAAAAAATAGCGCCTGTAGTAAGTTTCTGGCCAGGTATGATAAAAACAGAAAGTCAAGGAAGTTTTAGTGTAATAATAAAAAATGATGGCCTAGAGAACTTGACTGGCCAAGTTAATTTCATGAACTCAAGTTCAAGTTTTAGTATAGGAAAAAGTTCTACGAAAAGTCTAACAATTGGTGTTCCAAAAATAACAACTCCGACAAAGGAGACTATATTTCAAGATCTAGAGCTAGTTCCAAGCACATCCTATGGCAATACAAAAATTTATACAATACCTGTAATGATACTAACAGATGTAGGAATAGAAAATATAACGGGCCAGACAAATGTTTCACAACAAGATATTAATGAAACGCAGGAACAAAACATAATAAATGAAACGCAAAATCAAAGCATACAAAATCAGACAACAAATATAAATTACTCGCTATTACAAGGTAAGTTCCGTTTTGTGGAAGCTAGTATAAACAGGACAATAACAGAAAAGGAGAATTTCACAATAAGCCTGCGTTTACTGAATAGATATGACAAAGAAATAAGTGACATTACAATAGTGTCTACAACTGGGTTACTAGGATTGATAGAAATAGATCCATCACGAATAGAAAAAATAGATAAAGATGAAACAAAGCAAATTACAATAAAAATTACCCCAACATTTTCTAGCACATATTCTGGAAGTATAATAGCGCAAGGAAAAATAGGTAACGAAACAGTATCAACAAACATCTCTGTATTGTTAACCATCAGGTTAAATGAAACACGAACTTGTCAAGAGATGAATGGAACCGATTGCAGTCAAGAAGGATTCAAATGTGATGGCCAAGAACTTATAAGTTCAGATACCTTCCATTGCTGTTTGGGAGAATGTAAAAAAGAGAAAAAGTCAAGTAGTTTGCCAATAATAATAATCGTAGTAGTTATGGCTCTTTTAGTTACGGCCTATATTATACTTAAGCGAAAACCAAAAAAGGAGATGCGAGATGTTCTTGAAGAAGTCCAGAAAAAATACGAAGCTCGCTATGCCCCTGGCTCAGAAACGCAAAAAGAATAAAAATTTATTTTTTTGTTTCTGCTTTTTTCTTCATGTCAAGAACTCTTTTAAAAAGTATGTCTCTCTCTGCCTTTAATGCATGGGTTGCCATGTGATATTGATGTAACCTCGTTGCTAAATCATTCAACAAAGCATTTGCATCACTCAGATTAATTTTTAAATCTTTTGGCTCGCTTATTTCTATAGAGGAAGGCATATAATCAAAAATAATTTCAATAATTTTGGATAATTTCTCAGCTAGAATTTCAACCTCAGCAAAACTTGAAAAAACCTCCTCCAATTTCTCCTTTGTTTCCTGTGATTGGCCAGCTACTTTCTTAGCATCATGAATCTTGCTATTTATAACATGCACTCCTTTAAGTTCTCCAAGTTTCTTCACAAGCAAATTCAACACCTCGATTATGTGCTCTTTTGGTTTTCCAATTATCTCAAATAAAAGAAACGTTCGAATCCAACCTTTTGCAATCCTATCACTTAATTCCATTCCTACCCAAAGTTAGTTGCATTTAAAAGTCTTACCAAGGTTAAATTTTTTTTATTATCAAGTATATTACAAAGAGCAAAGATAAAGATAATAAAACAAAAATTAAAACATTTGTGATCTTGGAGCTCTTATCTGTAATCACAGCCCCAGTTAAAAAATCAGGTTTGTTCTCTATCTTGTGCTCTATAACATCATTATCTTGAAAGTATTTATCTCTCTCTTTTTGATCTTCTTCTTGACTATTTTCTATTTCTTGAATTTCTTCCCCACAAGATCGAATATAAATATCTTCTTTATCTTTTCCATCTAAACCTTCAACAATAACTTCATAAGTTCCAGATTCGTTCAAGCATTTTAATTCTATCTCAACATCATCTCCAAATTCTGAAAATTTCTTGTCCATATGGATAGTCGCCGTGCTACTTACTTTCTTTCCATTTTTATCTTGAGCATAAACATAGACTGCATATTTTTTGGTATCCCCTCTATAAATTTCAACCCCAACTTCAAGAGTAGAGCCAAATTTTGCTTTTATGGGGACACTTGTAATTTTAAGTTTCGATTCATTTTCTCTGCTCTCCTGAGAACATAGGACTGTAACATATCTTTCATCAAAATCTTCGTAAGAACTTGAACCAGTTTTTCTTAGCCTTGGTCTTAAAATCGCTTCTCCATCATAATTTTCTATTTTAAACAAAAAGATTGCCGAACCATAACCATTTACCACATTCAAAATAGAGTAAAGATAAGAATAAGTTGAAATCCATTTACTACCATTCCAAACTTTTCCGATCCTCTTTTCTTCTTCGCTAAGAATATCAATTTTAACATCATAAAAACCATCAGAAAAATTGTAAGCTTCTAGAGTTAAGGAAAAATTTTCATTGCATTTTACTCCTGAAGGACAAATTAACTTTATAACTTTATTGTTCATTTGATTTTCTTTTCGAGTCTCATTCAGAATGGTTATATTAAAAATTTCTGACTTGAATTCCTTTGTAGAATTTCTTAGTTTGAATTGCAAGGTTGCGTTTCCTGTAAAAAAATCATCTGTATCAATGATGTTTATTGCTGTTAGTGTAAAATTTTCACTATTTATGAAAACAAAATTCTCTAGCCAATCATTTTTTGACGACCATTCATTGCTATACCAAACCCTATTTAAGTATTTGCTACCATTTTTAATATCAATTTTGAGGTCATAATAACCGCTTGAAAAATTTAAAAGATTTATTGTGATTGTAAAATTGGTTTTGTTGTTATAAACTTGTAAAGGGAATTGTAAAGATATTAAAGGACTGCTTTCATTGAATTGCTGTTGCGAACAGTTGTTCGGCAATCCTGGTGTTGGCAAAGTTTTATTCCAAGTACCATTACAAAGAGCCCAGCTTTTTCCTTGATCAGAAGAAAAAGAAGGATACGTAACATTATCAATCAGGACCGACCCATCATACAAAAAAAGAGGTCTGCCATCATTAGGTAAAAAATAATTACTAACGTCAGAAGCATTATAGTAAATAATGCTTTCATTTGTAATTTGTGAAATATTTGCTTTTTTTCCAACAATCAACAAATAAGTTGCATTTGTTATGAGAAAACAACCAGGAACATTGTTACAAGTAAAACTATAACTTGATGTATTGACTTTAACTTGCCATTCGCTCAAATTCAAGTTCAAATTTTCAGGATTATAAATCTCGATCCACTCATCATATGGCGATGTCGGATTTGGCATAACTTCGTTTATAATAACAGACGCTGAAACAGAAAAAAAAGAAAGAAAAAAGATTAAAAACAAAAAAAGGAAAATGGTTTTCATTTTATCTCCAAACACCAGCAATTTTTTCACCACAAGAACACTTGCCTCGTTTAAGTTCATTTTTAACAACTGAAAATCCTTGCCGCACAATCAAAGCCTTACCGCATTTCGGACAAAAAGTTGTTGATCCTTCCTGGTCTTGGATATTACCAGTGTAAACATACTTAAGTCCTTGATGTCTTGCTATGACTCTTGCTTTTATTAAAAATTCTGGTTCTGTTGCTGGCACATCGGTAAGTTTGTAACAAGGATAGAACGCTGAAAAATGTAGCGGCACATCTTTACCAAGATTTTCTAAAATCCAGGAAATCATTTCTTTAATTTTTTCTATACTGTCATTATAACTAGGAATGATAAGATTTGTAATTTCTAGCCAGACTTTCTTTTCATGCAGTAATTTTATAGCCTCTAAAACGGGCTCGATCTTACCTTGACAAACTTTTTCATAAAACAAAGCGTTACCCTTCAAATCAATATTAGCCGCTTTTATTAAAGGAGCTAACTTTTTCAAAGGTGGCAAGTTAATAAAACCATTACTCACGATATTACACTTTACTTTCTCTTTTTTAGCTAATTTTGCGATATCAAGCATATATTCATAAAAAATGGTTGGCTCTGTATAAGTAAATGAGATGCTTTTCACATTGCTTGATTTTGCTTGTTCAACAACTTGCTCCGGAGTTGCTTCTATGTAAGGAACATCTTCTACACGAGCTTGGCTTATCTCATAATTCTGGCAATGCAAACAATGTAAATTACAACCGACAGTTGCTATACTCAATGACTTGCTTGCTGGCAAAAAATGATAAAAAGGTTTCTTCTCTATAGGGTCTAGGGCTATAGAACATGGTTTACCATAAACTAGGCTGTATAAGATTCCATTTATATTTGTCCTAACACCACAACTTCCCCTTTCACCATGTTTAATAACACAGAACCTGGGACATAGCTGGCACTGGACCTGGGTTTTTAATTTTTTATAAAAAAGTGCCTCCTTTAGTTCCATAAAAGCAAAAAAAAGGGTAAGAATATAAATTTTTCTGAATGTTACTGCATCACAAAACCACTTGAACTCGTTTCCCGAGATTCTGGCATCAATCTTTCAAGATGATATCTCCTAGCTTTTGCTCTGGTGCTCTTTATTTTAAGTAGGATCAGAACAGTAATAATTAAAGCAGCTGCTATAAGTGCTATAAAGATAATTAAAAGTAAGCTGAATCCTCCTTTTTCAACACAACCCTCTGGTTTGCATGCATATCCTTCAGGACATGGACAATCTTTACAACAACTACTAGAATTTTCCCCCACGCTCGAATCACAAACATTATCTCCGCAATAAAAATCAAAACAATCCTGTCTGCAGTTAATAAGGGTCTCGCCAGCATCACAAACATTGTTGCCACAAGTAACATTAATTGCCTGACAAGCATTATTCACACAAACGCTATTTTGAGGGCATCCGCAATCACGACAGCAAGTCTCCTGAGTTTCATTTCCATTACAAAAATTATCACCACAATACGGCTGAGAAATTTGCTGGCAACTATTGTTAATGCACTGAAAACCAGAAGGACATCCACAATCAAGACAACAGGTTGTTTGGTTTTCTCCAACATTTGAGTTGCAATAGTTATTTCCACATTCTCCTCCTCCACCACCACCACCTCCACCGCCCCTACCATCTTCGGTTCTTTGTTTTAACTCAAATTCCCAAACATCAGAAACGGCTCTGTTACCATTCCAGTCAGAACAATTAACCTGCCATGAATACTCTTTATATTCCTCAAATCCAGTAACAGTTGCATTACAATTTGTATTGTTTTGACAGTCCAAACTTCCAACATAATTAGAATCTATATACAAACTACAATTCATTGTCTGATTCACAAGATCAATTGCTTTCCACTTAAATGTCACATTTGCTGGCAAACTCGTTCTAATTGTTTTGCCATTATCTGGCTCAAGTAATTGTATTGTAATTTTTGGCATTTCTGTTGTCACATAACTAAATGGAACCAAACAACTTGTAGAATTCCAATTTCCTGCAGAATCATTTGCATAAACACACCATCTTATTGTGCAGCCGACTGTTGAATTAACAACAACAGAAAAATTGCTCCAGGAACCCTGGCCAGATAAACTCATCCCACTAACATTCTGCATTACATTAGTACAATTATCAAAACTAAAGATTGCATAGCTTAAACCAACATCATCCTGCCAGTAGAGATTATGTCTTATAACTTGGCCAGCTATTGTTGAGTTAGTCGAGTTTAAAGAGTATCTTGGTGGGTTGTCCTGCATTGTGATACTAAAAAATCTTATTTCACTTACACTACTTAGAGTGCCATCAGAACAATTAACTTTCCAGTTATGCTGACCGTAACTTATGCCTTGAATTAAGAAATTAGTTAAAGTGTTATTTCTGACAGAATTGTTTGTCTGATTCAAAAAGTTATCAAGATAAATGCTGCAAGTAAGTATTGAACTTTGATCATCAGTTGCTGTGAAATTAAAATTGATATTTTGTACATTAACAAAAACACTATTGTTTTGAGGCAAGTTTAATGTTACTGTTGGAGCTTGGTTGCCACCTGCCTGGCCAAGTGGCGCGAATACACTAAATGAAGTTATATTTGCATAAACATAATCTTGGGCTGTATTAACATTATTCGGATTAGCCCAACTATCAGGCCCATACCAAGAGTCATTATACTTCCACATTCTAAGCGTGTTTTCATTTACAGAACCAAGATCACTTGAATTATAACTTACATTCAAGAAAAGCCATGCTCCTGCTGATTGATTTGTGGCTTCAATGAACTTGTTTATTGAATTGTAGCCAGAAGGCAAACTTAGTTGTGTTGTTACACCCTTAATTAAAATGTCGCCAGCGTAAGTAAAGCTCACCTTAGTAGGATAAACAAAACCAGAGCCAGCAATTGTTTGATTTATAAAGGTATTATTCTGCGAACTTGTTCCAGAAATAGGTAAGCTAAATATATCCCCCCCATTATTGAAAGCAATATTACCAGTAAGTCTATTGTTATGACTTCCATGAATTACAATCCCATAACGAATATTTGAACTGGCCGTGTTATTCGTTATGCTGTTGTTTGATGAAGAATATAAATAAATTCCATCATAAAAATCAGTAACTACACAGTTTTTTATTGTGTTGTTTTGTCTGTTGTTCATATAAATTCCATAAGTGTTTGAAGTATCAATGCCATCTATTGTATGTCCTTGACAATCAAATGTTACATTATTGGCAGAAATATTTATACAAGTTGTGTTTTGGCTATTAATTATGTCATTCATTAAAGTGTAATAACCTGGCTGGCTGATTACAGTGCAGTTTGTGATTTGATTTGATGATGTTATTGTGAAATAAATTCTTGGTGAGCTGCCTACAGCGCCTTCACTGTCATTACAATAAAAAATAACATTATGCTGCCCTAAACTCAAAGAAACATCTTTTAACCACCTGTAAGGATTAAAAATGTCTGGATGCATTGTTATATTATCAGAAGAATCAAGATTATACCAGCATAAAGAAGCAATTTCATTCGTTGTTATCTCAAAAGTTAAGTCTTTTGTTGAATAGGTAGTATTTTCTGGAACACGAACAGTTATCACAGGAGGTAGATTAAGAGCATTGCAAGCACCCGATTCTAAACAAATATAAGAATAAACTCCCCGCAGGATTTCAGAACCATCCTGGCGCCAATCATTCTGGCTTAATATATATTTGTTAAAACAAGTTGTTATGTTCGCTTGTTCGTGATTGCTGCCACCATCTATACAATTTTGTGCAAATTCTATAAGTAATGCAAGAGTTCCATTTTCTAAATAAGCACGCTGAGTAGCAGTAAAACCACTAAGACTTGTGGTTCCTCTTTGTCCTGTTTCTTGCCAATAAGTTGAAATATTATTCATTAGATTATTAAGTCTTGTTTGATATGTGTTATTATTATTTTCAGGATACAGAAAATAGTTGGTATCGTCATTTACACTTCCATGTAAATCAAGCAAAACATCTGGTAAAAAGGAAATTCTCTGATTTCTGACAAACCAAACCTCTCTTGCCATATAACTTGAATTTGGTCCTGGCTCAGTTGGTGTTCCCCATTCCCTATTCAAATCTTCATCTCTTACATTAAATCTAGGAATTCCTAAGAAGTTGTTATCAACGTTTATTATGTTCACAATCTTGAAGACGGCATTTCTTCTCATTTCAGAAACTAAAGGATCATTACCAGTAAGAAAAGAGAGCATACCTTCTAATGCATAAACTCCTTGTGGTTCAGTACTTCCATGCTGTCCAGCAAAAACAAGAATTTTCCTCTTTCCAGTATCATTATAATTAAAGTCAGTAATTGTAATCATCTTGACTTCTCTATTGCCTTCGCTATAGCCAATTGTAGTAACATTTACAAAACTATGATATTTTGTTATTGAATTAATAAAATTCCAGGATTTTGATAAAGAATATGGATGTAAAGCAGCAATCCATACAGGACAAGTACTTGGAGTAATGTTAATAATAAAAAAACTGTTGTTTCCAGAAACTTCATAAAGCTTGAAATAATTGTTGTTACTTAACTCTAAAGGATTCAACCTTAACCATGTCTCGTTATTATCAAAACTATAAACAGGCCAGATATTTCGCCATCTGTTTTCATTCACATCAGCATCCAACAAATTAGTTATATTAACAACAAAATTCTTTCCAGAACAATTATCTGCTTTAAAATAGAACCACCACTGATATTTTGCCGGTGTGCTAGGATCAAGAGAAAAATTAGACATGTTTATTTGTGCTTTATAAATACCATTCCCTGCATAACTAACGTTCTTAAGATTTCCTTGTTCAAAGTTACTTGTGATAATAACACCTTCACCTGTTCCTAAAGGTGTTTCAAGTAATTTTCCTGTTACTGTTGTAGGTGAAGGAGCAGGAACTTCAGGAATTTCTCCTCTAACAAAAACATCATGATAAAAAGATTTTCCAAAATAACTAACATCAAATTCTAAAGATCCCTGCTGAATATCAAATTTAAAAACAGAAATATCTATCGGCACATAGACCTTTTTTCCAATAAAAGACTCTCCAAACCCATAGATTTGTTGTAAAGAAGAAATGTATCTTTGCCCAGGGATGCCATAACAAAAACCGATTCCAGTGATGTCTGGTCTATCTTTGACTGTGAAACGAGCATAATACCTATTTAGTTTTATCCCTCCTAGACTAACAAAATTCTTTAGGGTCGTACTTTTAGTAACTCCCGCATAGGATACAGTTATAATACTATTCTCAGGCCAACAGCCCCCTTCATACATTTCAATATCAAACGTGGTTCCTGTCCTAGTTCCAGAAGAACTCTGTATATTAAAAGTTGTTCTTCCAGTCATTCTAACTAAATTAGAATAAAAAATAGAAACTATAGCAACCAACAAAATAAAAAAAACTAAAGCAATTTTACGATTGGCACTTACAACATTGCTTTTCCTTTCTCTTTCCCCCTTTTCACTCATTTTAGAAACATGTTTTACAAGTTTTTAAATTTTTATATACCGCAAACTTTTTATAAGCATCCCTGCTTTTAGAGTAATGAATTAAAATGGCGCGCACAAGAATAAAACTTTCATCAATAAACATAGATAAACTAAATGAGATTATAAATGCGATAAAAGAAATAGCATCAAAAGCAGGCATAATCGTAAGAGGCCCAATTCCCTTACCAACAAAAAGACTTAAAATTACAACAAGAAAATCCCCTTGTGGGGACGGTAAAGCCTCTTTTGACAGGTTTGAAATGAGAATTCACAAACGCGTTATAGATCTTCCAGGTGATGAACGTGTTCTTCACAACATAATGAGACTGCCAATTCCTAAAGAAGTCAACGTAGAAATCGAGATGGTTGAATAGCCAGCCCTTTCATCACTTTTTGAATATGTCTTTTACTGACAATTTTGATTGTAATCAATAACTCATCTTTGATCTCTGACAAAATAATTTAAAAGAATAACAAATACTAAGTTTTAGTCTGATTTTAATCCAAGTACTGCTTTAGGTTTAATTCTCCAATAAAATCCTAATTATTAAACAAAATGGATTAAATCACTTGTAATTAAAAACATAAGAAAAATTTTTAAGGAGGTAGTATTGTTAGTCCTTTTGTTGTGCTTTCGCGATACTTGTAACTAAGAACAATCTCAACTGGTGCAAGATGCGACTCTGTACCTGTTAAAATTTTCTCGCAGACAATTGTATACCCTATCATCACAACACCCTCAAGAGCTTTTACACTGCTGTAAGGTGCCTGACTCGATTGCAAATTACATAAAAAACCTTGCTCAACTCTTATGGCTATATCTGCTTTCCCTTTCTTGAGTTGCTCATTAACATCCCCTTGCTCTAGTTTATCACAGTCAGAATCAGTAAGGTAAACTTCACCAGCCCCCCTATTATTTACTTTAAAAGAAAGATAAAGTTTATTGCCTTGAATTTGTTCAGTTAATTCAGTTACTTGTATAGGGCCTACTGTGTTGCTCCCCGTTTCAATTTTGTTTCCAGATATACTACAAACTCCACCGCCTCTTCCGACACAAATATTTGTTTGCATTATGGTGGCATAATTATAACAGGAGGTCAATTTCATAGTAATATTAAATGCGTTGGGTAACTGTTGCGCGACTTGTGCATTGGTCGCGAAACTCAAAATTTCTGAACCACCTTGCTGCATTTCTGTTTTCTTAGCAAGCATGTTCAAGTTGCTAAGTTTAGTTTGAACACCAATCAAATTCTGTCCTATTCCACTTAAGTAAAAAATTCCTGCTCCAGCCGGAACATCGTAACCTCCTGAATTCCTTACTTCAACATAAATTGGAAATCCAACTCCATAGTTAATTTCTGCTGGTGGAGCATTCTCAACAAAATTAAGAATCAAAGAGGTTGCGTTGAACTTAGGTCCCTTTGGAGAACAACTTGGTATAACTGCACCTATTGCAAAAACAACTAAAAGAATCAGAACAATCAAAATAAAATTCTTGTTCATCTTGCCTCTTTTTATTTTTTCTTCTTTTTTTTACAACAGCACACCATCTTAATACCGGTACTAAACAAGTTTTTTATGTTTTTAAAACTTACTCTTCTATTGTCTTGATATTGAAATTGAATTTTTTTTCAAGAATAACCCCGTAACTTAAAGTTAGTACTAAAGGAAAGCTCTGCTCATTCTTACTGTAAACAAAGCCAGAACATTTAATCGTCCTTGTGTTTTCTATTGAAACCTCTCCAAAAACTGGTTTTCCAGCAACAGAGCATTCTAAAGGCACATTATAAAGTTGTATGTGAAACTGTGTATAGTTTTCTTTTGAAAAATCTGGTAGAAAAATTTTTCCTGTAGATTGCTTTGTTAAATCAACAGTCAGGTCAAGTTTGTAACCGTCGCTTCTTGGATAGAGTGTCTTTAAAAAACTTGCTTTAATTAAGGAAGGCTCTTGTGCTGCAACAGGATGTTCTGTCCCAGGAACTGTTACAGTAGCAGTTGCCTGAGTTATTTCATTATATTGCAAAGAAACAAACAAATTCGGTGAGTACGGCTTGACTGTTGAAGGCAAACCAAAGTACCTATACTCTTGTTCTTGTGGATAATAAACCTCTACAACACCAGGAGTAATTTCAGAAGAACTAGGAAAAAGGCCCTTTTTTTCTGATTTTTTCTTTTCAGCTGCTCTTACAACAAAATTCTGACACTCGCCCATTCCTTGAGAACTTATTCCACCAAAACCTTCATCAACATCATCCCTTATGCATATAAGCCCGCTCCTTTCCCTAAAATCATAATTCTCTATTCGAGCCCCAACATAAAAACTTTCCTCCTGATGTAAAGTTTTACCAGCTGTTAAAAAACCAGCCCTAGAGATTAATGTAAAATCAAGCCCTTGCTTTGATGCAGATGATTGACAACCTTGTTGTCCTGAAACAAAAATAAACAAAACACAAAGGGACACAATTACTAAAATTTTTTTTGTTTCTAGTATTCCGTTTTTCATCATTTTATTTACGTCTGTCTGATTAAAAAAGTTTATCATCCTGGGGATTTTAATATTTGGGTATTATACTCTGAAGTAACATCATAACTAGCTTCTAACTCAATCGGAGAAAGAACTGCATTTTTTGGTGCACTACTAACATATAATGAACAAGGAAAACTATATCTTTCTTCCTTTTTATAGTACTGGGTAACATTTCTAAGAAGCTCTACAGGAACATTGAAAAGTTCTAGAGACTGCCCAAAAACTTCAAAATGTTGGCACTCTCCAAGAATTGTTTCTGGAAAATTAATTTTAACTTCTCTAAGCAATTTTAAATTGCTATTCTCATCAATTCTTTTAATTACAAGAGAAAAATCATAACTTTTTCCTTCCTCATAAGGCATATCACTCTCAGAAAACAGAGCAACAGAGTAAGGAGCATTGAATGGCATAATTGTTCTTGCTCGCCCCATCTTTGGTTCAGAGCCAATATAAATCGGCCATGTGGCTCTTAGAGTGACTGGTCTTTCAAGTACTACAACAACCTGGTATGTTTCTACTGGCTTAGTACCTTCAGACAACTCACCATAACACCTGAAACTTGTGTGCATTTCAGAGCTACTTAAAGGAAAAGAAAATTCATCTCCAACAGAATACTTGCCCATGTTCTTAACTTCAAGATCTTGCTCCTTGTTTTTTCCAAGGTAACATTTAGGTTTAACTTTAAGTTCTGTAAGCTCTTGATTCTTTACAGTCATAGATACAAGAACATTTATTCTATCTTGTAGGATCCTCTGATCAGAGAACGAGAGATCTATATTAAGTAATTCTTCGGCACTCTGTCTTTCAGCTTCGTCCCACTGTATAAAAAAAGGGCATCTCTGATCAGCATAAAAACAGTATTTAAACTTTCCAAGCTCTCTGAAGAAAAGATCAATCTTCTCGCGCACAGGGGCCATGGCAAAATCTAGATAAGTTCCAACAGGTCCTGTTCTATAAACAAACAAAACCCAAACCAACAAACCAATCACAGCACCAATCGTCCCATACACTATAAAAGCCTTTAACGTAGGTGGCAGATCAACAATATAATACAAAAACCCTATAAAGAAAAAAATTGCAAAGCCACCAACAACAAAAACAACAAAAAAAAGGAAACCACTAAGCAACGCACCAGATCCTAACTTAACAAGAGGATATACACTAATGAGCAGCGCGGCTACCAGTCCAAGTATCGCTCCTAAAACACCTGTACCAAATGCAGGTCTAAGGGCTTCTTTCACGCTCAAAACTTTGAATGGTTTCTTATAAAAAGTTGAAAAAAGACTGCCAAAGATTATAAATCCTCCAAAAAGAAGAATAATTAAAACAAAAATGGGATCAAGCCCAAGGTAATAATTTGAATTCACGCCAACTACTCCAGTGTCTTCTAACATAGAATTCCCTAGTAAGATCCAACCATCCATTTTTTCCGCCTCTTTTTATTATTTTGTTATTTCCACAATAAGTTTCTTTGCTATATAAAACTTTCTTAGCATAGAAGGTTTTTAAATATAAAAAGCATCCAAGAACTATGGACTACGCATTTCCAGAACAAAGAAAAACAAAAAAACAATTAAGAAAAAAAAGGGGGTACAGAGTTTATAAAAAAGGTGGCCCTCTGAGAACAAAAAGTAAAAATTAAAATTTTAACTTAAAAGCAAAAGGAGACTAAATGCAGGCTATATTTTTAGCAGATATAATCGTAACTGTGATTGCAACTATTTGGCTGATTACGGCTTGTGTGACAGACATAAAAAAACGAGAAGTTGCTGATTGGTTATCCTTCTCATTAATCGCAATAGCTCTTACAATAAAGACAATAACCTCGTTGCTAACATCTAAGTATTATTACCTTATTTATAGCTTATTTGCTCTCGGAATTTTTATTTTTTTAGCATTCCTTTTTTATTATAGCAAAGCCTTCGGTGGTGGGGATGCTAAATTGTTAATGGCCATAGGCGCTTGTTTTGGAACAAGGCCTTTATTTGCAACAACAAATACTACGAGTCTTGGTTTTAGCGAACCTTTTTTATTAACATTTATAATAAACTTACTTTTTATTGGTGCACTTTATGGGATTTTATTTTCGATAATTCTTGCAGTAAAAAACAAAAAAAAGTTTTTAGAAAATTACAAAAAATTTAACAAGGATAACTATAAAATATTTTATTTTGTTTTTTCGATTATCCTCTTTATCCTTGCGTTCATATTTAAAGCCTATAATTTAATTATCCTGGCAGTAATTTTTATTATTCTGCCATATGTTTTCAGTCTAGTCAGAGCATCAGAACAACTGATGATAAAAGTTAAGGGCTGGCGCGAGCTTACTGAAGGTGATTGGCTCGTTCAAGAAATTAAAATAAAAAACAAGATAATAAAACCAACAGCAGATGGTTTAACAAAAGAGGATATCTCTTTAATAAAAAAGGCAAATAAAAAAGTTTTAATTCGCGATGGTTTACCTTTTGTACCAGCATTTGTCCTGGCCTTGCTCACAAGTTTGTTCATTGGAAATTTATTGTTGTTAATTATTGTCTAGAAAAATAAAATGTTTGAAAAGATAAATTTATTCTTCTTTTATTTTACAAAATCTAAACCCTTCTTCTCTTCACGTGCTTAAAAATTTTTTCAGCTTCAGTCTGTTGCTTAACTTTTTCGTGCTTCAAAAGCCTTGCTTTTTCATGCTCAAGTTGCATAACAACTTTAGAACTTGCAGCTTTTTTAATAATGTCTGCAATTTTTTGTAACTCTTTCTTACTTTCTTGTTTTCTTTCCCATTTTATGGCCACTTTATCCTTCTCGTACCTTGGAATTATGTTTATAAAAAAATGACCAACACCTTGTCCTGCTAACTGCCCTTGCGGGATGTAAACACTTAAAGCTTTTGCATTCATTGTCTGGACAAGAACCGGGCTTAACAATTTAACGAAATTCATTAATTTGTTTAACAATTCGTTATTGATATCTTGAATAAATTGAACGTGCTGTTTTGGCATAACAATAGCATGTCCTTTACTGGCTGGCGCAATATCAAGTACACACAAAATCTCTTTATCCTCAAAAATCTTTACTGTTTCTAATTCACCTTTAATTATTTTACAGAAAATGCATTCACTTGCTTGTTGTTCTGCTTGTTGCATTTGTTTTATAAAGGCTTCTAACTCTTCTGAACTCGCTTTCTTAATTTGTTCTTTTAACTCAGAAACTTGGTCTTCAGGTAACTTTTCAATTTGATCAAGAATCTGTTTTCTGATATTTTCAGCTTGTTCCTCTGATAACACCATGGAAAAAGGAAGAAGGAAGCTTTTAAATAATTAACCATACCTACTTGTAACAAAAAGTTAACTGTCCTTTGACAAACCAGTCATTAATTTAACCAACTGCTCTCCTAAAATCAATAACTTCAACAGAATCAACATGTTCAATAGATTTTAGTTTATCCTCAAGAAAAGATTGCTCAAGATTTTCAGGCCATGCAATTGTCAATATCAATGCTTTCAAGCCAAAAGCGATTTCTTCTGTTTCAGTGCTGTGGAGTTTGGCATTTGGGAACTGTTCTATAATTTTTTTTATTTTTTTTTCAATTTCTTGTAAATCAACGTCGGGCGAATCAGGCAAGATTTTAATTTTCAAAGCAGCAATTACCATTTTTTAAGTTCAAGAAGCTCATCCAAAAGTTTAGGAATTATTGCTTTCGAAGTTAAATGCTTGTATAGTTGAGGATAAAATGTGAGATCAATCCAAGTTTCTTTCATTTTAAGGCCCTTCAAAACCACACCCACATACATATTTAACAGATAACTTCCTACATTTACCGCACCTTGCTATGGTTTTTTTGCAGGCAGGACACTTAAAAATAACACTCTCCTCTTCAAGCCCACTACCACAAGTATTGCATTCCATTTTCAAATTATTTTGCACTTTTTAAAACACTAAACTCGCAAGATTCTTCTTTAGCCTTATCACCTATTTCTTTTAAAAATGTTTCGATTTTTTTATTTGCATCTTTATAATCTGAAGACTCTACAGTTATGCTATAATGCGGTGCTCCTGAATAATTAATCCTGGCTTCTCTCAGATTTAAAACTCTTCTGATTCTTTCTATCCCATCCGGCTCCATACACTTTAAAATAAATTCAGTTCTTACTTGAACTTTTTTTGTTTTTATTTTTTCTTTAACTTTTTTAATAAACTCTTGTGCCTCTTTTTCATTCAGACCAGCCTGTTTAAGTACGCTTAGGGCATTGTTTTCTCTTTTTAACATCTCATCAAAAAAAGCGGATATCCCTATTCCTTTTATGCTCGCCATTACTTTCTCTATCCTTCCCTTATCCCCTATAATCAAATCAAGTAAAAATCGCATTTCTCTTTCCTTCTTTTCAGATTCTAGGGCTTGTTTTTTTTCCTTACTAGAAACCCTTCTTAAAGAGAGGTCTATATGTTTCTTCTCTTTGTCTACTCTCAAAACTTTTACTGCAATTTTTTGACCTGGGTTGACATAATCTCTGACATTTCTTATCCTCCCAGGAGCAATCTCAGAAAAAATTATGACTCCTTCGTAAGGATAATCTAAAAGTTTTACAAAAACACTGGTTGTTACTATCCTGTCTACTACTCCCAATACAACCTCATTAACTTCTGGAAATTCTTTCTTCATTTTTATTTTGTTATATTTTAAAAGTATGTTTAATCATTTTAAAACCTCTAAAACCCTTGCCCTTATCTTGGCCTTGCCACCCGTAGGTTTAGTTAACTGTGTTTTACATTTCAAACATTTTACAATAGTTGTAGCTTTACCAAATATTATTTGTTCTCCATCACACTTCGGACATCTAACACGGACAAATTTACTTTTGGTTATCCTTATATCTTTCTGCATTTTAAAATTTTAAACTCGTGGTTTAATAAAGGATACACTTTATATTATCTTAAACTTAAAAAGGAGCTACTTTTAAATCTTTTCACAAATTATTTTGAGGATATGCTTAAAGACAAATAACAAACAACAAAGGTTTTTTAAATTTTAATTAATTGATAATATAATGAAAAAAGGGATGATTTTGGTGGTGATTCTAATAACTTGCATATCTATTTTATCTATGGGGGTCTCTGGAAAGGGAAGAGCATCTCAAAACATTTTATTGAGATTATATCCTATAATTAGTTATGTTATATTAAAGGAACCACCAGGATCTTTTGTAGACCAAATGGAAATCCGTGGCTTGCAAGTTTCCCAATCTGTGAATGACACAACAATAAGCTGGTTCACGGTTTCTCCAACAAATTACAGTTTTTACTATGGAACGTCAAGTAATAATCTAAATATGACAAAACAGAGTACCGACTTTAAAGAATACCACGAGGTCGTTCTCACAGATTTAATTGAAAATCAAGTATATTATTATAGAATTTTTTACTGCAATCAAACTGGTGATTGCAGGATATCTCCAGTATATAATTTTTTGAGGTACGAAATTTTTTCAGGTCCTGGATGCATAATAAACCAAACAAAAGTTCTGGAAAGGAAGAATCTTCTTATTGCATGTGACATTATCATAGAAAATGGTTCACTTATAATAAACAACTCAAACCTTTTCTTTGACTTAGAAAATTCAAAAATTTTGGTGCATCCTGGCAACTCTTTATCCTTTTATTCTTCATATCTTTACGCGAACAGATTGCCAAATCAAAAAATAGAGCTAGAGAATTTAGGAAATATTGTGATGAACAAAGTAAATTCAATAAATTTGCTTTACAATTTCAAAGAAAATTCCACAAATTTTATAAATAGCTCATCTTTCACAAGCAGTGATACAATTAATTTCAGAGATTCTTCCACAAACATAATAGAAAACTCTCGCCCCCATAAAATAAATCTTTATGATTCTTCAAAAATAACCTTAGTTAGCTCTTATATAACTGAAACCTATATACACTCAACAAAAGGTCTTACACTTTCTGAAATTAATGGTACAATGATGACGCGAGCTTTTCTTTCAGATGATTTTATGATAAACCTTATAAACTCTAGTCTTGGGAAAATTTTTTTTATTGCCTATGATGGAACAGAAAATAATATCCGGAGTTCAGTTTTATACGGTTTCGTTGCAAAAAAAGATTCAAAAAATAAAATTATTAACTCATCTCTCTACAATGGAAACAATAGTATAGTATTTGAAAAAAGCGATACAGAAGTAACACAAACCAATTGCTATTTAACAAATGTTAATTTTTCAACCACACTAATGGAAGCTAAAATCACTTATAATAAACCTGGCTCTGCCTCATGCAACCTTTACGCATCCGGTGGAAAAAATGAAATAAAAGGACATGCCTACATTCCTCGTGTGTTTTTTGAAAACGGAGCATCTATAGAACGTTTCTACCCTATAAAAGTGCAATCAAATGGAATTCCTCTTGAGAATGTTACTGTCATGATTAAAAAAGGCAATGAAATAATTAGCTCTGGAACAACAAACTCAGAAGGGGAGGTTAATCTAAGTATAAACTTTACAAGCTCTTCTTCCTTTGACGAGTTTTGGATTGTGATTAAAAATAGAAAATATCAAAAAATAACTCTACTTACAGATACGAGAAACGGAATTATTATTGATAAAAATGATCTTCCAGACGTAACACTCGTAAGCCCTGCGAATGGTTTCTCTACAAAAATTTATACAATAAATTTTTCATGCAATGCAAGTGATGATACTGGACTTAAAAGCTTATATTTGTACATAAACGATACTGGCTGGCGCGTTTTAAGAAGCATTTCTTGTTCTGGAAATTACTGTACACTAAATCATACTACAACTTTTCCAATAGGGACTTATAAATGGAACTGTCTGGCATACGATATCAAAAACTTAGCAGCTGCTGCAGAAGAAAATTCCACATTTTCGATACTGAATGATCCACCCAACGTAACTTTAAACTCTCCACCACATGGATGCTCAACAAACGATACAAGCATAACATTCAATTGTTCAGCATTTGATGATAAAAAAATTATTTCGCTCTCTTTACACACAGATACTTCTGGTGCATGGAGACAAGAAAAAGTCATTTCTTGCAACGCGACACAATGCACTTTAACACATACAATAGAAAACATTTCAGAAGGTCAATACAACTGGAACTGCCTAGCTACTGACAACGATTATTCAAGTTCATGGAACCCCTTTCATTACAAATTTAAAATAGGGCAAGAAAAAAACCTTACAATAAACCTAGTTCCACCAACCCCAGAAAATGGATCACAAATAACAAATCCATGGGTTCTTGTTAAAGCAAATACAAGTGAGACAATAGAAACTTGCGAATTAGAATGGGATCACGTAATAAAATACAATATGGAAAAAGAGGAAATGAATGAAACATCTATCTGTTACAAAAATGTTACCAATTTAGTAAACAAGACTTACGAATTTTTAGTGCACGCAACATCTTTAGGAAATTCAGCTTCATCTGAAAAAAGAATCGTCACTATTGTTTTAGAAGAAGAGAACGAAAGCGGCAATGATGGTAAGAGCGATAGAGGTAGTAAAGAAAAAGAAGAGCAACAAGAAAATCAAACAACAACAAAACAAACCGGATGTCTAGTAGGAAGCAAAAGGTGCTTAGGTAACTTGTTACAAGAATGTCAGACTGGATTATGGCAAGCAATACAAGAATGCGCTTATGGTTGTAATTCAGAAACTTTAGAATGTAAAAAAGAATCAGAAATCTCAAGATGCTCTAGTAAAGGGATAGAAAAGTATATTTCAGGAGAATGGGTCCTTATTCAAGAATGCGCTTATGGTTGTGATCCATTAACCATAAAATGTATAGTTCCTAAACAAGAAGAGACAAAAATAAAAATAAATTTCAGTAAAATCTTAGACCCTGGATGGTTGGTGCTCATAGGCTTGGTGGTTCTAGTAATAATTTTGATAGCAATTTCCAAAAGTAAAACAAAAAGAAGAAAACTAGCAATGCGAAAAGTAACCTTTAGACCCTAATTTTAATCTCTTCTATTTGTAAAGATTTTTCAAGCAAATCAACAAATTCTTCTTGCTTGTTTTTAGGTATAAGAGCCCCGGCAGCATTGACGTGCCCTCCCGATTCTCCTCCAACAACTTTTACGATGCTGTTTAATAAACTGCACAAATTTGTTCCATTCTTATTTTTTCCAGCAATTCTTGCAGAAACCTTTATCTTGTCTCCCCTATCAGCCATGCCAACGAGAATTGTACCATCGGGGTAGACAGAAGAATAAGCAAGCACGCTCATAACAGTCCCTATGATGGTATCTTTTATATTTTCGCCAGCATTAACTATCATATAACCCTGCCCAACCCTCTTTTTTGCAGAAGAAATAAAATTTAAGGCATTAACTAAATGGTGTTTGTATTCACTGTATATCATATCAATTTTTTCACGGGCAGTTTCTGAATTGAGCAAAAAAGCCAAAGCTAAACTTGCATTGCCAAGCCTACCGCAAGCATTAACCATTGCACTCAATTCTCTTGCATCATACAATCTCCCAAAAAGTTTTAGTAGATAAATATTACCTATAATTTCTCTTTCTTCATGATCAAGTCTCCTAAGCATTATACCGGTAATCAATCTTGAAGTCTCCTCTCGAGATAAATCAAGCAATGTTCTATAACTTTTTTTGCTTTTATCCTTTATTTCTATTCCTAACTCTCTCAAAAAATTTAATGCTCCATTAGATGACCCTGTGACTCCTGGGATAAACACGCTTGATCCCAATTCAAGTGCCTTATGTAATGCCCGAGTTGTAGAAAAGATTGTTAGTCCTTTCTTAACCTGCATCCCATTTTTTTTAGCATCTTCAATAACTAAACTGTTAGTCCTGCTTATTGTTTTTTCAAGTATGTCCCCAATCATACCGAGAACAGCAAATTGTGCAAGTTCTTCGTTACTAGAATCAAGTTCTTTAACAAACCGATAAACAAGGGTTGAAGCACTTACATTTTCCTCTCCATTGTTTGCTAGGGGATTGACAAAAAGAAAATTGGTGTGTTGCAAATTTTCGATAGCCCCCCCAATGACAAGCCTTTCGGCAAGCCCATGATGATCTAAAATTATTATTTTAACGTGCTCTGCAAATTTAGCAAGCTCTGCTAATTTATTTGAACCTAGATCAAGAAAAAAAATGGCTTTCCATTTCTTTTTTCTTGCTTCTTCATACAATTGTTTTATATAAGCATCCTCCAATTGCTTCACGCTAGCAACCCAAAACTGTTGATCCAGCTTCTTTAGAGCATGAATAAGAATAGCTGCAG
Organism: Candidatus Pacearchaeota archaeon; assembly: GCA_038894195.1. Classification (GTDB taxonomy): domain Archaea; phylum Nanobdellota; class Nanobdellia; order Pacearchaeales; family UBA284; genus JAWAPZ01. The sequence continues at coordinate 26,282 of JAWAPZ010000002.1, forward strand.
ACGTCAAACCATCAGTATCGATATGTGTTACAACACGTATTATTCCATTCAGATTCAGTACATCCTTAAATCGTAAAACTGCCTCTTTTATTTCCATCTTAAATCCTAATTCTAAAACCTTATTTCCTTCACCTTTCTACGTAATAAGAGCTTGCTTATGATTACATTCACAAAGATTTATTTATACTTATTATAGTACTTTTCCAATCTTTTTAATTTAGACTGCAAAAGTTGCAAGCCCCTTTTTGCAGTCATATCTTGTCTGTTTTTATCTAAATGTTTTTTTAATTTTTTTTCTTTTTCGAGTAAAGCATTCACATCTTCCTTTTCAACCTTAATTCCATGTTCACTTAATATTTTTTTTATTTTTTTTCCAGTTATTGCTTTAACATTGGGAATTCCATAACTATCCCTCAAAACAAGACCTATTTTCGAATGAGTCATACCTTGCCTTGCGAGTGCAACGATAAGATTCTCAAGCTCTTCTGGTTTCATAGTTATCCAGTAAGGCTTCTCTTGTTTTGGTGGATGACTTCCTGCCTTACCCCTACCATGTCCATACAAGGTCGCCATTTTTAATTAGTAGGATAAAATTTATTTCCTATATTTAAAGGTTTCGTGAAGAAAAAATAGCCCTGGGCGGATTCGAACCGCCGTCTCAGGCTTTCTTCTGATTATCATAGGATTCATAAAAACCACCCGGGTTTTTATCATCCAAAGGCCTAAATGCTTGACCGCTGCACCACAGGGCTTCATAATTACTAATTTAATAACCTTTAAAAAACCTTTTTCTTTATTCTTTTTAAGCCTCTGTAGCTCAGTTGGTTAGAGCGGCTGATCATTTATTTTGAGCCGAACCTTGTAACTAAGCAAGTGAGCAGTAGGTCGGGAGTTCGAATCTCCCCAGAGGCTTTCAAAAAATTTATAAAGCAAAATTCGTTTTCTTTTTTATGGCTGAAGGGAAAAAATATAGTGCGGTAGTAATAATTTTCTCCCTAACAAGTATACTTTTAGTGAATGGATGCTCGCTAAATAATACACCAACAAATTTTGGCCCAGATACTACAACATTCAAAAATATCCTCTCTGAATTTTTTTCTTTTTTAGATTCTTTCGAAGAAACAAACAAAGCAAGCCAACTGTACAGTAATAGCATTGCTGAACCAGAAATTAAAAAACCTGCACAAATGATAGAACTAACACCGCAAAGAATTCAGAATATCCTTCAAAGATCCGAATGGTTCAAGCAACTTCCTAAAGATACTGAAGCTATTCTTTCATTTTACGATGAAAATAAAGTCATGCGTCCAGAAAAATTCTTTGTGTCTGCAGGGGGCATAGTAAGGTGGTACAATGGAGAAAAAGCAGACCTTGAATTAACGGTTGGTGATTATAACGTTCCATTAGCAGAAAAAACAAGTGATATCTGTACATTATTAACAAGAATTGCAAAATCCAAAGATTATGACATAACCATCTATAATTTATTCGGAATATTTAAATACAAATATCTACAAGGTTGTGTGACAATATAAAAATGATCAACATATATGAAATACCGCATGAAAAAATTCAAGGAATTAAAAGAATTATAGAAGCAAAAGAAGAAGTAAGTGAAGAACTCGACTTCGAGATTGAAACAAAAGACGAGAAAGGAGGCAAAAAAGAAAAAGCAAAAAAATGGAAAATAAACGAATTTGCAAGACAAAGTTATACACTCAAAGACGCGAAGTCGTTAGGAATAGATAAAAAGTGCTCTTACCTTTACATAAATGCTTCTGAAGAATTCTTTAAAAAAAATGAAAAAATACTTCTTAATGCGGGAGCAAAAAAACTTTCAGGAAATGAATTTGAAAAAGTAAAAAAAACAATAGAGGAACAAGAATCAGCCACATCGAGTGGCGTTGGGTTTATTTTTGGTTAAGATTATTTTTAATTCTCAAAAGTTACAAAAAGTTTCCCCTCCAATGATGTCTATTATTTTCAAAATGAAAACATAAAGAATAAAAACCTTCCTTTCTTTGGTTTTTAGAAACCCGTGGGTGGGCCTGTGGTCTAGTGGCTATGACGTTCGCTTGACGTGCGAAAGATCCTCGGTTCAATATAAAAGCAAGTTGGTCAACTTAAGAACTTGCCAATGAAAATCCGAGCAGGCCCACTTTTTTGAGATTCGTATGTTACTATTCATTCAACATACCAACTAGAAATTCTCCATCCCCCTTCTTTCACTAAAGAATAGTTTTTTCTAAACTCTCTTCCTTCCTTATCACATTCTAAGGTAATGATCGTCATCCTACCATCATACTTTTTCTTTACTATTATCTTTTTCAAATAGATCTGCTCAAGAGACATAAAAGAAGCTTGGCTAAAAACATTAGAGTACTGTTCCCTTCTCGACTCCGAAAGTGTTGAAAGAAAAAGCTGAAAATTCTTTTCTTTTATAGCTTTGTGTTGGGTCTTGATTAAATTCACGCCTTCGTCTGCACATCCTGACAAAAGAACCAAACCAAACAATAAGCCCACCAAACTTCTCTTCATAACTTCTTATATATTTGAGATTTTAAAAACATTGCTGTCTTAATTTTTCATAAAGTTTATATAGGAAACTTTTCTTAATTAACTAATAAAAGAGGAAAAATGCCTAGCCTGGAAACTATAGAAAATAAAAAGGCACAGGTAACTTTTTTTATAATCCTTGCGATAGTAGTAGTTGCTGCAGCTTTGCTTTTGACCTTTTTTGTGTTTAAAGCACCAATGAAAATTCCGCCAGCAGCTCAAGAAGCTGAATCATACTTTGTTGAATGTGTAAAGCTAAAAGCAGAGGAAATGCTAACAACAGCCGGCATGCAGGGCGGTTGGCTTTACTTGCCTCCCTTTGAAGCTGGTTCGGATTTTATGCCTTTCTCTAACTATTTCAATTTTTTGGGCTTACAAATTCCTTATTGGTTCTATATTTCAGGCAACAATATACAAAAACAGCAAGTGCCAACAAAAAAACAAATAGAGGATCAACTTAATTTGGCACTTGAAGAAAAAATACAAGAATGTAAAGATCGAATGCCCGGTGAAGTTACATTCTCAGGAACACCAAAAGTTAAAACAGAATTAAAGAGGTCGACCATGGCTCTTGAAATTTCCTGGCCAATGCAAATTGAAAAGCAAGATACAAAGGTCACGATAGAAAAACACAACACAGAAATAAAGACTAGTTTTTATAGTTTATTCGAAGATGCAAAGGCAATATTCGAAAAAGAAAACTCTACATTTTTCCTTGAGAACTATAGCATAGATGTTTTAAATCTTTACGCGCCAACAACCCGAGTAGAAATAAGCTGCGCTCCAAAGATGTGGTCAAAACAACAAGTAACAAGTGAAATTAAAGAAGCTCTAGCCTCAAACATTCCAATGATAAAATTTAAAGGAAATTATTATAAAATCGCTAGAAAAGAAAACGAATATTTTGTAGTGGATCTGCCAGTAAATAACCAAATCAATATATTTTACTCAAAAAATTGGCCTACAAAAATAGACATTTGGCCTACTGAAAATGATATGCTCAAAGCATATCCCATTGGCAAACAATCTGGCCTGGATATTCTTGGTTTTTGTTTTTTGACATACCATTTTGTGTACGACCTTGATTTTCCTGTGCTAATACAAGTATCTCAAGGAAACGAACTCTTTCAATTTCCAGTACTCGTTGTTATAGATAAAAATGTTGCAAGAAAAGCTGAAACAGAGGAATCTACCCTTCCATCACTTGAAATTTGTAACACAAAGGTGCAAACTGCTACGGTATTCACTTTCAACCAGGATTCTATGCCTATTGAAGCTGACATCTACTTTACCTGTCTTGATCAACAGTGTTACATAGGAAAAACAAGCTTGCAAGAAGGCAAGGCAAGATTAACAGAAAAATTTCCTGAATGTGTAAATGCATTATTGACAGCAAAATCAGCAGGATATGAAGATACCTCTGTTGTAATATCAAGTAACGAACCATTCATCGAGAATATTTTTCTTGATAAAGTATACACTTTAGGTCTTGAACTCGAGTTGCAGGCTAATGAAAAAGCAATAATCACTTTTGAGTCTGAAAACAAAAAATTCTCAGTATTTTATCCTGAACAAAAAGAAATAAATTTAAGTGAAGGAACATACAACATAACAGCACACCTATTCAAAGAAGCAACTCTAAACTTAGAATCCCAATCAGGAGAAAAATGTATAACCCTACCATCTGGAGGACTTGGATTGCCTTTTGTACCAAAAGAAGAGTGTTTCGAACTTGAAATTCCAGGACAATCCTTAACAGAAGTTATATTCGGCGGTGGCTATTCAATAAAAAATTTCAACAAGCAAGAACTGAAATCCTCAAATAAAATTAAAATAGTCCCCCAGAGATTTCCAGTTCCTACAACCATAGAGAAACTTGCCGAAATTTACGATCTCATAGAAATTTCAGAACTACAAATAAATTTAAGGTAGGAAAATGAGAGATAAAAAATCGCTAATAATGGTTTTTGTTTTTTTAATAGTTCTAAGTGCAGGTGTTTTAGCACAAGAAACAAGTCAAACACAAACAACAGAGACACAACAAACTAAACTCCCTTCTTATTTCTTAGCAAGTTACGGGGAGGATCCAACAACAGTGAATCCCTGGATGCAAGAGTACTGTAACAAAAGTGGTATGGATTTTATAGTTATGACAATGCCAGATGCCTGTGAACCAGCTCTTGTAAGGAGCGATATTCTTGAAGATGAAAATGTTCCTGTTTTTTGTAGATTGACTGCAGTGAAAATAAATCCACTTATACAAGTTCCTTACATAAAAAGAATTGATGTTATAACAGAAAACAAATCTCCAGAGATTCTTGATGTTGCTTTTTTTCCTGCTAGAGCTGCCTTATCTTACTATGATTACAGAGCAGGTTTACAAACAGAAGAACTCAAGGGTTTTCCTTCAATGAACAACCTTGGCTATTTAATGATACGTTTAAAAAAACAACCTGTCGAGGGAAAAATGCCAGAAAGTGTTGCTGTAAACCTGACAACAAAAATAACATATGATGTATCAAAAACATTTGGAATAAACGAACATCAATTCGTTTTAAAAAAAATGACTGATGCAGAATGGCAAGAGAACTACAAAAAATATAGTTTCTGGAATGGCAAAGGTTACTTAAGACTAATAGAGCTTGAAGGACCTAACAAAGCTAAAATAGCCCTGTATACATCTGCTACTGGTAGACCCTTCTGGCAAGGAACACTGAGTGTAGGAGAAAAAAGTCAGCCCATTAAACTTCCGTATTTTTATTGTGAGGTAGGGCCACAAATTCAGCTAGACAAGATATCAAAACCAGAAACACGAGCAAGACTTCTTGTGAATGGGAATGAACTTTTACTTTCAGAGGATTCTAAGATACTAGATTCTGGGTGCTCTCTTGAAAAAATAGACCCTTCAAATTATTCTTATGCTGGTCGTGTAACCATAAGGTGCATGGGTCAACCACAGGTTCTGACTGTCGATGAAGTTCAAGCAGAACTTTCTGTTAAAGACCAAATTCAAAAGTATTCGATTGGTTCAGAAATTCTTCTAGACGGAAAATACTGGTACATAGGGTTTATTGACAGAAAATACGATGAGTCAGAAACAGAAACTGCAAAAGTAACAAATTTTGTTGTTATGTACGGGGGAAAAGATCAACAAGTACCGAGACAAACAAAAGAAAAAATTTCAGGAATAATCCAGGACATTGAAATGAAAAAAAGAGAGGAAGGTTATAGTATAGCGACAATGAGTGGAAGTTCACTTAAAAATGAAATAATCAGCAAGAACAAAAAAGTTGAAAATTCTATAGGGGACGTAGAAATAATAAAAGGAGACACAAAGCCAATACCAGGAATTACTCTAGTTCGCGTTCTTGGATTGATAGATGCTAAATACCATCAGGAAGTAGAAACTGCATATAAGGAGGCAATTAAAGAGTACAAAAATGTTGCTTATGCCTATGGCCTTTATGAGCACCCTGAAGGAAGTTACTATGGTATTGTCTCGTATAAAAAAGCTGCTGAATTGGCTTCATTCTTTGATAAAAAAGAGGAAGAAAGAAAGTTGCTTCTACAGTTGATAGACAAATACGGTGATTCTGACAATGAAAAAATTACACGTGAAATTGAAGCTATAAGATCACAACTTGCAAGATTATCTGCAGGCGGGGGAAAGTCAAGCACAGTTCTTGTAACACAACAAGGAAATTATTTGGTACAGTTAATCTCTGTTGAAAGGCCCGGCTACGAAACACTTGTAGCTCACCTTGAAGTCAACGGAACGCCAGAAGATGTCGTTTTAGATGATACTCTAGATAGTTGGTATGTAAATAGCATAGACGAAACGAGCGTAAAGTTTAGACACATGGCAACCGGAGCAGAAAGAACAATAAGTTCTGGAAGCATGGAATACTTAAATGAAACTAAAGTCAAAGTTTTAAGAACCGAAGTCAATTTTGAAGCAACTGCCACTATACTTCCATTTGAGTCAAACAGAGAAACAGAAGCAAACTTTTCTGTATCAATAGGGATAGAAAAAAGAGCGATACAACTAAGTCCAAGTAAAATAAAAAGTTTAATAGAAAGTCTTAATAAAACAATAGAAACGATGAACAAAATAAAAGATGCCCTTGGAAAAACCACAAGTACCTGGAAAAAAGCTTGCTACATTGGTGGCACAGCACTCTGGCTTAGAAACTTTGTAATAGGTTTGGGAGGAAAAACATACGCAAGAAGAAAAGTTATGGAAAAATGGAAACTTTTCTGTGGCTCAGAATCTTACAGGAAAACTCTTGGCACTGAAATAAGTGTTGCCAGATGTTACCAGATGAAAGAACAAGAAATCAATAAAGATATAGAGATCTATAATGACGCACTTACAAAAACAAATACATATATAAATGCGATAAAAAAGCGAGAGGGAGTCACAAGCAAGGGCTTGTTTGGATTAACACAATACATAGATGAAGATGAATTTATGAAAGCTGTGAACATTCCTCAAGACCTTAGAGGCATGATTGTTTCAGATCTGAAAGGAGAGAAAAATATTTCTGTCGATGAAATATTTTCAAAAATAAACATACTTTATGAAGATGGAAAAATCTACAGAGGACAACTAAACTCAATAGTGCTTGATTTTTATGTTCTAAAGAAATGTGAATCAGAAACAGAAGAAATATTTCTGAAATCTGCTCTGTGCAATGAAACAAAAATAAAAACTTTTGTTAACTTAGAACCTTTGTATGAAGCAGCAAGAGGCCCAACAAGACAAGAGTTAAGTAAAAGCCCATTATTGCAAGGAATACAGGGTTTTGATTCACCTTACGCTTCTAAAACTCTAGGAACTATATCACAAGAAAGCATGCCGGTTTATGGACCTCATGAAATCAAAAAAGCAGATGGAACTCCATGTGACCGTGGTTATTACACTATTGCAAAAACAAGCAAAGGCACAACTCTTCTTATGCTAGAAGATACTGGCAATCAGTACTATAAAATCGTCAGAGCCTACACATTCGAAAAAAATGGAAATTGGTCAGTCAATTGTGTTGATGTACTAGCAGATCTTAATCTAAGTAATTATTTCATTGTTCCAGTAGACCCAAGATCCTGTGGCAATAACAATATAAAAGATCCTGAAATAAAATTTTGGGAATCCGGTCAATACCAAGGAATGCCTGCACTGATGCCAGTGATTCCACAATCTGGTTGGTATTTTGCAACAGAAAGTTACACTGGTTTTGAGAATGAGCTGGTGGCATATAGAGGGACAGGTGATCCTAACAGTTTTTGGATATGTAATGTAGGTCCGGACGGTAAAGTAGACTTTAACTTTCTAGAAGGCCCACAAGGAGATGATGCTGGATGTTGCAGAAAATTTTCAGCAACAGGCGCTTTAGAATCCTTGCCATCAATGGACGCAAAAGGTACAAAAGATATGATTGAAAGAACAAAGGAATGCCTAAGAAAAGCAAAAACCGAATACGATCAAGGTAAAAAGAAAATAAACACCGGCAAGTGTGGTACTTACAGACTCGGAAAATCACCAGCAGCAGTCCCGACTCTTGAGTGTGAAGATTTTATGAGCCCAAGTGAATGCAAAATTCTTTATAATTTATGCGATCCAGTTATATGTCCTGCTTCAAGGTGTAATTTTGGTGGTCGATATAACACAGAGAATGTAATAAGGGAAGGGATAATAGGATCGATATTTTTATGTCTGCCAAATTACAAAGAAGGAATACTAGTTCCAGTGTGTATAAGTGGTTTATATCAAGGAGTTGATGATTTCACAAAGTTTATTCTTGAAAACTACAGAAACTGTTTGCAAGAGCAACTAGCCACAGGAAAGACAATTGGTATATGTGACGAAGCTCACAGCATCTATGTTTGTGACTTCTTATGGGGTCACTTGGCACCATTACTAAAATATGGAATACCACAAATAACCTCACCTTTACGAGGTGGCGGCGAGTACGCATCATTCTCAGAATCCTGGAAAAATATGATCGAATCCTTAGATTATTTTACCCAGGTGTATGCTCCAAAAACAATACAAGCATTTAAAGAAAGAGCAACAAACCAGGCTGGCAAAGAAGTGTGTAAAAAATTCATCTCAGTTGTCTACCCTTCCCCAGGCAAGTTCCTTGATGAGTTAAGTAAACCAAATCTGTTTGCAAATGCGTGGGCCACAAAACAAGAAGTTAGGATACAAGGACCTACACCAGAATCGCACTATAAAGTGCATTATACAATAAAAGCAGGAGATCAGCCACTCATTTACTCTGTTTTCTTAAGAAATCCTCCAACAGGTGGTTTCTATGAAGTACCTCAACAGTATTTCATACCAAATGCAACTGGATTCCTGCAGGCAGGCCAAGTAGTAGATGCAACACCAGATTTCTTTGCTTCATCTGGTTACCAAGAACTATGCATAAGATTGAATGCAGAAGAAAAATGTGATTTCAGTACAGTTTCCTGGAATTTTGCTCTGGAGGAACTTGAAAATCTTTATCTAAAAAACCAACTTAAACAAGAAGTTACAACAGCAAAGGAATGCGAACAAGGAACTCCAAGCATTGTTCCAGTAGCAAGTCTGAACTTGCAGAACGTTCTTGAAGAGGGAATCTCTCCAACTTTATACAAACATGGTGTATCAAGAATTTGTCAAAGCACTAATCCTGGTGAAGCAATCGGTGAAAAAGAAAGATTCCAAAGAATAGGTTACTGTGGCAATCCTGAAATCGGCTGCTGGCTTGATTTGAATTCTTTAAATCGAACAATATCTGACTTAAAAATAAGACAGGATATAATTGATTACAGTAAAGAAAAAGACATGACGTATGCAATAAACAAACTAGGTCTTGATACTCTAGAGATAACAAAAGAAAAAATCCGACCAATTGAAGAAGAAATAATAAAATTAAGAGAAAAAGTTACCGAGTTCGATGGAAGACTCAACGCTCTAGAAAGCAGACAAGAAAAGGAACAAGAAAGTGAAATTGAAAAAATTGAAAATGAAATAGAACCCTACGTTGAAAAAATTTCTCAACTTCAAATAAATACAACAAGCATAATAAACAAAGCTTATGATTCTAATATGAAAGCAAGAGCAGAGTATAGACTGGCTGAATTAACAGATCTAAAAGCAAGGTTAATTGGTTTAATTCCAGTATGGGAATGGCGTCAGACAAAAGAAAAAACAACTTGTGAGAATCAAGGGGGAGAGTGGTTTGATAATAATTGCCCAGAAGGAAAAGTTGCTGTTGAAGGCTATGACACTTTTTCAGATTTTAAACAAGGAAAAATATGTTGCAAAGATAAATCTGCTGAAGAAAAACAATTCAGCCAATGGTTTACTGATTCTTATAAAATAGCAAGTTATTACGAAAACACAAAAGAAGTATTTGTTGATGGAACAAAAGCCTACGCTTTAGGAAATGGACAAGTTGTAGAAATAAAAACCTCTACACTACCTTCCACGATAACTTACATTACGCAATACTCAGATAATATATTTGTAGAATATAAAATGAGCGGATTATCAAGCTCAGGACGAATCAAAAAAATTGGTAGAGTTAACACCGGGGACGTAATGGCAGAAATCCATATCTATTATCCCGAAAGTCTCCTGGTTTCAATCTACATCTCAGATGATGCTAATTTAGAAGCAAGAGAAAGACGCAATCCTCTTTGTTTTTTCACTTCGGATATTATTAAAAAAGTCGAAGAAGCAAATAGCGACCTCATCGAACAAGGAGAGCTAAGAATTCCTTCAGAAGAAGAGTGTTCTGAAATTCTTAGTGGTGTTTCAGAACTCTATGAAGGAAATCCGGTTCTTTTCCTTGAATGGCCTCTGGATGATGGTAAGATAGTTACTTATTTTCAGCAAGAAACTGTAACAACTGAAGGAACACTAAGAAGAAAGATTTTAGAAGAAGCTCGATCTCTAGAAGGAAAAAAATATGATAATTGCTGGGAAGCTATGAAAGCAATTTATGAGAAGGCTGGCGCAAATTGGAGGTGTGTTTATTCTGATCCAAGCATTAATCCAGCTACTTCAAAGCCAGATTGTGGAAAACAAATTGACCCGATAAATGGCCTAGAACCAGGAGATTTATTACAGATTTATAATGAAAATGCTTACACAGGAGAGCATAATTTAATATTTGTTGGATGGGAAAAAAGAGAAGAACAAAAAGCCATTGTCTGGCACCAACCAACACCAAGTAGGGGAATTACAAGAGAAACTACAAACCTAAAAGAAAGCACAATAACAATAATCTGGAAACCTGCTACTGCTAAAGTTACAAGTACTTCGGGTGTCGCAACACTAGAAAGCCGTACATTACCAGCACAAAATGTTTATTTAACAACATTTAGTGTTGGTTACGGAGGGGGTGCCTTTAGTGCTTATGGTGGCAGAAAAACAGAGTATTATGTTGCAATGCGTTGGCCTTATAAAAACGAAGATGAAAAAAGGTGGTGGTATCAGAAAAAAATATTAATTCAAGCAAACGGAAAAAAATGTATAGGAGTTGTTGAAGATTTTGGGCCAGACGAGAGTATAATAAACAATGCAAAAACAGGTTGCTGGCAAGGAGCGGAATCAGTAATAGACGTTTCACCCAAAATTGCAGCATATCTCTTTAACACAGAAAAGGTTGGCTGGAGCGATTGTAAAAAAGTCTATGTTTCTTTTGCTGTTGATCAAAGAACTGAGTCGGGCTGTTTTACTTAATTATTTTAGGATGCTAAACACTATTTCAACAAATCGGTACTTGATTCGAGGATTTATTTTATCTCAACAAAATTGCCTTTACTGAATATATAAGCCTCTTTGCTACCATTATTAAAAACAAAAGTTTTTGAAATAGGATCAAAAATGGCTTTACACGGACCTGTTGGAGGCAAAAGGGTATACCCCCTCCATTCACCTTGATCTTTAGAAATTACACAAAAATAATTCCATTGTCCGCCAAAAAAAGTTACAATTATTTCAGAAGAACCACCATCTAAATCTTGAGAATTGATAGTATAATCAAACCCACTTTGATCAGTATAACCTTGAAATTTATAGTAAACCCCCCTTTCTTTTATAATCAAATAAGGCGTGGCCCCATGCGCACCAACACCCTTACCTTCAAAAGAGATAAAAAAGATTTCTTCTAACTCTGGATCTGAATCTAAGTTTATTTTTTTCTTAAACTTAATATCAACAGTATGAAATTTGGTAGCCCCCATTTCCTTTCTAAGTGCTTTTAGTATTTGTTTATCAGGATTTTGAAATAAAAACCAGAGGAAGGTTCCAAGGGTTATAGCACCAAATCCGCTAACCAAATACTTAAAAATATTTTTCATTTGTCTGTAACATAAAAATGGTTTATAAATTTTGCTGATAAAAAAATTTAAAAGTCTGACGCACGTTATCTTAAAGAAAAAAATGAGGTGCAAAACTTTATTATTTATTTTATCTATCTCAATTCTATTTCTAGCAATATTTGCTGTAGCAGAGGAAACCCAGAACGGCATAGAAATTGAAGTTCAAAAAGATAGTATAGTACATGCAGTACAAGAAGGAAAAATCTATAAGATACGAAATAATAAAACATACCCTCTAGGAAAATCAGTAACGTTGGAACATAAAATAGGCGATACAACTTTTTATACTTTCTATGGAAATCTTGATGAAATTGATTCAGGTATTATAAACAATGAGGGTAAAACTGTAGAATCAGGAAAAAAACTAGGAAAAACACAAAAATTGTTCCTTGCAATAGGAACTTCTGTTGATAGTGTAGGTAGAATTCGAAAATCAGAAAGTTATGATCCTTTATGCTTCTTTCCAGAAAGTGAACTTAAAAGAAAAGGTGTTCAGTATGACCGTTCAAAATTAAATTATGAAAGTAGTTCTTGTATTGAAGCAGAAAAAGTTTTTAAGATAAAGTTAACAAAAGAGACAAAATGCTCAGATTTCCCACAAAAAACTCTCTGCTCAAAAACACCAAACTGTTTCTGGGATTCTAAAAACAATAAATGTAAAGAGTGCCCTGACAAATGTGAAGGAGAAAGAACAAATTTGTTAGACTGGGGAACACCAGATTTATCATTCCAAACAAAAGATGATTGTCAAGAGAATACTTGCAACTTGAAATGTTTCTGGCTCGAATCAGATAGAAAATGCATAGGTTATAGTTCTCTTGATAAAGAGAAAATTTTACAAGCAATTTTCAATATAATTTGGTATGGTTCACTATCACCAAATGAATTAAACTACTTATTAAAAGTGTTACAAGAATACAAAGAAAAAACAAGTAAAGATGATTTGATTTATTATGAACAAAAAATAAAGCAAAAATTAGCAACATATCAGGAAGTAAACCAAGTGTTTATTGTTTCTTCTGTTAACAATGGTCTTTTTAACGATACTAACAAATTGGTTGGTTATAGTGACAATGTTAAAATTTGCGCTGTTTTACAAACCAGAGAAGCAAAATTCTCAACAAGAGAGGTCGCAACAAACAATAACCTTGACATAAGAGAGTGGAAAGGCGAACAACCAGAATTCAGATGGTATGAGATTGTTCCAGAATCTAAAGCTTATGATGGTGGGAAAATAGAAAGAGAACAAGAAATAATAACCTATATATACAGGCCGGTTGGAAACGAATGGTGTATCACAGCAAATTCAAAGATGGGAACTTATTTTTATTCCGTGAATGTAACATGGCAAGACAAAATATATTCTTCACCACAAACTTATTCTTATGGAATAGAAACTTTCAGAGTAAGTAGAAAATCTCCACATCCTAACAAATTTATAGCAACAATCGAATCTTTTAAAAATGTGCCTTTTGTCGGGGATGTGCTTTTTCTCTCAAAGGATAGCAAAACTTATTCCATGACTCAACTCTACAAAGGAATGGAATGTAATACCCTTGTAAGCTCGGCTGTTGAGCAAGTTCTTGGAACAGAACTTTCATGGCAAATTCATGACAAAATAGAAAATTTCATAGAGAGATTTGGAATACGAGAGTATGATGGACAAAAAATAGAAAAAATCAGAATTAACGATCTTCTTGGCATGGCAATTCCTGTACAAGTCGGTGACATTTTTTTCTTGTACAATGAAAATCTTCAGCCACCAGCATATGATCACACAATAGTCATTTATGAGAATAAAAACACACTGTATCTAGAACAAGATGATGTTATAGTTTATACTTCTTCTGGTTGTATCGAAGGGGGAGATGAAAGACAAAGAGATGGTGTAATCAAAACAGAAGGAAATTTATGTTATGCCACAATGCGTAGATTCCTGGCAAGAAACTCACCTGCAACTTTTGTTAGAATATCACAACTAACATCATGATTTAAAAAAATTAAAAACAAAAAAACTTAAAAGTAGATTCACATAGCTCTTCATCACCCCTGTGTTGCTCGCTGTTTTTATCGTTTAATGACCCCAAGCATCGCCTCTTACTCTGCACCTGTCTTCTGCACCTCTAGGAATATGAACTTCATACTCCTTGCCGTCTGAGCCTACAAACCTTCCAAGTATAACGGTCTGTTCTATGTTTTGATTTATCCCATATTGTCCTGTGCTACCACCATCACCGCGTCCGTCTGCTCTTCCTCCACCACTTTTCCCACAACCATCGCCATCACCACCACTTTTGTAATGCTCGTTTAAAAGCTTTTCAAGTTCTGTATTGCTTCTGTAGGCATTATCAATTATTTCTCTCTCACGTGCTCTTGCTTCTTGAAAATAAACAGTTGCATTGTCCATAATTTTAAGTGCTCTCTTAACTTCTGGAGTAAGTGTTACAACTCTTCCTGGTCCAACAATGTAGGTTTCTTCGCCGTTCCTTTTCCCACAACCTCTTGTACCAAGTGCCAGAGCTAAAACTAAAGCAGCTAAACCAGCTCCACCAATAGCCCAATTTCTAGGATTCTGATACCATCCTCTTTGCTCTTGTCTAGGTGTTTCCGGCCATGCTTCTCTTACTTCCTCTCTTCTTTCCTCTCTTTCTTGATCAGGATGTTGATCTTCAACTGCCATTTTATTTATTTTGTTTTACCTCCAGAATAGTAAAGAAAACCCCCCTTTATAAACCTTTCGGTTGTTGCAACTTTTAAGAGATAACAAATAATGAATAAACACTATGGAGAATAATTTGGCCTAAATCTAACCAAATCGCCAGAATTAATTTGGTTTATACAAGTAAAGTTTAGAAGTTCAACAAGTTCTCGTAGCGCTAGCTCTCTTAAAAGATCTTGAGTAAATTGATTGGGGTTATACTTGCTAAAACCTTTGCGGAACATGTGCTCAAAAGATTTTAAATAAGTTGTTGCAATATAACTACATAAAAGTTCACGTTTTTGTTGTTCACACTTACATTTACTAAATTCTTCTGGTACTCGAAATCCCATTTTTTTAATCCGGCCGTAATCGTTGTAAAGAAACCAGACATCTACATCTATGTATGAATATTTTGTTGCCTCTTGCTTCGTTGGCATAACAACCTTCTCCTGAACTATTGGCTTTGCTTGTGACTTTGGTTGCTGCGGAAAAATATAATAATAGGTACAATTAAGCAAAAATAAACTTAAAGCACCTAATTTTCTTAAGTTATTTCTTAAAGCCATGATCACTTTACAATATTGAAGTTTAAATTTTTTATTGTGAAAAAGAAGAGATTATGCGGGAGAAAGGATTCGAACCTTTGTAGGCACTAAGCCACACGGGCCTAAACCGTGTCCGTTTGACCACTCCGGCACTCCCGCATAAAGTGTTAAGAAAATGGTAAGTTATAAAATTTTCTAAAAAATTCTTATTTCAACTTGCTTGACTTGGAGATATGTATATTATAGTATCCCCACGAATAAAAGAAACCCCGATATTTCTTTTTGTCTCTCCATTTTCAAGTTCACGGGTGTTTGAAAGAACAATATTAATATGAATGTCAAAAGCAAGCAAAGTGCCAACTAGCTGTTTATCATTCTTTAATTGAACTAAAATTTCCTTGCCTTTTGACTGATTTAACAGATCTAAAGGCCTCTCAACGCCATTAACCATGTTTATTTCTTGCTTGAAGAGTTTTTAAATCTTTCCTCTAGAAAGATTTAAAACTCTTGTTTTCATAAAACATTCATGCTTGGAAAAAAAATTAGTGGCGGAAGATATAGAAAAGCAAGAAAAAGGAAACTTTACGAGAGGAAAGGACAAAAAAGAGAGGTAATTCTAGGAAAAGAAAAGAAAAAAGAAATACGTGTTAGAGGGGGTAAGTTCAAAAAAGTTCTTCTCAAAGCTGATAAAGTAAATGTCTTTGATCCAAAAACAAAAAAAAGTAAAGTGGTTGCTATAAAAAATGTTCTTGAAGTTCCAAGTAATAAATTTCTTGTCAGAAAAAAAGTTCTTGTTAAAGGGGCTGTCATTGAAACCGAACTTGGAAAAGCAAGGATAACTAACAGGCCGTCGCAAGAAGCTTCGGTACAGGCTGTTTTGATAGATTAATCGTATAGAAAGTTTTTTAAATCTTTCTCCCTTTTTCATAGATACATTTAAAAAGCTTGCGTTGCTTTTTAAAGTAGAATAAACACACAAAATGTCGTCCTTTTTAAAAAAGTGCCCAGAATGTGGCTCAACAAATTTGATTTATGATGAACAAAAAGGTGAAATAATTTGCAGTAAATGTGGGTTGGTCATTGAAGAAAAAATAATAGACGCCGGACAAGAATGGAGACAATTCGAAGAAGGCGAAAGAAAAGGAAGAGGCGGGGCACCACTAAGCTTACAAAAATTCGATCAAGGTCTAACCACCAACGTCGGCGAAGTCTCGGATATCTACCAACTGGGCTCAGAGAAAAAAATACGCAAGTTCTTTAGACTTAAAAAATGGCAGGAACGCGTATCCACAAGCATAGAAAGAAATCTAAGACTTGCTATGGCAGAGCTCCGAAGAGTTGCTTCATTTCTAAATTTGCCAAACTTCGTTAAAGAAGAAGCTTCACGAATTTATAATCTCGTGCTACAAAGAGGGCTTGTAAGAGGAAGAAGCATGGAAGCTGTAGTAGCTTCTTGCATATATGCTGCCTGCAGATCATATAACATTCCAAGGACCCTTGACGAAATCTCTGCAGCCTGTGACATTGAAAGAAAAGAGATTGGCAGAACTTACAGATTCATAACAAGAAAATTAACACTTAAGATAACACCATCAAGTCCAAAAGACTACATTTCTAGATTCGCTTCCATACTTCATTTATCACCAAAAACGCAAAATGACGCCCACAGAATTCTAAAAAAAGCTGAAGTCTCTGAATTAACATCTGGCCGAGGCCCAGCGGGAATTGCTGCAGCAGCTTTATACGTTGCAGCTTTGTTAAATGACGAACGCAAGACGCAACGTGAAGTTGCAGACGTTGCTGGAATAACAGAAGTTACAATAAGAAACCGTTATAAAGAACTTCTTGAAGAATTGGGTATGGAAGAAAAAATAAAAATTAAGGAAGCTGAAGCCAAAGCTGAAAAAGCTCTAAAAAAGGAAAATATTAAGAAAAAATAATAAACTGGAAATAAAAAGGTCCGAGAGTTTTAGAAAAATTATTAAGATTATACCTACAGTTCAATTCTCATGAAATCGCGTGCCAACGCAGAATTCTTAAAAATTTTCTTTGCTTCATCAACAACAACATTCTTGGAAGGGTATCTCTGAGAAACATGGGTAAGTATGAGTTTTTTCACATCAGCATTTTTTGCTATCATTGCAGCTTGTTCTGCAGTCAGATGGTCACGTTCAGAAGCAAGTCCTTCATGCTCTTTTAAAAAGCATGCTTCTGAAATTAGTAAATCAGCATTTTTCGCAATCTTAACGCAATCCTGATTAAATTTTGTATCAAAAATAAACACAACCTTTTTGCCTTTTTTCAAAGTGGTGTACTTTGCAACAGAGATCCTCTTACCATGACACAAAACATCCTGTCCTTCTTGCAACTTTTTGAGCCATGGTCCTTCTTTGAAACCCAGTTTTTTAAGTTCAGTTATTTTTATATTTCTTCTGTCCTTTTCAATGAAAGCATACGCTAAGCATCCACCAGGATGTTTCATTTTTGCAGCTTCAAGCTTGAAATCTTTATTTTCAAAAAATACTCCTTCTTGCACTTCAACAATCTTGACCTTTAATTTCTCTCTGAAAACAAACATTGAAAGCAGTAAAGTCAAAAATTTTTCAGTTCCAACCGGACCATAAATCTCTAAAGTTCCTGGATAATTATTCAAAGCAAGTGTCTGTAACAATCCCGGCAGTCCAAGAACATGATCACCATGCCAGTGTGTAATTAAAATTTTTGTTATTTTGCAAGGGTTTAGGCCAGCAATCTTAAATTGTCTCTGTGTGCCTTCACCACAATCAAGTAAAATATTTTCAGAATCATAACTAAGTAAAATTGCGTTCTGGTTTCTTTCCTTGTCTGGAACAGCCTGACTTGTTCCTAAAAAGATTATTCTCATAATAAAAAAAGGTAAAAAAGCTTTTTATACTTAACTAAGATAAATTTAAAAAAACGTATAGCTTGTTAGAATAATGGCCAAAATTAAAGAAAAGAAAAAAACAAAAGAAAAAAAAGAACTAGAAAGAAAGAGTTTTAAGACAATCTTAGCCGGCGAGATAGTAACAAGTAACACGCAAAAAGCTCTAGAACTTTACGAAAAAAGTAGATTCGGTGAGTTGGTAGAAGGCAAGATTCATTACTCATTACTTGAAGCACTCTACTTGTTGGAACGAGATAAAATTCTTATTTATGAAGGAAAAAAGAAATTAACAAAAAACCAGTTTATAGAAAAAGTCAAAAAATTAGAACCCAATTTTTGGACGAAATACCGAGTTTTTTGTGACATGCGGAATCGTGGATACACGGTAAAAACAGCACTCAAATTCGGAGCTGATTTCCGGGTCTATGAAAGAGGAGTTAAACCAGGTCAAGAACATGCGCGTTGGCTGCTTTTCCCTGTTTATGAATCCTCTGGACTGACATGGCATGAGTTTGCTGCAAAAACAAGAGTGGCCCATAGCACAAAAAAAAGATTGCTTATAGGAATAGTCGACCATGAAGGCGACGTTACATATTACGAAATTAGATGGCTAAGGCCATAAAACAAAAGTCAAGATAAGGAAAGCCCGTAAGCTAAAATTTTATAAAAAACTTGCCGTTTACGTAATTATTATGCTTACTTAAAGCTTAAAATGTTAGAAAAAAAGCAAAAAATAGTTGAAATAATCTCACAGAAGGGCCCGAGCTTACCTGGAAATCTATCAGGAGAAATCAAACTTTCTCTTTTGTTCACTTCTGCTCTTCTTTCAGAAATGGTTGCAGATAAAACACTTAAATTCAGTCACCTGAAGGTTGGTGGCTCCCCCTTATACTTTTTGCCAGGCCAAGAAGAACAAGTTGAGAACTTTGTAAATTATCTACCAGTACAGGAAAAAGAGGTTTTTAAGCTGCTTAAAGAAAAAAAAGTTCTTGAAGATGAGAAACTAACCCCTGTCCAGCGTGTGGCTTTAAGGAATATTAAAGATTTTGCTATTATGATAAAACAACCATGTAATGGAAGAGAAAAGATCTTCTGGCGCTTGCACTCGTTTCCAGAAGAAGAAGCAATAAAAGAAATCAAAACCATAATCGAAAAATTAGAAGAAACGAAAAAAGTAGAAGAAGAGATTAGAGTTCAGGAAATTCAAGTCCCAAAAGAACCAAAGATTGAAGAAACCAAAGGAGAAAAACTAGAAAGAGCAGAAGAAAAAAAGGAGAAAAAAATAAGAAAGAAGAAACAAGATGCTTTCAGAGAAAAAGTTCTAGAACATTTGACAAAGAAAAAAATTGAAATTTTCCGTGAAATGAAAGAAGAAAATAAGATTTGTATTGCTTTAGTTGATTCAGAAATTGGTTTTTTAAAGTTCCTAGTTTATGGCTTGAATAAAAAGACAATAAATGAAGCTGATTTAAGTTTGGCATTAAGTTGTGGGCAGGAGGAAAAATTGCCAGTTTTATTGGCAACTCAAGGAAAATTGACAAAAAAGGCTTCTGAATACTTAAAAAAATTTGGAAATATCACAATCTATAAAATTTAATTTTTTAATCAGTTCTTAAAACACATCCCAAAAAATATACTTTCCTTCATATAAAAATTTATAAATGTTGTTTAATAGAATGTTAAACGGAAGTTGATATAGAAACGTTATATGATAAGTTAGAAAGAGCAAGAATATTAGAAAATTTATTAAATGAATATAAAAACAAAGGTAAAGGAATTAATGATCCTGAAGTTCAAAAAATTACTAAAGAATATGATACTATAGTCACAAAAATAATACCAATTTCCCCAGAAGAATTAATAAAATATCATATGCTTGCCGTAAAAAAAATGCATGAAAAAATAGAAACTATAAAAGCAAAAATTAAAGGAAAAGTTTCAGATGACCTTTTTTATCTTTTGCAAGAAATAATAGAAAAAGTTTAATTTTATTTTTCAACCTTGGCCATTCTTATCTCACAAACAGCAAGAGGATATATTTTTTTAAGCTTTTTGCTAAGATTTTTCTGAAGACTAGAAGATAAAATTTCTTGGAAGAATTTTTTTCTTGACATTTCAGAAACGCTTTTCATAATGAAATCTCTAGCCTTTTCTCTTAAGAATGCCCTAATTCTTCTGTGAACTTTTTTTCTTGTTATCAAAAAAGGTTTTATTCTTAAACCAGCATCCTGGCATTTACAAAAAAAAGAATCTTCTACTATACTTATATTACGCCCGATCATTTTTCTGATAAAAGTTGGTAATATGACAAAAGAATAGATCTCGGCAAACGGCACTCCTTCCTGGAGCTCTTTGACTCTAAATTTTGCTTCGCAGTTTTTCCCTTTTAGAATTCTAGTCAGATCATAGGTTATTGTTTTTCCTTTCAGATCATTAATATCTCTTGCTAGAACAGAAATTTTTAAATTCAAATTTTCAAGTTCAACATCAAAAAATTTTTTTTTCAGCATTTTATTTCTCTTGCTCAAGACTGAGCTTAGAAGTTCTTATTCTTCTTCCATGCATTGTTTTTCCACAAACTAAACATTTATACAGCAAGACCTTCTTTTGGGTACTTTTCGCTTTTCTTTTCCATTTACTAACAGCGGGTTTAGAACCCCACCTCCCCAAATTTCCTCTACCTCTAGCAAGCCCCCTTTTCATTGCGCGAGCTAGAGAACCTCTCTTCATAGCACCTCTTTGTCTACCGATGCTTAAAATAGTCACTTTTTGCTCTGTGTGCTTCCTACAGTATTTACAATATCTTTTTGCTTTTTTCGGAACTTTCATTTTAATTTTTAATCTCCGTCTATCAAAGCAACCCGGCCATCATCAATTAAAATTTTAGCTATTTCTCTGGGTAGATTAGCTATTTCGCCAGCGCTGAAAGGCCCAAGCTCCTCCCCATTTGGTCCTAGAAACGCTGGTACATCCTGCTTAAATTTAATGAAAAGATTTTTTAAATCTTTCTCTCTAAAATTTCCGTCCAATTTTTCTTTTATTAACCTCTGGTTTTCTTCAAGTTTTCTAACAACCAACTCAAAAAGTTCTTTCTCATGCTCTAATAAATTTTCAGTGTCTCTTTTGCTTATTCCGGTCTGTGCTGCAGTAAATGCAAGATTCAAAACTTTTCTCTCCCTAATAGCTAAAAATTCCTTTATCATAGAAAGCGCATTATCCAGTTGTTTTCTTGTCATTATAACAGTATCTGAAAAAACACTTGAATCCTTGGAAACCAGCTTTTTCTTTTCAGAGATGTACTCTGAAAGATCTTTTAAAAAATTCTTCGGAAGTTCTTGCAAAGCTTCGTTGTATTTTTCTTTTCTTAAGATATCATAAATTTCTTGATAAGTTATCATTTTTGCCTTAGCCACATTAGAAAGGTAGCCCCAGTTTAAAAAAGTTTAGATGAATAAACGTAGTTTTTGTTTTAGCGTCCTCCCCTGGTAAGTAAATAAGAAATTTAAATGTTTCACGAAATAAATATCAAAAAATCAGACTGTTACAGTATATTCAAAATAATCGTCCCAAGGATTCTCTATCTCAGTCATCTGCTTTACCGTCAAGTTTTCAAAATATTTTCTTATCGGTCTCATAGAGTTGCCACATGCACATATCGCAACATTAACTTTCTCTCTTTTTATAAATTTAATTAGGTCTTTTATAAAACTATTAACTCTTTTTTCAACCATTTTTAGACTCTCGCCCCCTGGCGGGGGTATGCTATATGACCTGTGGTAGATATCAAATAGTTTTTTACCGTATTTCTCTATAAATTTTTTATGGCTCTTTCCTTGAAGTTCACCATAACTCCTCTCAAGGATTCTTTTATCTTCTATAACACAGAAACATTCTGGATGGTATTTTAAAACTTCTTTAAGAGTATCCTTCGTCCTGCTAAGACCAGAATGAAACGCCACTTGAATTTTTTTATTTTTCAATTTCTTTGCCAAAATTTTTGCTTGTTGCAAACCCAAGGGGGTTAATTTAGAATCTTTCCAACCAGTAAAAAAACGATTTTTATTATAATATGTTTGCCCATGCCTGAATAAATAGACCTTACAATTTTTTTTCATAGAATTAATAAAGAGGGGGGATTAATAAAACTTGCTAATTAATTTTTTGTGTCTAGTTCTGTAAATAAAGAACAAAATAAGAAGAGCAAGCATTCCAAAAATCCAAACAAAAAGCAGAAAAATTGCTAAAGGTTTTTCAGTTGATTCATTAATTGCGTGGCTTGTTATTTCTGGAACAAATACCAGACCTAGAACAAAAATTATTAAAAAAATAAAAAATAAAGTTCTAGTTGTCCAATTAAGCAAACTTTCTTCTCTTTTTTCATGACTATAGTAAGGGACTGCCGGCTCAATCTTCCACCTTTTCATGGAAGAAAAAAGAAAGGAACATTTATTAATCTTTCCAAACTTATTTTGATATGTTCAAATTACTAAAAGAAAAGTTAAACAAATTTTTCAAAAAGGAAGAAGGAAAAGAGAAAGAAAAGCAAGAAATTTTAAAGATTGATGAAGAAGAATTGCCAAAAGAAATCGAAAAAGAGATTGACAAAATTAAAGAGAAAAAATCAGAAAGAGAAGAAAAGATAAAAGAAACTCTAGAAAAGGAAAAAAAAGAAAGTTTCTTTCAGAAAATTACTAAAGGACTTACAACTATGAAGTTAAGTGAAGCTGCATTTAATGACTTCTTCAAAGAACTTGAAGAAATCCTTATAGAGAACAACGTAGCTATAGAAGTAATAGAAGCGATAAGAGTAAATCTAAAGAACGAACTCCTTGGCCGGGAGATAATAAAAACTGAAGCTAGAGAAAAAATAAAAGAAGCTCTTAAAAAATCAATATCTTCGTTGATGAAAGATCCTTTTGATGTTTTTGAAAAAATTAAAGAAAAAAAAGAAAAACCTTTTGTCATAGTTTTCTTCGGAATAAACGGTTCTGGAAAAACAACAACGATAGCCAAGATGGCTTATTTGTTGAAAAGCAAGAAACTAGGTTCTGTTTTTGCTGCTAGTGATACTTTCCGTGCAGCTTCAATCGAACAATTAGAAAAGCACGCAAACAAACTTCAAATAAAAGTAATTAAACACAAATATGGTGCAGATCCTGCTGCAGTTGCTTTTGATGCAATTGCTCATGCTAAGGCCCATAAGCTTGACGTTGTTCTTGTAGACACAGCAGGAAGGATGCACACAAAAGCTGATCTCTTAAGAGAAATGGAAAAAATATGCCGGGTCGCTAAACCGGATTTAAAAATTTTTGTTGGTGAAGCCATAACAGGAAACGATGCTGTTGAACAGGCAAGAACTTTTAATCAAACAGTAGGAATAGATGCTATAATTCTAACAAAAGCAGACGTGGATGAACGAGGTGGTGCAATAATATCTGTTTCGTATGCAACAGAAAAACCAATTATTTTTCTTGGAACCGGTCAAGAGTATACTG
Source organism: Candidatus Pacearchaeota archaeon (assembly GCA_038894195.1). Taxonomy (GTDB): domain Archaea; phylum Nanobdellota; class Nanobdellia; order Pacearchaeales; family UBA284; genus JAWAPZ01. The sequence continues at coordinate 49,859 of JAWAPZ010000002.1, forward strand.
ATTTAGAAATGTTCGATAAAAATAAGATTATTGAAAAAATTTTTTAATAAAATTTGTATTTCCATACAGAGAGATGCATATAAAAAAATTCATTTTAAGAAAAATTCTAATTCATCCAGCCAAACTAATATTTTTAAATTCCCGGAACTTAAGATACGGATGCTAGAAAAACTTGGTCAGGCTCTAAAGAATACCTTACGAAAGATAGCGTCGACTATTTTTTTGGATAATAAAACTATAGATGCTATCTGTCAAGAGCTCAAGCACGCTTTGCTCGAAGCAGATGTAAATATCGAAATAACTGACAATCTGCTTGAAAAGATAAAACAACAGGCAAAAAAAGATGTTAAAGGATTGGATAAAAGAGGGCAGCTCATCAAGCTTATTCATGATGAACTTACAGAAATTCTTGGAAAGCAAGAGCATGAAATAAAACCAGATAAAAAAATAAAACCATATAAAATAATGCTTGTAGGATTATATGGATCTGGAAAAACAACCACTGCAACAAAATTAGCCGTATACTACAGCAAAAGGGGTTACAAAACTTGTTTGCTTGGATTAGATGTTCATAGACCGGCTGCTCCAGAGCAGCTTGAACAACTTGCTGAACAAGCAAAAATAACTTGTTTTATTGATAAAGACGAAAAAAATCCTCTGGCAATCTTTGAGAAGTTTAAAGAAAAAATAAAACGTTATGACTTATGTATAATAGATACCGCAGGAAGGGATGCTTTAAGCGCCGATTTGATAAATGAAATTAAATTGCTCAGAGAAGAAATTAAACCAGAACAATCATTTCTTGTAATTGCTGCAGAGATAGGACAAGCTGCAAAAATTCAAGCGCAAAAATTCAATGAAGTGAAAATAACCGGTATCATAATCACGCGATTAGATGGAACAGCAAAAGGTGGTGGCGCCCTAGCCTCATGTAAAGAAACCGGCTCGCGTGTCCTGTTCATCGGAACAGGAGAAAAAATACATGATCTAGAATCGTTTAATCCAAGTGCTTTTGTTTCAAGATTGTTAGGGATGGGGGACTTACGTGCATTGCTTGAAAAAGTTAAGACCGTGACTGAAGAGAAACCAGAGCAAATGAAAAGACTTGAGGAAGGTAAATTTACTTTAACAGATTTTTGCCAGCAAATAAAAACAATGCAAAAAATAGGTCCCTTTGACAAAATCACTGAAATGATTCCTGGTCTAGGGAATATAAGTGCAAGCATAACAAAAAAAATTCCCAACCTTTTCGAAGTACAAGAAGAAAAAATGAAGCGTTGGCATTACGCAATTGATTCAATGACCCCCACTGAACGAGAAAATCCAGACATTCTAACAAGTTCTAGAATAGAAAGAATTTCAAAAGGCTCTCATGTTCCAACAACTGAAATCAGGGAGATGTTAAAACAATATAAGCTTGTTAAAGAATTTATCTCTGAAAAAATAGAACCTGGAAAGATTGATAAAAGAATTATGCAAAAAATTGCCAAAAAGTTTGGCAGAAAGATTTTTTAAAACTCCTCTGAAAAAGATTGTTATGATAGATTAAAAAATCAGAGTTTGAGAAAGAAAAAAAAGTATGTTGCTGTTCATACTTAGCACAAAATTATTTCTTTCCTTCGCGCGTCATCAACCATGAAGCAAATATAGTAAGAGCAACGAGAATCACAACACCAAATATAGTAGGATCAAGAATAAAACTTTTCGGTTTCGCAAGATAGGTGTTTATGACATCTCTGAAAACATAAACCCCTGAAAAAATGAAAATCAAAATCAATACTATAACAATAAACCAAGCAAATCCCTTACCGAAAACATCATCTATTTTACCATGTATGAGACCGATTATAAGCACAATAAACAATAAACTTATTATAAAAGCTGCAAACCATCCGGTAGCAACTTTAGTAAATTGTACTGTGCTTGTTGAAGCAAGGAAAATAATTGCTATTGCAAAACTCACAAGAATGTGAACAAATTTGTTTTCGCCTAAAATCTTAGTCTTAGCAAGCAAACCATACACAACTGCAAAAACAAGTAAAAAAGCAAAAACAGGCAAAAACAAGGAGACCCCTGCAGAAACATCAAATGCCATTTTATCCCCCACCACCCCCTGGTGCTCCAAGTATTGCTATTTTACTATCTTCTTTCTTGCCCCACGCCAAAGCAGCTATAACAGCCAGAACTATGACTATCAAAAAAACAACTATTGCCTGACATTGAGCATCACAAGAGGCTAGTGGAAGAATATAGCCTAAAACAGGTGTTCTAGCAAGAATAACAATCAACAAAATAATTCCAATTATGGTAAATATAGTAGTCCATGTTTTAGTTTCTGGTTTAATAGCTAAGCCAAATAAGATTACAACACAAATAAGCACAGCCACCCCCAAACCAAGGTTTGAGAACAATGGCATAAAAAAAGAAACAACATAAGGATTGGCTATGGTAAAAAAAGCTACTACAAGAGCAATAATAACATGAACTCCTCTGTTGTTCAACAATTTTATTTTATCTAGAATAGCATAAACCACAGCGAAAACGAGAACAAAAGGTAAAAGCACTGTAAAAACCCCCATTTGAGCCCATTGCGAAACCATCTGTTCCATTGGGCCACCATAGAACCATCCATAACTACCGTACTGCATAAAAAAGTTTATTAGTCCTTCCATGGTCGTTTCCACCTCTTTTTACTAAAGATCTTCTGGCTTTTTATATCTTTCTTTTTTATCCTATTTACTTTTATCGCTTTCTTTCTTTCCACCAACAATAACCACCACTATTGCTATAATAAAAATTGCAATGAAAACTATAAAACTAAGAGTAGATTCAGAAAAATTCATACCTTTTAATTTATCAAGAGCTCCTGATGCCCATAATATAACCACAACTAAAGCTATGCCAAGTATTACGCCAAGAATAGTTTTTAAAACTTTATTTTCAGCAATATTAATTCCAGTAAATCCAAATAAAAGTAAAAGACAGAGCAAAATAACTATAATAAGTGAAACTATTGGAATTATTGTAATTGCAACATTCACGATTGCAGGAACCCCAATAAAAATAAAAGATATCGCAAAAGAAACAAGTAAATTAACATACCGTTTATCCTTGCCAAGAATTTCTGTTTTCTCAAGAATGGCATATACGACGGCAAAAACAAGTATAAAGGGGAGAATTACGTTATAAAAAAACGATCCAGCTAAAAATGACGGTTCAGCCATCTTCTAAACATTGAGGCTTATTTAAGCTATTTCTGCCTCTTCTGTACTCTCAATCTCTTCTCTCGTTGGAACTGCACTCCTACTTATAATAACAACTTCACCAAATGCCTTGATATACTGCTGTGGGATGATTAATCCTCTTGCCCCTGACAAGTACGGCACGATATTAGATTCTCTGGCCACTCGAACACGCCAACTTTCAAGCCTATTTCCTAGCAAATTCGCTTCTTCTATAACCCCTACAAAATCTCCGCCATCGGTAAAAACTTTCATTCCAACTACTTCGCTTATTTTTAAAATTCTTAACATTTTGACCTCGTCTTTTTAAAAGTATCTAAATGAATAAAATAAGAGTTTATATACTTTTTGTTTGAACACAACTTTTTTATAATCCGTTTCCTTGACATTTTAAAAAGAGGCGCTTAAGAATGGAGAAAATAAGTGCGCGAGATCTCTTAACGAGATGGGAATCAAGAATAGAAACATCTATGCTAGAATCAAGTGATTATTCAAAAGAGTATAAAAAATTCAGAGAGGAATCTTTACTTATACCCACCAGCTACGAAAATGCTTGTAAAAACATAGGAAAAATAATAAAAGTAAAATTAAAAGAAAAAGATGAGATATCGCTAAAAGAAGCAATCGAAACAGCCCACCTTGAAATAGAGCCTGGTGAATCTGCTGGACTTGCAGTTTTCGCATTGCTGGCCGGTTTTATTATCTCCTTGTTAGTATGTGTAGCAATATTCTTGTTTACTGGAGCTCTAAACAATGCTATTTTAATCTTTTTTCTTCTGCTTTTTGTTACCCTTTTTCTTTTCTATTATTTAAACACTATGCCATTTAGACTAGCACAGAAATGGCGTCTTAAAGCGGCCTCTCAAATGGTCCCAGCAATTCTTTATATTGTAGTTTATATGAGACACACAAGTAATCTTGAAAGAGCAATAAAATTTGCTTCTGAAAATTTACAACCACCATTGGCTCTAGATTTCAAAAAAATTTTTTGGGATGTTGAAATAGGTAAATATGCTACAATAAAAGATTCTCTTGATGCTTATCTTGAGAAATGGCGTAAGCATAGTCTTGAATTTCTTGAATCAATGCATCTCATAGAATCCTCTTTATATGAACCAATAGAAGAAAGAAGAATAGCCACTCTTGAAAAATCTCTCCAAGTAATTCTTGACGGTGTTTATGAAAAAATGATACATTTCACACACGAGGTAAAGTCACCTATAACAAACATATATATGCTGGGAATTGTATTGCCAACCCTCGGATTAGCACTTTTGCCTTTAGCTTCTACACTGCTTCAGGGAGCTATAAAATGGTATCATGTTGCAATTCTTTTCAATGTGCTTGTACCTTTTTTTGTTTTTTATATGACGAATCAGATACTAAATAGAAGACCAGCAGGTTACGGAGAGACTGAGTTACTTGAAAGAAATCCAAATTATAGATACTACAAAGACAAAAGTGTTTACTTCAAGGCTTTCTTAATTGCTCTGCCCTTTTTAATAATGGGTCTTTCTCCACTTCTTTTTTATTATACTAATCTGCCTTCAGCAATTGGAATGCAGAAAGATTATAACTTAAGTTTTTTAGGACAACCAGCTTTTGATTTCAAGGTAGATCCTGAAACAGGATCCACAGTAGGACCTTTTGGGTTCTTGGCCGTAATCCTTAGTCTATTCTTTATTCTAGGAATTTCTCTATTCTTCTCTACGGCATACAAAATGAAAACTCAAAAATTAATAAAAACAAGAGAAGAAACAAAAAAACTTGAATTAGAATTTAGTTCTGCAATATTCCAGCTTGGCAACAGACTTGCAGACGGAATCCCAGCAGAAATGGCTTTTGGTAGAGTCGCTTATAGTTTAAAAGGCACATCCACAGCCGGTTTTTTTGCTATTGTCAATACAAATATACAGCAAGTCGGCATGTCAGTAGAGCAAGCTATATTCAACAAAACACGAGGTGCTATTAATTACTACCCATCTGATCTAATAAGGACAAGTATGCAAATACTAATTGAAAGTGTAAAAAAAGGGCTCGGTATAGCGGCTAAGGCACTGATGGCAATAAGTGAGTATGTAAAAAACATACATAAAGTAAATGAAAGGTTAAAAGATTTGCTAGCAGATATCACAAGCAGCATGAAAAGTAATATGACTTTCCTTGCGCCCTTACTTTCAGCTGTTGTTGTTGGTCTTGCCACAATGATAACTCTTATTCTAAGCAAACTTCAGTTTCTTATAGCAAGTGGTGAGCTGAGTGCGACACAAGATCTTGGTGGTTTCGGAAGTGTTGGAGCTATAACCAGTATGTTTAATGTAGTCAAAATGATTCCTCCATACTGGATACAAATAATAGTGGGAATCTATCTAATTGAAATAGTAATGATCTTAACATCAACCTTAGTTACTATAGAGAATGGTGAAGACCGATTAGGTGAGAAATATGAGAGTAGTAAAAATTTATTAACCGGCATGACCTTATACTTTTTCACAGCATTGATTGCTACCGCGTTACTTGGCGCTCTAGCAATAATTGCAGTTGGAAGCATTTCAATTTAAAATGAAAAAAATAAAAAAAGCAATGGTTCCTAGAGAACTTGGATGGTGGATCATTGCTTTAGTCGTGCTTGTCTTGGTTATCCTAGGATTGATGCTAATGCAGAAAAAAGGTATAAACGTTATAGACCAGCTGAAAAATTTGCTTCGATTCGGAAGGTAAAATGGGGGAGGGAGAGAACACTATAATCGCTATAATAATCGTTCTAATAGTTGTTGTTCTCTCAATTGTTTTTCTTTCTGCAGCTTATCCACAAGTATTTAGTTTTATTCGTGGAAAAACTCTAAGTCAAGATATACAAGATAAAATGGGAGATAATTTTGACATTCTAACGAATAACATTCAAGAGTGTTCTTATTTAGAAGATAAGGAATGTATATGCCCAGCAATGCCTAATTTTCCAGGAAGCTTTGTTAAACAAGTGAATTTAAACATAAACACCGAAGGGAAAACACTGAAAATTGCATTGACACAAGGAAAAAAAACTATAAGAAATTCTACAGTACCTAATTTTAATCTACAAATTTTAAAATTGGAGGAAAATATGGCACAAGAAATTCAGCCAACAACAAGTATAACTCTAGAATTTACTAAAAAATTCCCTTTTGAAAAAAATAAAAAACAGTATATTGCGTCTGAGTATATTTACAAAATGAGTAATGAACTGGCTTTTTTTCTTGCAACAACAAGAATGGACACTGCAGAATACCTTAGAGAGAAAATAAACAAACTGCCAGTATGTACTAGCAAAAGACAGGATGCTATAAAGGAATTTGAAAATATAAAAGCATTAATTTTAGAAGGACAGGATGTAAATTATAAAGTTATACTGCCACAAAATTATTCTATAGTTTGTAACAAGAACAAAATGATCCTCCAGCATACAGATGAGGAAGTTAAAGAAACTACCCAAAAACAAGACCAAACAGGAAAAACGATTCTTGAAGCAAAAACAGTTCAATTTGAAAAACAAAATTTGTTGTGCACACAAGAACGAGCAACAATCACCTTTGAAAAAGAAATAGAAATTAAAGCTAGCAAATGCATGTTTGTCCGCTAACTCGTAGAAAGTTTTAAAAATATAGAATCTATAAAGATAAGATAAAAAGGGGGTAAAAAAGATGAATAGAAAAGGCGCAGAAATAAACATAACCACTGTCATAGTTATAATACTCGCAATTCTCGTTCTTGTAATTCTCGCATTATATTTTACAGGGGGTATGAAAAGTTTGTGGGAAAAGATTACAGGAGTGAAAGGAGCTTGGGACCAAACAGATGTTGAGAATGCGAAATCGGTTTGTGCAGTAAGATGCACAGCACAAGACAAAGAATTTTTCTGCACTCATGAATTCACTCTAAAAAAAGCGAAAAGTGATGAAACGGGAATAAAGAAATGTTGGGAAGACCCAATAAAAGCATATAATCTTCCAGAATGCCAAGAAGCTGGGCTAACAAAAGATAGTTGTGAAGAGACAGCAGAGTAAAAAATGCAAAAGAAAGGTGCAGAACTTTCTATAAATACCATAGTTATAATAATTATCTTAATAATTGTCCTTGTGGTCGTTGTACTTATTTTTACAGGGGCAATGAAGGGTATCACAGGCGACATATGGTCAAAAATAAAAAACGCCTTAGGACTGTGGAACTCTTCTGAACTAAAACCGCTGAAATAAATTTCAATATTAGTGACAAGCCAATACTCCAATGAAGTTTTATTCGGAAGGCCTTAACTAAAGAAACTGTTCAATTTCTATAGTTTCTATTTCAAAAGTTTTAAATATAAACCCCCCTTATTTGTTAGATGCAAAAAAAAGGTGTTGAATTGGTTGGAAAAAATTTAGTTGGGATAATAATAGTAGTTATTGGAATTCTAATTATTCTGGCAGTAATAGCAGTTATGCTAAGAACATACTGGGGCGAAGCCTCTCTTGAAAAAGCTGCTGGGAGTTTAGATTATTTTATTGATGCCTTAAAGAGTATCAAAGAAGGTGAGTCAAAAATAATTACCATGACAACACCACAGAATTGGTGGCTTGTTTATTTTGAAGAAAACGAGAATATAAACAAAGAATACTTTGAAAAACCTTCGAATTTATTCGGAAAAAAAGCGTTATGTATATGCAAAGGCCGTGTCTGTGATTCGAGGGCATGTAAAGAAATTAGCATGCCGGTAAGAAAAGATAACTCTTCATTAACTTTAAAAATAAAGATAATGGATTTAGAAGTGACTAATAGAATAGAATATTATGAAGTTAGATTATTAGAACAAAGAGTTAAATATAAAAACTAAAATTAACTAAAAGATGAATAAAAGAGGAGAGGGCGCAGAAACACTAGGTGGAGAAACCCTAATAAAATGGATTGTGATAATAATAGGATCTGCTATTGTTGGAATTACCCTAATTAAACTCCTGCCGGTCATAATCCCTGGCTTAAGATTAACATGAGGAAAAATAAAAAAAACAAGAGGGGGGTAACAATACAATCGACAATAATAGTTCTTATAATTCTGATAATAGGCGCAGCAGTCCTTTTTTTTATACTTAAGATAATTCCTTACAAGTCAACTGCTGAAAAAGAAGCTTGTCATCAATCGGTTCTTTTAAGAGGAAAATCAATAATGGGCCTTGAGCCAGGCCAAGCGCTAGTGCCTTTAAATTGCAAAACGCAACACATAGAAATTTCGTCCATGAATGAAGAAACAATAAAAAGAGAGATAGCTAATGCAATGTATGACTGCTGGTGGATGCTAGGCGAGGGCAAGTTGCAATTTTGGACAGAAAATGCATGGAAAGAAATGGGTCTAGGAAAAGTAAGATCTTCATGCGTTATATGCTCTACAATAAAATTTGATGAGAGTGTTAAAAGAAAAGCACTTCAGCTTGATATGGCATCCTATTTAGAAAAAACAAAAATTACAGACAGCAATATAACATATCTCGAATATTTTACAGAAGAAAAAGGTGTGACACTTCCAACAGATGTTGAAGCTCCGCCAATAACAACAGATAAAGACTATATAGTTGTGTTCTCAGCAATAGAGGGTGATGAATGGTGGGAGCCATTATTAAGAGATTTGGAAATTGCTGGAGGTCTTCTTGGTTTTAGCAGCTTGACTATTGGGCCAAAAGCAACATTTGGTGCAGTTAAAGGAGTAGGAAGTGCTCTGCTTAAACCAACAGTAAGCATACCAGTAGGAACAAGAGCAGGAATGGGATTTAACGCTGTCACAACAGTATTTGCAAAAGTACCCTACGTTGCAGTAGGGTTAGCCATAGTTGCATCAGCAGTATTGACAACACAAGTTGCTACAACCCTTAATAATCAGAATATAGTAGCAAGCCATTGTGATGGAGAAAGAAAAGGTTGCATGCAAGTCATGTTGATTCCTTTCAATGCAGCAAACATAGCAGGAGTATGCAACGACATAAAAAGTATTCCTTAAAAACCGATCTTTTTCTTTCCACTAAGATGTCCTTTAATAGAATTGGAAACCTAATTCCCTAACAAATAAGGAATCATTGTAAAAGGTGTAGCAAAAACTCCGATCCAAACATATTTATCGATGTTTTTAGAAATATACTCAACAAGAGGTATCTCATAAATTGCTCCATTCTCTGTTAAATGTATTCCTAAAGCTACCCCGCAAGCAAACCCGGCCAAACCCAATAAACTCCCAAGTGTTGTGGCTTTCGTTCCTTTACCTTCAGTCTCGTTATCTAATGACATTTTTACATTTACATCTAAGTTTAGTACAACCAATTTATTTAAAATTAAAGGACTTAAAAATTTAACTCGTGCAACAAAATTTATTAACTCTTCTTGCTTGTCTAGAGCATGAAAAAAAAGGGTGTTGAAAGCTTAGTATATGGCTCGATATTCAGTCTAGTAATTTTAATATTTCTTCTAATACTTGTAGTTTATTTTATATCGTCAAAAAGCTCTGAACTGGCTGGGCCAAAAACAATTGCAAAAGACCTGTGTCTTGCGGTTCTGACAAAAAACAACACAAAAATAATAATTGAAACTAATTGGATAATAGAGAAGCAAAATAACGGGTTCTTGGTAAAAAAAACAGATATCGATAGAGGTTATTTCTATCCATGCCATACCCAATTTGAATTACAAAAAATTGAGAATAAATTTATACTGACTATTAATTAAAAAATGGAAAAAAAAGCACAGGTTGCTGAGTCTATGTTGTGGTTGTATCGGTTTTTAATAATTATAATAGTAGTTGGCGGAGTAATTCTTGTGGTAGTTAGATACTATTCTACAGATTATGACATAAGATCATTAGAAACTTCTATGCTGACAAATAAACTATTGACTTGCTTGAAAGAAAATTCTTTCGCATTTGATGAATCTACAATCAAAAAATGTGCAATCATTGATGAGAACATCTTTATTAATCTAACAATGACAGAGTATGGGAAAAACGATTTAGAAAGAAACGCAAGTTTCGGAAATAAAGACTTAAGTATTTTATGCCAGGCACAAGAAAGAAAGGTTACTGGTAAGCATTTGCCATACTGCTTTAAAGATAATTATCTTGTTTTAGAAAATAATAAAGAAAAAAATTTGACAGTAATCATTGCATTACAAACAGTTCAAAATGTCTAAAAATAAAAAAGCACAGATAGGTGAGATAACCCAGGATTTTACAGCATTCATAATTGTATTTATTCTGGTTGTACTGTTTTTTTTACTTTCTCTCTTGTTTACATCTGCAAATAATAAAATAATTAAACAAGATGCTACTAAAATTCAAGATAGTGTAAGGGCAGATGTTGCAATTACTACTTTATTAGAAAAAGAAGTTAACATAAGTATAGATAATGAAATTCAAAAGTTAAGTATAGCGGAACTTATAATGCTTTCAAAGATAAGCAACCAACACGAAGACAAAATAAAAGAGCTGAAAAATCTTTTAGAGAACAAAGATTTGTGTAAGAACAGCCGCAATTGCTATTTTGAAATAAAAGAAGGTGAAAAATGTCCTGAATCAGAAAAAAAGAGAAAATACTCCTCTTGCATTATTCTCCCTTCAACTAACAATTTAATAATAACTTTAGTAAATGTTTATTAAAATAAAATGATAAATGGAAAAAAAGCCTTAAGTTTTGGGATAATGCTCTTCCTCATGACTATAATTATAATTGGTGTTTCAATGTATTTTTTTGTTGTAAATCAAAAAAAATTACTGAAGAATACAATATCAGCTCAAGAGATACTTGATTTTGAACAAGAATCTTTGCGAATAGAGATATATGCAAAAGAGTCAGCAAATCTGGCGGCATCGCAAGCATTGTATAAGATGGCCGAAAAATCTTTTATTCAATCAGATGCGGGTTGTTTGGTTTATAAAGACAAATTAATATGGCAAGAGAATTGCAAACCAGAAAATCTAAAAAGTTGGTTCTCAGAACAGTTCAAAACAATCTTTTCAGATATTATTAAAAAATATCCTGAAAATTTAAATTTTAGCGTGGCCCTAAACAACGAATCGGTAATAGAAATCAAAATCAACAAAAAAATAAACGATTCCATATCATTTAATTTTTCAAAAGATCTGAAAATTAACCTTAATTTTACAGAATACGAAATAAGCCTAGAAGAAATAAGTAAACTTTACGAAAAAGTTAAAGAACTTAAAGAAAGATGCGAAAATGCAGAGTGCATAGAGAATAACCTACTGCTCAAAAACTGGGATGTTCATGTAAGCAAAGAAGCAAGTTATTTTTTAATAGATGCTGAAACAAAAAATAATCACTTCATAAAAAAAGGTGGCGTTCTTTCATTTGAAAAAATAAAAACAGAACTTGTTTTCTAAAAAACACCAAATTATAAAACAACAATCTTTAAAAAAACTTGGCACGTGAGAAAACAATGATAAAAGCATCTTATGAACAAATTGTTGAAAAAATCTCTAAACTTTCTAACATAAGTGAAGAAGAAATAAAAAGGAAGATAGAAGCAAAGAAGGCAAAGCTTTCTGGATTGATAAGTAATGAAGGCGCTGCCCAAATAATAGCCGCAGAACTTGGTATCTCGTTCGAAGAACAAGAATTGCAAATAAATGACTTGCTCCCAGGGATGCGCAAAATAAACATAACTGGCAAAGTTCTTGAAATTTTTCCAATTCGCAAATTTCTACGCGCAGGACAAGAAGCAGAAGTTGCTTCACTAGAAATAGCAGATCCCACCGGCAGCATCCGGGTAGTTCTGTGGGACACGCACCATATAGAACTTATAAAAAACGGGACTATAAAAAAAGATTCTGTAATTGAAATTAAAAAAGCAGATATCCGTGGAACAAATGATAAAGAAATTCATCTTAGTTCCTTTTCAGAACTTAAAGTAAGTGAAAAAAAAATTGAAAAAACAATAAAAACTGAAACTAAAGAACTAACAAAAAAGATCTCAGAATTGCAAAAAAATGAAAACGCTTGTATAAAGGCTACGATAGTTCAACTATTTAGACCATCCTTTTTTAATGTTTGCCCTGAATGCAATATGAAAGTTACTTATGAAAACGATAGATCGATCTGTATAAAGCACGGGGCAGTTATCCCTAAAAAAAGGATTGTTTTAAATGCGATTGCAGATGACGGCTCTGATAATGTGCGTGTGATATTCTTTCACGAGAATGCTCTTAAGATTTTAGATGAACAGGATATAGAAAAAATACAAAACCCTTCCTTCATGCTCGAAAAAAAGGAACAAATCCTGGGTACAGAGTACCTTATCTATGGAAGGATGAAAAAAAATGTCTTCTTTGATAGAAATGAGTTCACAGTAACAGACTGCAAGAAAGTTAGTTTTGACCAGATAATAAAAGAGTTAAGCAAATAAAAAATCTTAAAATAAGTTATATAAAATGCTCTTTAGAACACATATCTTATTTGCCTTAGTAATTTTCATGCTCTTTGTTTTTAATTCAAGTCTAACAACAATAAACAAAATAATTTTTTTTATAGTGTTTATAATTGCTGCTGCATTTCCAGATATTGATACTCCAAAATCAACAATAGGAAAAAAAACAAGGCCAATTAGTAACACTATAAATGTTCTTTTTGGTCACAGAGGTTTTTTCCAAAGTTTAACCTTTGTTATTGCTCTTGTAATTATCCTTCTCCTAGTTAATTTTCCAAAAATAATTGTTCTTTCTTTTGCAACAGGCTATTCAAGCCACTTGCTGTTAGATATGTTAACAAAAACAGGAATTTGTGTTTTTTGGCCTCTAAAAACACAGGTAAAAGGACCACTTAAAACAGGCTCACTAACAGAAACTTTTTTGTTTATCTTTCTTTCTTTAGGGTTCATTGCGCTTATAATAAAAAATTTCCGAACATTCAAAGAAATTGTCTCATCTGTCATAGAAACTATATTTTCTAGTTAAACAATCTTTATAAACAAAAATTACTTATCAGTCGGATGGTTAAAGAGAAAGAAGAACCAAAACTTACTGACTTGCCAGGAATAGGCCAGACAACAGCTGCTAAGCTTGAAGAGGCTGGCTATTCTGATTTAATGGCAATAGCTGTGATGAATCCTGCCGATTTAAGCTCGATTGCAGATATATCAGAAGCTGTTGCAAGAAAAGCTATATCAGCAGCTCGTAAAATGCTCAGACTTGATTTTGAAGATGCTACAGAGTATTTAAAAAAAAGACAGGAAGTCTTGAAGATAACGACAAACTCAAAAAATCTTGACATGCTTCTTGGTGGTGGAATAGAAACAAGAGCGATCACAGAGGTATATGGGGCTTTTGGCTCAGGAAAATCACAGATAGCGCATCAAATTGCTGTTACAGCACAATTGCCTATTGAAAAGGGTGGCGCAAATGGAAAAGTCGTGTGGATTGACACTGAAAGCACTTTTAGACCAGAAAGAATAAAACAAATTTGTGCAGCTCTTGGTTTAGATTTTATGAAAACATTAAAGAACATCTTAGTAAGTCGTGCTTTTAATTCAGATCATCAAATCCTTTTAACAGAAAAAATCCCAGAACTAATTAAAAAAGGTGAACCAATTAAATTAATTATAATAGATTCTTTAACAGCCCATTTCAGAGCAGAATTCACCGGACGTGGTCAACTTGCAGATAGGCAACAAAGGATAAATAAACATTTACATTCTTTGATGAGAATAGCTGAAGCCCACAACATTGCTGTTTATGTAACGAACCAGGTGATGGCAGACCCGGCTATGATGTTTGGTGATCCAACACGGGCAATAGGTGGCCACATAGTCGGCCATGCATCAACATACCGTATATATCTAAGAAAAGGTAAAAAAGATGCAAGAGTAGCAAGAATGGTTGACGCACCTAACTTGCCAGAATCAGAATGTGTTTTTTTCATAACGGAAAAGGGAATAAGCGATGAAGAAAGCTAATCACATAAAAAGGGAATCTATTGTTCTTTTCTTTCCCTTTTTTCTCTCTTTTTTAGTTTCCTTTTTTATTTCTTCTTTAGCCCCCTTCTTGGGGATTGCTTCTAACATCCCACACTTTTCTTTCACTTGTGTCATCAATGGTTTCATAATTTTGTTTAAAGTCTCCTTGAGAGCATATACCTCGGCACGTAACATTTTAATCTCGTGCCCATGTTCTAAAAATTTTTCTTGTACCCGTTCTATGAGTCTTTTGATAGTTGCTTCAAATCTTGTAAGTTTTTTTTCAAAATCTCTTAAAGCACGTTCTGTCTCTACTTTAAGATCTTGCAACCCTGCAGTCCTTTTTCTGAATTCTTGCCATTTTTCCTCAACAATTTCTGAAACAAGTTCTTCAACCTCGCTTGCGCTAGTTCTTGCATAAGGATACTGATAAGGATAGTACTCCCCTCTTGCAGTTTCTTCTGTTTGTGGTACTGGGGCCCCATAAGTAGTCTCGTAACTTTCGCCTTCAGAAATTATCGAAGGTTCCATCTCTCCTTTTTCTTCGTTTATTTCTTGTTCCTCAATACTAGGGGTTTCATAACTTGGTTTAGGAACTTCGGGCTCTTTATTCAACTCAAGCTTAACTTTAGCTTGATTAAAAGCGTCATTTATCTGTTTCGGCGTGTAACCTTGTTCTCTCAACTTTTTTATTATTTGCGCATCTGTATACCCTTCTCTTGCAAATCTAATCACTTTATCAACAGGGGTATCCATTTTTTCATAGTGTTTCACTCTTCTATTATTATTTCCTTTTCTCCCTTTTTTCTAATTTTACTACGGTTAATCATTTCCTTTACATCATCTAAAGTTGCAAAATTCATTGGCTCCCACATTTTCATGAATTTTTCAAAAGTTGCAAGTTCTTCTTTGCGAGCAAATTCTTGGGACTCTGAAATTATGTGCTGAGTGGCTTCCTCAACTTTATCTATTTTACCTTTTAAACTAGATATTTCATCTTGTATTGCTTTTATTTCTTGTATTGTCCTTTGATTTTGTTTTAACAAAGTCTGATCCAGTATTGTTATTCTGTCATGCATTAATTTAATCCTTTCCTCTAGATCATTCACACGAGTACTAAAATCGCTTAATAATGCAGACAAAGCATTCGAGCTTTTTTCTTCCATTTTTTCTCCTCTTTTCTTCCTATTATATCAAATAAATCTGATTTAAATATTTATTTCTTTTACAGAAAAAATTAAAAACTTTCAACTCGTTAAAAAAATGTTAAAAGAGGTAAGAATGATTTTCAAAAAAGATATTAAACTTTACGAATATGAAATTGTCAGAGAAGCTGGCCAAGACGTAATGTATATAAACTACCTCGGAGCCCCTTTTATCCCTGACATTGCAACATCACCAATATGCATGGCAAGAACAGTTGACTATCTTTCTGAAAATCCGAATATTTCAAGGGTTGTATTTGTCCAGCAAAGAAACTATTCTTACGATTTCAAACAAATTTCTATGTTAATGGAAATTGCACAAGTCTACGAAAATTTTGTGAAGCATGAAAAAATATTTTCAACAGAAACTTTAACACCCTATGTGTGCAAAAGATGCCTAGCAGAAAGATATGAAACAATGCGTTACTTAATTCTCACATTGTTGAAACAAGATCCTATTGCATGCTACTTTGAAACAAAAAGATTCATGAAAGAAGAAGTTCCGAAAAAAATAACAAACGAATGTGAAGCCTGTCAACAAAAATATCTTAGACTACTCAACAAATTGTTCTTAATGCTCGGAAGAACTAAAATAATAAAATCTGCCCAAGGAAAACTTACAAGATACAAACTTGGAGATAGAATGCTTTATACCGAAATTTTCCGTCCTGAGGTTGTTCCTAATTTTACGTTCACAAGACTTATGGCTGCTTTGCCTGCAGATGCTGAAATAATAGACGAGTATGAAATAGGACCAGAACATGATAGGAGTACAGTAACTATCCTAAAAATCTCGGGTAAAATAAAATATATTTATCACTTAAACCCTCCAGAATTTTCTTTAAAAGAAGATCTCCAAAGCCTTATCAATCTTGCAAGAAATATCCTGCTTGAACATGAACCAAAAGCAGAAGAATTTACAGACCCTGCACGCATAAGGCAGATTTTTTTTAACATATCAAGAGATTTGTTAAGTGAAATTGCAAAAACTCGAAAGATTGAAATAAGTTATAGACAGATAAACAAACTAGCAACAATATTGGTAAGACACACCATTGGCTTCGGTTTAGTGGAGGTACTTTTACAGGACGAAAGATTACAAGATATTGTTGTCAACAGCCCTGTTGGTTTAACACCAATTTTCGTTAGACACCAGGATTATGAAGAATGTGATACTAACATAATCCCAAGTCACGAGGATTCTGAATCCTGGGCAGCCAAGTTTAGGATGATGTCCGGTAGACCTCTCGATGAAGCAAACCCGGTACTTGACACAGAATTAATAATAGGTGAGTCGCGTGCCAGAGTTGCAATAATACAAAGGCCTCTGTCTCCTTACGGATTAGCTTATGCTTTTAGAAGGCACAGAGAGAAACCATGGACTCTTCCATTATTTATAAAAAATAGGATGCTGAATCCTCTTGCTTCGGGCCTTCTATCGTTTTTAATTGATGGTGGAAGAACAATGTTAATAGCTGGTACAAGGAGCTCTGGAAAAACTTCATTGCTAGCAGCATGTATGCTAGAAATAATGCCGTCTTACAGAATCATCGTAGTAGAGGGGACAATGGAACTGCCAGTAGACAGCATGCGTGAGCTTGGTTATGATATCCTAAGAATGAAAGTAAGGGAGGCCTTAACAAGAGAATCAACAGAATTGGCCGCCGATGAAGGTATAAGGACCAGTTTAAGACTTGGGGATTCTTGTTTAATCGTAGGTGAAGTCAGAAGTCAAGAGGCTTTGGCACTTTATGAAGCAATGCGTGTAGGAGCTTTAGCAAATGTTGTTGCTGGCACAATCCATGGAGCTAGTCCTTATGCTGTCTTTGACCGTGTTGTAAATGATTTAAAAGTTCCTGCAACTAGTTTTAAAGCAACCGATATCATTATTGTGGCTAATCCAATAAAAAGTCCTGATGGCTTGCATAGATGGCGACGCGTTCTTGAGATAAGTGAAGTTAAAAAACTTTGGCAAGTTGATCCTCTCGCTGAAAAAGGTTTTCTTGATTTAATGAAATACGATGTCACAAAAGACGAACTAGTTGCAACAGATGATTTCATAAACGGAGAATCAGAAGTTCTGAAAAGCATTGCAGCAAATGTAAAAGAATGGGCAGGTTCCTGGGATGCTGTCTGGGACAATATCTTGTTAAGAGCAAAAATAAAAGAAGCCCTTGTAAAAGCAAGCGTATCATTAAAAAGACCTTCCCTGCTTGAAGCTTCATGGGTCGTAAAATCGAACAACGCGTTCCATGAAATTTCTGAAAAAGTCAGACAGGAAATTGGTGTTCCAAAAGGCAAGCGTGTTTTTCGCGAGTGGCAAGATTGGCTTAAAAAAGAATTGAAGAAAAAATAAAGAAGAAAAGCGAAAACTAAATAAACCCTTCTCTGTTCTTTAAAAGATGCTCGAAATAGATGAGATAATTATATTGGCAATTGTCTCTGTAGTGTTGGGATTTTTTCTTTCAGCAATCTACCCTACTTTTAATTTTAGCTTGGCTACATTTGCTCTCGCATCATTAGTTGCATTTATAATGTTTTTCATATTTACTGGTGCTCAGAAACTGGTTGCTTATTCGCTTGATTGTAACGTAAAAATAAAACTATTGAGCTTCAAAAGGTACTGGCTTGCACCAGAAGACACTCTTAACTTTGAATTTCCCTTATGGTTTATCCTACCATTAATTTTTTATTTTATAACCGCCGGCAAATTTCTCTGGACCTCAATCCTGAATTTTGAACCAGAAGCCCTAAAAACTAAAGTTAAACATAAATACAGTGGACTTGCCGAAACAGATATTGCAAAAATTGCAATCGCTGGTCCTCTCGCACTTTTAATTTTTGGACTTATAATGAGAATATTCAATTTTAACAGTTTTGCATATTTATGTGTATTGACAGCATTTCTTACCTTTTTACCTCTGGGCCCTGGAATTAAAATCTATGCAGGAATGCGTGTTACAGGAATTTTCCTTCTTGTCTTAAGTCTAGCTGTCTTGTTATTGATGCCTCTCGTTTCTGTACTGACAACAATTATAATCGCTTTAGTTATTGCTATTGCGTTTATAGTTATATACTATACGCTGTGGGAGAAATAAACTAAATATTGCAGTATCCTTCTCGAAATTAAAACATAATGAATAGCTTTAATGGTTCAATAAAAGAAAATTAAGGTTGCTTTTCTTCACTTTCTTCCTTGCTTCTCCTTATGACTTTAACATCATCCAACTTTCTTTTTATTGGAATTGGAACAGCAGCCTCAAGTAGTTCAATAACAACCTCTTCTTTTTGTTTATCTACACGAATAACTTTTGCTTTCTCTCTTTTGAAAGGTTCTGCGAGTATTTCAACTATATCTCCCTTCTCTATGTTTATTTCAGCTGTCACTGGCTCAATCATCTTTTCTATGTCTTTATATTCTAAATGCTTTGCAAGAACACTTTTAACATAAGGTAACTTTAATGTTGCTTCTTCAGCTGTCTCTCGGTCAAGGGCTTCAAGAATTATATAACCTCTTAAGCCATGCGGATGTGCAATAGAATAAACTTCAAGTTTTTTCTTACGAACGCGGTCTGCAATAAGCTCGACCACCTGATCCTCTTTGTTAGTTATGGCCTTAACAACGAATATCATTTTAAAATGCAACTACAAAAAGTATAGTTATTATAAATCCAATCATACCTATAATCAATAAACCCAAAGCTGAAATTTTAGAAACTTGTTTAATTTCTTCTGCAGTAGGTTTTCTTGCTATTCTAAGAACTCTTCCACACTGTTGTAAAAATTCTTTAATTTTCATGTTTATGAGAAAGAAACAATATTTTTAAAGGTTTTTAAATCACCCACTTTCAAAAAAATCAATTCCAAAGTCCTCTTCAAGAGCCTCACGCTCTTTTTCTTTAAGTTTACCCTTGCCAATTATCTGTGGACTTTCAACACCTGTAACAATTATCAAAACTCTTAAAGTATTTCCCATATCTTCGCTTAGCTGAGCACCCCATATGAGCTTCACTTCTGGGCTGACTCTTTTCCCAACTTCCTCTATAATTCTCTTTGCTTCGTCAAGGGTCATGTCAAGACCCCCTGTGATGTTTATTAGTGCGCCTGTTGCATTAGCAATATCAACATCAAGCAAAGGATTCTCAATAGCCTTCTGAATAGCTTCTTCGGCTCTGTTCTGTGAATCACTTTCGCCTACACCGATCATAGCAACACCACCATCAAGCATAACGGCTTTAACATCAGCAAGATCAAGATTAACTAACCCTGCTTTTGTTACAAGCTCTGTGATACCTTTAACTGCATTTGTAAGTATCTCATCGGCAACTTTAAAAGCAGTGTGCAAAGGTAAGTCAGGCGCAAGTTCTAACAACTTATCGTTTGGGATCACAATCAAAGTATCAACACTCTCTTCTAGCCTTTCTAAACCGTACATAGCATTATCAAATCTCTTCTGCCCTTCAATAGTAAAAGGTAAAGTGACAACACCAACCGTAAGTATGCCCAATTTTTTGGCAATATCTGCAACAACTGGGGCAGCACCAGTTCCTGTGCCGCCACCTAGGCCACATGTGACAAAAACAATATCGGCTCCTTGCATAACTTGTTTAATAGCATGTTCTGATTCTTTAGCAGCTTCCTCGCCAATTTTAGGATTACTTCCAGCACCAAGACCGTGTGTAAGTTCTTTCCCAATCAAAATTTTAGAGTCTGCATAGGTATAAAGCAAATCTTGAGCATCTGTATTTAAAGCGATGCATTCTGTTCCAGTAATACCTATCTCTTTCATCCTTGTTAGGGTATTGCCCCCAGCACCACCAACGCCAAAAACTTTCACAGAAGCACGTTGTCTGGCTATAATCTCCTCTAATTCTTTATCTATATCTAGCCTCTCTCTAGCACTGGATAGTTCTGCCATCTTTACAAGAAAAATAAGATGTATTTAAATTTTATTAGCTTGTAAAATATTCTTTAGCTTATTCTTTCTGCTCAGATCTACTTTTTTCATTTTTATTTTGTTTCTCTTCTACTTTCTTTTCTCCTTTTTTGTCCTCTATCTTACTAATTTTCTCAAAAATAATTTTTTTCTTTATAAAGCCCTCACAGTCTTTCTCGATTTTTTTAAGAGTCTCGTCAGAACAGTTTACTCTTGCCTTGATTTCTTCTTCCTTTTCATTTATTTCTACTTTTAGGCCAAATTTCTTAGCTAAGAAACTAATTTTTTCTTTATCATCCTCCACCACCCTCAAAATTTTAAATTTATAAACAAGATCCTTACCAGCAAGAGGGTTGTTAAGATCTACAAGAACGCGACCACCAGTAACAGAAATAACTTTAGCTACAAAGTTATTTACATTTACAAACATGCCACGTACAGGTTGTTTCTCAAAAGCATGAAGAGGGACTGTTCTGATAAGCCTAGCATCTCTTGGGCCAAAAGCATCTTTCGAACTTATTTCTTGTTCATACTCTCTACCGATTTCTTTATTTTCTAACGCCTTGTCAAAACCCTTAATAACCTCCCCCTTACCTATAAGAATTTTTACTGGTCTAAATTCACGCTTAAAATTTTCATCAACCAATCCGGCCTTTTTGGCCTCCTCTTCGCTAGTCGTATCAAAGATCGGCCCATCTTTAATCCTTGCTGTATAATCTACCTCAACAAGATCATTTTTCTTTGTCTTCATAGGAAACTTAACAAAAAATCAACTTTTAAATATTACCAACCTAGCAAATTTCTGTAATTTTTGTCTTTCCAAAGTTAATACAAAAGAAAAGTTTATATAGGTAAAGAGAATGGTCTCATTATGGGGTCTGAAAAATCAAAGATAATGAAAACAGATAATGTCGATCTTTTTTTGAACTGGTTGCTGGCTGGAAAAAAAATATCTAATATCACCGAAGATCAGTGGGATAGTTTAGATAAGTTAAAAGAGAATTATGATAGAAAACCAAGGGCTTTAGAATTTAGATCTGACAATAAAATCCTTGATAATGAGCTTTCGTTCGGTATGGCTAATAATCTTAAAATAATTGGAAAGGAGCTATGGGATGACTTAAATTTAGAAAAAGGTGTCCTGAGTTATAGATTTTTTAATCACAGCAGTGTAGATGTCTTTGACCTCAGAGCAAAGGTTAAATATTTGGAGGTGAATGCTGATGCAGAAGTTCTTGAACTTAGCTGCTACAAAAAACAAGAAAGGAAGAAAAAAGATGTAATAACGTTAACCTATAACAGGAAAAAATAAAAAATGAAGAGAAAAACAGCTTTAGGTCAAATAAAACGAGAGATTAAAAAATATATAGTAGAAGGTTACGAAAAAGTGAGTAAAAATAGTTTTTTAATAAAAAAGGATGTGTTCAATCCAAAATTATTTTATGATGCTTTGTGTGCTTTAGCAGAGTCAAAGATAATTAAGAAGGCTAGCTTTGTTACTTACTACGCAGAACCTTATGATAAAAATAAAATAACAGAACAAATTCCATATTCGGTTTTGAAATGGAAAGGGCATGCTTTAAAGATTACGGCATTAGATCAAGTAAATATAAGCCTAAAATCAAAGGGGTTTTATGCTTCAATTGTGATGCATGTCAATGGAATTAAAATTGATACCACATTCCCTTCAATCGAATTATTTAAAAGAGACGACAATTTAAATTTAGAAGAAAAAATTTCGGTACTTTATTAAAAAAATGACATGGCGTGAGCACATTTCAAAAGATATAAGGCCATTTATTGAGAAGTTAATTTCAGAAAGCATCAAAGATAAAAGTTTGGAAAAAGCCAAAGATCCAAGTAAAGCGCAACTTTGGATTGCTCTTGGAATTCTTGCAAAGCAGAACTATAATCTTGAATTAAAAACTAAGTACCTCGAGCAAGCCTTGCGTGATGTTTTGCCAAGAGGAAAAACGAAAACCCAGGAAACTTTGAAAGCAGAAGCTGAAGTTGAAAAATTCATTTCAGATATTGCTCAAGGAAAATTAAAAAGGAAAACAAAAAGTAAAAGGAAAGAAATAAAAACAAATTTCTAACAAAACCTTTATAAATTCTCTTCGTTTCTTGAATAAATGAAAACTATTTATGCGACCGACGCAAAGCCGGGGACAGTAATTATCGTCGAGCAAGAACCTTGCACGGTTAAAAGCCTTGATGTAAGTAAAACAGGCAAGCATGGTGCAAGTAAATGTAGAATCGAAACTATTGGAGTTTTTGATGGCAAAAAAAGAATTATAGTCGTGCCAGGTTCCGAACGTTTTGAAACTCCCTTGATAGAAAAAAAGCGGGCCCAGGTTTTGTCGGTTCAAGGAAATAAAGCAAATATAATGGATTCGGAAACATTTGAAACTTTAGATATCGAAATTGAGGAAGGCCTTGATGTAAGCGAAGGGGCCAGCATAGAATACTGGCAATTCGGAAATAAAAGAATGATAAAGAGAAAGGTATAATGGTAAAAATAGATGCTGCTCAGAAAAGGATTTTCACAAATGTTTTTATTTGTAGAAAATGCAATTCAAAAATCCGCGCGCAACCAAAAAAAATTGCAGAAGGTAAGGTAAGATGTAGAAAATGCAAAGGTAACGTATTCAGAACAAAAAAGAGAAAAACGAGTAAATAAGATGGAATTTCTATACTATGATTTAATTTTTCTTGTAATTTTTTGTTTATTTGTTTTCTTTTTTCTCCGTGCTAAAAGAAAAAAAATTCAAAGAGAAGGAGTAATTTTTTTATATAAAACAAAGTTGGGCTTAAGATTTATTGACAGAACAGCAAAGAAATTTAAAAAAATACTTGACCCATTAGGAAACATTTCAATAGTCTCAGGATTTACCATGATGGTAGCAATTTTTTATTTTCTTATAAAATCAATTCTCTTGACAATTAAAATCCCAATAAATGTGCCACCAGTACTGCCCCTCTTCCCTTATATTCCGCAAGCATTCAAATTGCCTTTGCCACCGTTCTATTTTACATACTGGATTATAATAATTGTGGTCATAGCAGTAACCCATGAGTTTGCTCATGGCATTTATTCACGCTATAATAAGGTGAAAGTAAAATCAACAGGTTTCGGTTTTTTGGGCCCTTTCCTTGCTGCATTTGTTGAACCAGATGAAAAAGGATTGGAGAAGAAAAAAAGCAAGGCCCAATTGGAAGTTTTTTCAGCAGGTTCTTTCTCGAATCTAGTTTTTGCTGTAATTTTCATGCTCACACTACAACTTTTTTTTATACTAGCCTATCAACCTGCGGGGATATCTTTCATGTTTAGTTATTCTTCTTTAAATATTTCTGAAATAAAAAGTATAGGATCCTATAATGTCCAAGAATTCTTCAACTTATCAGATAAAGAACTTGCAACAATAAACAAAACTCTGGCAGTGCAAACAGAGAATGATACCTATTACATGAACAAAGAATTAATAAGTGAAATTCCAAGTTCAAGAAAAATAATAGAAAAGTACAATCGAATTATAGTTTATGATGATACTCCAGCATTCAGGGCTGGTCTGGAGGGTGGCTTACAAAAAATCGACAATTATACCATCAAAAAAGTAGAAGACGTTTCTAAAGTGCTTTCAAGTTATAGGCCGGGAGATAAAGTAAAAATAATTACTAGCGAATCCGAGTATGATCTAATTCTAGGAAAGCATCCGCTTAATGAATCTACACCGTATCTTGGAATTTCATTCCAGCAAATGAGGGGGGCAAATCTAATACTCTCTTCCTTAACTTCGCCATTTTTCTCGCCACACACTTACGTAAAGGCCAGGGGAAATGAAAAAACAACAATATTTTTTCGAGATTTGCTTATATGGCTTGTTCTAATCTGTTTCTTTGTAGCCATCTTCAACATGCTACCGGTAACAGTACTAGATGGTGGGAAGATGCTTTTTGTTTTAACATTTGCTATAACAAAATCAAAGAAAAAAGCAAAATCTGTACTTGGAGCAGCTTCTTATATAGTTCTTTTATTAATACTTGCAATGATATTCGTATGGTTAGTTGGATAAAATTTTAAACTGTAGAATTTTCATTTTGCCAGGGCCGATGGTCTAATGGTAGGACGCAACCTTCGCATGGTTGAGATTCTGGGTTCAATTCCCAGTCGGTCCATAATTTTTTTTCGCAACGATAAAAACTGGAAATTTTTTCTAAAAATAAAAAATTTAAAAAAATATAGAAAAGTATTTAAAGAAAAAACAATTTTACTTCACATAAAAATTTTAAAAGAGGTTTCAGATGGCAAAAAAGAAAAAGAAAAAAAAGAAAAGATAAACGTTTTTTTCTTTTTTCTTTTTTTATTCTAGAATTCTATAATTCCATCCTTCGTTAATGCAACAAATTTTATTCCTATCGGTAAACTTATCAAAGAAGAAATAAGGGCCATATGCTCTTTGCCATCTCCTGAAGCTATTGATAATGCAACCTCGAGCCCAGAAAATTTTCCTTGCAATTTTTTCTTTAAATTTTCAATTATCTCCTTAATTGGTTTATTAAAATTTATAGTTATAATTTCCGCTTTTTTAGAAAAATCAAAACTACTAACCCTAGAACTAGCAAATTCCGAACAGATCAAGAATACTTTATCCCAATTTCCACGATTAATTAATCCAGCTACCTGCCCCCATGTTCCTTTTCCTGACGATAACAAAGCAACCAACTCCATTGTTGGATTATTTTATTTTAATTTATAAAGATTTATGTGAAAAAAAACAATAAAAAAATTTAGTAAAGTTTAATAATCCTTAAGTTTTGAAACACTCATGAAAGAAAATGCTCTTGCTGAGATTACATTAAGAAAGTATGAAAGACCTCTTGCTTTGAAGGAGCGGGATCTTGCAAAAAAAATCTGTCTTTCTTTAGGATTGCTACAACCAGGGGATTCTAGAGATATTGTTGTCGACATTCTGGTTGTCCTAAAAAAAGCACGAAGAGATAAAAAAGAATTGACATCTAACGAAATTCAAAATAAAGTTATAGAATACAGAAAAAACAACAATCTTGAGCTCAAAGGAATTGCCGAGTCAAACATAAGGAGACAATTAAAAAGACTACGTGATTTATTTCTTGTCGAGAAGAACGCCAATACCTACAGGATTTCAGAATTCTCGAATTTTGCAGAGATTTTCCAGGATAAAATTGAAAAAATCTATGTAACAAGTATAATTCAAAGAATCAAAGAGTATCTTAACGAATTTGACAAAAGTTAACCTTTAAAAACCCTGTTTGTTTTACATCATATCCGTTACTACTACTCCAAAGACCGACTAAGGACGTAGGAGGAAAAAATGGATTTTTTAGAAGCTCTCAGAGAATTAAGAGAAAAAACAAAAAAAAGAAATTTTGATCAAACATTAGACCTAATAATAAACCTAAAAGATTTTGATGTTAAGCGTGAGTCTCTCAGTATAGTTGTTCCTTTACCACATCCGTTCAAGAAGAAAAGAATAGCTGCTTTTTTAGAAAATCCCGGAGATTACGAATTCTTAGAAAAGATAATTACAAAAACAGAAATGGAAAAAATGACCCAAAAAGACATTAAAAAAATGGCTAAGAAAGTCGATTTTTTTATTGCTAATGTTAAGTTGATGCCAGCAATCGCATCAAAATTTGGCAAAATTCTAGGAAGCTTAGGAAAGATGCCGGATCCTTCTCTTGGATGCGTCATTGCACAAGAGGACAAAGAAACAATAAAAAAGGCCTTGGAGAAACTAAACATAGTAACAAAAGTAAAAACAAAAGAACCAAGTATAAAAATAGCGATAGGAAAAGAGAGTATGCCAAATGAAGATTTAATAAAAAATATAGATAGTGTTCTTAAAACAGTAAAAGAAAAACTTCCAAAAAAAGAAATGAACATAAAAAATGTTATGCTTAAATTTACGATGAGCAAAGCTCTTGAAGTTAAAAAATGAAAAAAGAAAAACAAGATTTTTCTAAGCAAAGAAAAAATTCAAAATTTTTTGAAGAAAAGAAAAAATTAGTCAAAGATTTGATCAACCACATAAAGGAGTATGATACAATAATGATAGTTTCGATAGAGGGTATTCCATCTTCACAACTCCAGAAAATTAAAAAAGAAATAAAAGATATTGCCATTTTAAAAGTCTGTAGAAAGAAACTTGTAGAGAAAGCTTTCAATGAAGCTTGTTCTGAAAAAAAGTATATAACAAAAATGCTTGAAAAAAACCAAGGAAACTATGCAGTACTTTTCTCAAACAAAGATGCCTTTGAAATTGCATTAATCTTACAAAAAAATAAAATTTTTGCAAAAGCAAGAGCAGGGCAGATTGCACCACAAGACATTGTGTTAGAAGCAGGCCCTACAGATCTTCCGCCACCAGCAATATCTGAAGTAGCTAAATTAGGGGTAAAAGCATCTATTGAAGAAGGAAAAATATTTATAAAAGAAACTAAACAACTAGTAAAAAAAGGCGAAAAAATTCCAGAGACGATAGCCAACACTCTGGGGGCTTTAGAAATAGCGCCCTTCTCCATTACTCTTAAAGTACTTGCTGCTTATGATTCTAAATCAGAAAAAGTTTATTTTAATCTTAATGTTAGCCCTGAACAAGTACTGCAGGATTTGAAAGAATCATCTCTAAAAGCATTTGAATTTGCTCTAACTATAAACTATATATGCAAAGAAACGATAAAGAATTTACTTGCCAAAGCCTTCATACATGGTAAGATTTTAGAAAAATTTAAAAAAGTAAACTGAATGAGAAAAAAATGGAATATATATATGCGGTTTTACTTTTGCATAAAGCCGGAAAAGAAATCAGTGAAGAAAATATGAAAAAAGTTATAGAAGCTGCAGGAGCAAAAGTAGATGAATCAAGCATAAAAAGCCTTGTTGCTTCATTAAAAGGAGTTGACATTGAAAAAGTCCTGAGTGAAGCCAAAACACCAATTCAACAAACACAAATACAACCTGAAAAAAAGGAAGAGAAGAAGGAAGAGAAAAAAGCAGAAGAAGCTGCAGAAGGTTTGGCTGCTCTATTCGGATAGGAAGATGGATATCCTTCTTTTAAGTATTCTACTAAGCCTTGCTCCTATATCCGAACTAAGAGGAGCAATTCCCCTTGCAATAACCTCTGGGACAAACCCCTTGGTCGCATTTCTTGTCTGTGTGGCTTCTAACTTGCTAGTTGCGCCATTTGTTTTTTTCTTGCTAGATAAAATTTATTTTTTAATTTTTAGAAAAACATTAAAAGAGCATGGAATAATTCAGAAATTAAAGAAAAAAAGTTTAGAAAAAAACTTCAATCGCTACGGTTTTTTTGCATTGACCATCTTTGTTGCGATTCCCTTTCCTTTAACAGGTGCATGGTCGGGAAGTTTAATTGCGTGGGTTCTTGGATTTGATGAAAAAAAAGCTATTGCAGCAGTCTCTATTGGTGTTGTGATCGCCGGGGTTATAGTAACCCTCATCTCTCTCGGAATTATCGGGTTTTTGCTTTTTTTATTATAAATTTTAAATCAGAATAAATAGGTATTTCTTTCAATTTAAAAATTAGAGAACACAAAAACCAGATTACAACAACAAAAACAATGCTAAGATACCAGAAGACTAGATGTATTGCACCAAATGCCCCGCCGTTTTCAAGGACAATTATAGAAATCAAAAGCCTAACAAGATTTACTACAAGAAATATGGCTGCAGAAACGACAAAAAGTTTTACTCTTTTAAAAAAACTTACTCCTGGAATCAGTAGATTCAATAATAGCAATAACAGATATGCAGAACCTGCCACACAAGCATCAACAAGTTCGACAGAAACAGAATTAATTAAAAACAGAGTTCCAGAAATTTGGACCCGGTAAAATAATGATAACAAAAAACGAAGAAGCAAAAAGGTAACTGGTTTAAAAACAAGGTAAAAAAAATTAAATTGAAAAGCAAGTATCACAGAAATAATCGCGAGTGTGTATCTTAAAAAAAACCAAACCCATTTCATTTTTATTAAACTATATTATACAAAATTTATTTAAATATCTTTACCGTTCTCTACAAATGAGAAAGCAGGTCATTTGGCTAATACTAGTGTCGGTTTTAATGACTATATTCTTATTTTTTGATTACCAATTGCTTTTACTTATTGATCTTATCAAATTCTCTGCCCTAAATTCATTTTTCTCAGTACTACTTTTTATACAATCAGAACCTTATTATGAAATTTGGTTGTTACTATTCATGCTTATTCTAATGCTAACGATTAAGGAAAAAAATAGATTCCCTAAGTTTATGCTCGCGTTTGCTGTAGCTGCTTTTGTAAACCTTGCCCTCAAAAACATATTTTCTAGACCACGGCCAATCGGCGGTTTAGAAAGTGGACAAGGAAAATCATTCCCTTCTGGTCATTCAACATTAATTTTCACGACCTTGCCATTTTTAGAAAAA
Source organism: Candidatus Pacearchaeota archaeon (assembly GCA_038894195.1). GTDB lineage: Archaea > Nanobdellota > Nanobdellia > Pacearchaeales > UBA284 > JAWAPZ01. The sequence goes on from JAWAPZ010000002.1 coordinate 78,668, forward strand.
AAAACAATAAAGTTCATATGGACAATTTTTACTTTTTTACTTGTTTTCGCAAGGGTTTATTTTAAAATACATTTTTTAAGTGATATTGCAGCAGGATTTATATTGGGTTATGGCTCTGCATTTCTTTTTAAAGAATTAAACTTGAAAAGAACAAAAAAAGATGCCAGATAAAAAAATAACAAGACAGATTCTGCATATGATAATCGGTACACTCATAATAATTGGTTTAATTCTTGTAGAGAGACCATTAAGTTTAGTTATACTTTTCTTATCATTTCTTGCTGCAGTCCTCCTCTCCTTGCTTGCAAGAAAAATAAAAATTCCAATAATAATTTGTCTTACAAATAAGTTAGGGAAAAAAGATGAAGAAAAATTCCCTGGCAAAGGTCTAATCTTTTTACTTGCCGGTTGTTTATTAACCGCAAAATTATTCCCGCTTGATATCGCGCTAGCTTCAATAGCTGTACTAACTTTCGGAGACCCAACAACATGTCTTGCGAGAAAAGCTCTAACAAAAAAACCTTATAAAAAAGACCGAGTATTTAAGGGATTTGCGGGGATTATTGGCTTAGTCGTTTCGTTTTTCGTAGCCTTCTTTTTTGTTTCATCGCTCTACGCGGCTGTAGCTGCAATTGCAGGAATGCTAGCTGAATCTATCGCAATAAAAGTGGGCCAAAATGACGCTGATGACAACTTGATAGTCCCTTTAGCCTCCGGAACCGTTCTCTACCTTCTACGATTTTTAATTAAAATCTAAAGATAAGGTTTAAATAAATCATAACGCTTAAAAAATCATGAAAGAAAGAGAGAACAAACTTAAAAAAGTCCTTGAAATAGCTTCAAAACGAGGATTCTTCTGGCCAACAGCTGAAATTTACCCAGACAAACAAGCTGGTTTTTTTGATTATGGTCAGAATGGTATTGCTTTAAAAGAGAACATTATTAAGATTTGGCGTAAAGAACTTGTCAGAAAGGAAGAAATGATCGAAATCGATGGTTCACAGATAATGCCAAAATCTGTTTTTATAGCTTCGGGGCATCTAACGAATTTCACAGACCCGTTAGTTTCTTGCCAAAAATGTGGTTCAAAATTTAAAGCAAACAGATTAATTGAAGAAGTAACAAAAAAGGAAATTCCTGAAAAACTCTCGAATGAAAAATATGACGAGTTAATAAAAAAATATAAAATAAAATGTCCAAAATGCGGTTCGAATCTTAAAAAAACAGAACAATGGAATATGATGTTAAGAACAGGCATCGGTGCTGAATTAAAAGAATGTTATTTGCGCCCAGAAACATGCCAATCAATCTTTATAAATTTTCCAAGGATATTTAGGACTGCAAGGGTAAAGTTACCATTTGCAATAGCCCAAATTGGCAAGGTTTTTAGAAACGAAATATCTCCACGACAAGGGCTTGTAAGATTGCGGGAGATAACCCAAATGGAAATTGAAGTTTTTTTTAATCCTGAAAGAGAAAATGAAATGGATATCAAACAGGTAAAAACAGAGATCTTACCACTATACATCGAAGGAAAATTAATTAAAATGGGGGTTGAAAATGCTGTAAAAGAAAAAAAAATTTCAAGCAAATTAATCGCATACTATTTGGCACTATTAAAAAAATTTTATGGCGAGGTTGGAATAAAAAACGAATTTATGAGATTCAGATTGGTTTCTAAAGATGACCGACCTTTCTATGCAAAAGAAACTTGGGATTTTGAGGTTCTCACAAGTATTGGCTGGCTTGAATTATGTGCCTGCAACCATCGTGGGAATTATGATCTTTCAAGACATCAACAAGTTTCAAAGCAAAATTTTGAGGTTGTTGATGAAAATACTGGGAAAAAAGTACTTCCAAATGTTTTTGAATTATCTGCTGGTCTAGACAGAACAATCTTCGCACTTCTCGACACAAGCTACAAAGAAGAACCTAAAAATGACCGTACAACCTTTACCTTCTCGCCAAAAATAGCCCCGGTAAAAATAGCAATACTGCCTCTTGTCAACAAAGAAGGTATGCCTGAAATAGCAAAAAAAATCTATGAAGGGCTAAGAAAAGATTTTTCTTGCTTTTACGACGATTCTGGCTCTATTGGTAGAAGATACAGAAGACAGGATGAGATTGGTACTCCCTTTTGCATTACAATTGACAGCCAAACTTTAAAAGATGACACAGTAACAATTCGTGACCGAGACACAATGAAACAAACGCGGATAAAAATTGACAAACTAGATAAGTTCTTAAAAACTCAAATTTAAATATTATTCTTCCTTTTTTAAATTGTAGGGCCTGTAATTCAATGGAAGAATACGCCCTTGGCTAGGGTGATATCCGGGTTCGACTCCCGGCAGGTCCATAATTGTTTTCATTTTAAATCAAGGGTTCTGCTAAAAAAGGATTGTAAGCATATCTCCCAGTATTTAAAATAAAAAGAAAAGAAAAAAATACAACTCAAGATAATTTTATTTTCTTCCTACAAATGCACTCAAAATTGCGAGTATCGCTATAATCAACCAAAGCACAAACTCAAGGGTCATAAAAACCGGCGTAATATACAATATCATAAACAATATTGCACCTATGAAGAACAAGATCACAAAGATCAAATTCAACTTCCCTTTTCCTAGCAATAACTGCAGCAACCAGCCAATTAAAAAAAGTATCACCCCTATGTGCATCAAAATAAAGGCCATTTTTAACCTCCTTTTATTAAAAACATAAAGAACTTGGCCTTTTTAAAGTTTGTTGCCCTAAAGAAAAAATCAGTGAGATAAGAAAAAGTAAAAATTTAAATAGCCAACCTGCTTAGAAAAGAAATGGTAAAAAAGAAGGAAGAAGAAAAAATTAATGAAAAAACAGACATCGACAACCTTGTGCCAAAATTAAGTTATATTGGCTAGTTCTAAAATGGATTGTGTTTTTTGCAATATTGTAAAGGGTAAAATTCCTTGCTACAAACTTTATGAAGACTCTAAGTTTCTTGCTTTCCTTGACATAAGGCCATTGAACCCTGGCCATACCTTGATTATACCAAAAAAGCATTATCGGTGGGTTTGGGATGTTCCAAATATAGATGAATACTTTAAAGTTGTAAAAAAGATAGCAAATGCAATAAGAAAGGCTATAAAAACAGAATGGGTTATCTCTCTTGTTATAGGAGAAGCAGTCCCCCATGCTCATGTCTGGCTCGTACCAAGATTTAAGGGTGATGGCCACCTAGAAGGGTGGCTTGACATAAACAATGTTAAAAAAATTCCAGAAAAAGAAATGAAAAAGATAGCTGAAAAAATAAAAAGAACAATTTATTGAGATAGGAAATAAATGCATTGAAAATGGCCGGCTTGATAGGGCAATAGAAGCATACAGCAAAGCTGGTAAAAAAGACTGGGTTGCATTTTTGAAACAATTTTGAAATTTTCTGATCTTTCAGCTTTTAGCTATCTCTATTTTTCTTAGATAATGCTCCGAGAATAATTTAATTAAACATGGAATTTTTGTTACAGCTTTGCAATCTTTTCAGCTGTTTGATCAAGCAATAAAAAATACAAAGCTGGTAAGGATGATTTGCTGCATAAAGTATCTAATATTTGATTCTAAGGTTATGCAGAATTTGTCCGTATATGCCCAGACAGCATACCTTTATGCTCTAGGCCCGAATTCTCAAATTATATTAAATATGTTTAAATCGAGCCAAAGGTTACTTTTATATATTCTCTGTGATTTAAAAAGAATGATCTGTGGTTGGAATTGCCATGGCCAAAAAATGTTACAGCCAAGAGCTTATCAGCTTGCTATTTTTGAAACAGCAAAAAAGAAAAATACTTTAGTTGTATTGCCAACTGGTTTAGGTAAAACTCTAATTGCATTGCTTCTTGCTCAAGAACGTTTAAAACTCTTTCCTTCAAGCAAAGTTCTATTTCTTGCACCAACAAGACCGCTGGCAGAGCAACATTTTCATTATTTTAAAAAAAATTTTCAAGAGGCTGAGAATATTGAAATGCATTTATTTACAGGCAGGATAAATGCCAAAAAACGTGCTGAAATATGGCAGAAAGCTCAGATAGTATTTTCAACACCACAGTGTATTCATAACGATCTTAAAAATAATCTTATAGACCTCAAACAAGTTTCTTTGTTGATAGAGGATGAGGCTCACAGATGCTTAAAGAACTATGGCTATACTTATGTTGCGCAAAAATATCTTGAACAAGCAAAAAATCCAAGACTTTTGGGCTTAACAGCCTCGCCAAGTCACGAAAAATCTAAAATAAAAGAAATTTGTAAAAATCTTGGTATAGAAGCTTTAGAAATAAGAACAAGAGAATCAGAAGATGTTAAACCATATCTACAGAAGTTGATTTACGAAATAGTTAAAGTAGAATTTCCTGAAGAACTTCAAGAGGTAAAGATTTTGTTAAAAAAAATTTATGATAAAAAAATTCAAGAGCTAGAAAATAGAAAGTTACTATTTACTAAGGCAACAAAAAAAGCACTTTTAGAATTGCAATCAAAACTTAGAAATATGATCATATCAGGAGAAAAACATTTTAATGTTCTTAAAGGAGTAAGTGTCTGTGCTCAAGCAATCAAGTTACAACATGCTCTCGAGCTACTTGAAACTCAAACTCTAGAAACTTTATTTAACTACTTACAAGATCTTTATGAGCAGGCAAGAGAGAAGAAAAGTAAAGCGGTAATGCAAATTGTTAATACAAAAGAATTTCAAGATACTTATTTAATCACCTCTAAACTCTACGAGCAAGGTTTTGAGCATCCCAAACTTTCTAAGCTAAAAGAGGTAATAATAAAAGAAGTTAAAAATAAACCTAATTTAAAGGCGCTTATATTTTCACAATACAGAGATAGTGTAGCTAAAATTAATGACGAACTTACAAAACAAGGTATTAAATCAAAGATTTTTATTGGTCAAGCAAACAGAAGATTAAATGGCCTATCACAAAAAGAACAACAGTTAATCCTTTGGGAATTTAAAGAAGGCAAAATGAATGTTTTAGTTTCAACAAGTATAGGTGAAGAAGGTCTCGATATCCCTGAAGTTGACTTAGTTATTCTTTATGAGCCGATTCCAAGTGCAATCAGACAGATTCAGCGAAGAGGGAGAACCGCTCGCTTGAAACCTGGAAAACTTGTAATTTTAATGACAAAAGGAACAAGAGATGAAAGTTATCATTGGGCAGCTTTCCACAAAGAAAAAAAGATGTACGGCATTCTGCAAGATATAAAAAACCATTTTGAAAAAAAAGAAAAAAACAAAAAACAAAAAGATTTAAAAGAATTTGTTTGATTTTACAAAAATGCAACAACACAAAATAAAAGTTTATTCAACACCATCATGCCCATGGTGTCATATAGCCAAAAATTTTCTCAAAGAGCATGGTTTTGAGTTTCAAGAAATAAATGTAGCAGAAGATGAAAAAGCAGCAGAAGAGATGATTAAAAAATCCGGTCAAATGGGGGTTCCTGTTATCGAAATTGATGATCAGATTATTATAGGTTTTAATGAACAAAAAATAAAAAAAATTCTTGGGATAAGATAAGATCACCCAAAAAACTCTTTAAAAGGATTTTTCTTTACCTCTTTTACCCAATTCTCTACTTTATATCTTTTAGCCTGGCCTCTCCAGGGCACAACAACTTCCTTTATGCCCGCGTTTATTATCATCCTTCTACAAACAATACATGGCTTGAATGAAAGAACATTGCCCCTAGCGTCTTCACCAAATATATACATTATTCCATTAAGAACATTTGCCCCGGTTCTTGCCGCATTCAAAAGAGCATTTGCTTCCGCATGCAAACTTCTACAAGATTCATTTCGTGATTTTTCTGTGAATTCTTTCTTAAAACATCTTTTCAAAGCAGTGCAATTGGGAACCTTTCTGGGAGCACCTATATAGCCACTAGCAATAAGGGCATCCTCTTTAACAATTATTGCACCAAACTTCAAATTCAGACAGGTCGATCTCCTAGCCACTTGTCGTGCAATCCCTAAATAATAAATATCTTTTTCAGGTCTGTCTTCTAGGTTATCCATCTAGGCTATAATGTTTTGAAATATAAAAAGATTCTTATAAAACATCAGATATTTTCTAGAACAACAAACAAAAATATTTTAAAACTAAAAACATCTAAAAGTATAAGATGATAATCGTAGATAAAAGAGAAAAAAATTCTTTAGTCATTCCAGAACTTATTGCAAACAGAGCAGAGGTAGAAATAAAACACTTAAAAATTGCGGATTATATTCTCGGAGACATTGCAATTGAACGCAAGACAATTCCCGATTTTATAAACAGCATGATCAGTAAGAGATTAATAAGACAACTTCAAGAACTTAAAGAGTACCCAAAACAACTTTTGATTCTGGAAGGTATAGAAGAACAAGAACTTTATAATGACTCGAATGAAGGAATTCATTCAAATGCTATTAGAGGAATGCTATTGTCTATCTTATTAAATTACCATATTCCAATCATCTTCACAAAAAATTATAAGGATACTGCCCACTTTTTGCTTGTATTGGAAAAAAGATTGACAAAACCAAACAGAGAAATTAGCCTTAAAGTAAAAAAACGGGCAAACAGCTTACAAGAACAACAACAATTAGTTCTAGAAAGTTTCCCAGGGATAGGACCAAAAACAGCAAAAACTTTATTGAAAAAATTCAAAACGATCAAGAGAATTATAAATGCTGAGTTAGAAGATCTTATAAAAATAAATAAATTTGACAGAAGAAAGGCAGAAACAATGAAAAAAATTGTAAACACCCAATATTTCGGTTAGGTCAGTTCAAACCTCACTAAATTTTCATAAATTGGACCTTTTTCTGTGAGTATCGATTTTTTCAAGCAAAAAGAATCTACTGGAAATTCAAGCGATCTAACTTTAATTTCTTTAATTTTTTTAAAAAATTCTTCTTTGTTCAAACTTTTAATTCTTGCTAGAGTAACATGACTTTTGAATTCTCTTTCTTCTTTTCTTATCTTTAAAATGTTTAAAAAACCTTCTATTTTTTTATGAAGTTCAAAAAACTTTTCACAAGGTTCTAAGGATACCCACAAAACTCTAACAAAATCTGGGGAGAAAAAACCAACGCTACCAAGTTTTGCCTGAAACTTTTCAAACCTGATTTTTTTCAGTGCTTCTTTAATTTGATTAACCTGAAAATCCGTAACCTCTCCGAAAAATTTTAAAGTTAAATGTAGATTCTCTGGCTCAACAAATTTAGCATTTATGCTTGACTTTCTCAGTTGTTCTTGTACTTTTCTTAACTCTTTTTTTATTTCTACTGGCAAATCAATAGCTAAAAAGCACCTCATTTTAATTGCTTGGTTTATGCTTGTTGATAAACATCTGATAAGGTAAAATCTTCTTTAGATTTTCTCTCTGTAAACCAAGCAAAACTATCATCCCAGCAACACCAAAACATCCAGCTAGAATAAAGACTAAACTAAAGCTTACTGTTTCAGCTAGCCATGCACCTACTAAAGCTGCTGCGCCCATTCCAATACTGACAAATCCCGAATATATTGACCATTCATGCCCTTGCTTGCCCTTTGTCAAATTGCTAGCAAAAAGAGAAAACCATGCAGGAAAAGCCAGCCCAGCACCAAAACCATAAACAATCTGTGCAACATAGAGGTGCCAAATAGCTGTTGCAGATAGATAAATAAAAGGAACACTGGCCACAAACAACGTTCCAACCACGACCATCCAAAATCTGTCTTTTGGATAAAAAATTTTAGAAAAAGTGAGCTGCAATATAACTTTTGTTATTAAGAAAAGCATTGTTGCTACGCCGACAACAGCTATAGTCCCCCCTGGCAGATAATCTTTAATATAAATGGCAAGTATTGGAGAAACTAGGCCAAGACCAGTCCAAAGTAAAGTGTCTGACGCAATCAAAAGCTTGACTATTCTGTTCATTTTCCTCTTTTATAATGACTCCACAACAATCCTTGATGCTAACTTAACAGTTTGACCATTTAAATCTTTTTCTGGATTAACTTCAACAATATCGAGAGCTTTAAAATTTTTTAATGATATTATTTTCTGAATAATGTATAAAAATTCTCTAGAAGTTAATCCACCTGGTTCGGGATAAGCCACACCGGGAGCAAAGGCAGGGTCAACAACATCGATATCTATACTAACATACAAATTTTCAAACCTCTTTACTTTTTTAATTATTTCTTCTATAGCTCCTTTAAAACCCTTAAAAATATCCTTACAAGAAAAAATACTGATCCTATTTTTTGCAAAATTGATTTCCTCTAAGCATGGCGCCCTTAAACCAACATGGGTTACACGCCCTGGTCTAAGTCCACGTTCAATCAAAGCACGAAGCCATTCTTCATGATTTGGAACCTTGTGCGAAACCATGCAATCAAGATGCGCATCAAAAACTAATATACCGCCATCTTCATTAATTTCTGAAAAAGCTTTCACAAGATTATAACTTATTGAATGATCGCCACCAATAAAAATTAATCTTTCCTTGACCGTTTGAAAAAAATTTTTTGCTTCTTCAAAAATTTTTTCTTTTGAAGAAATCTCTCTGATGTTTTTTTCTAAGTTAATTAGTTCAACATTAAGCACATAATTTTCACTCATCCAAATATCTTTTAGAGCTTTAATGATCGCATTTGGACCTTTGACAGTATCGTTGCTGATACCTTCACGCCAGGCACCTTTCGTGTTTGTAAATGGAACTTTAACCAACATTTTTTGCCTCTTTGACTAACCCCTCGATAAGTTTAAAACCTTGCTTCCAAAAATTTGTTGAACGAATCTTAAAACCATGTTTTGCAAGCAATTTCTCTGGTTCTTGGGAACCACCAGCCCGCAATAAATCCAAAAAAACCGGGATAAAATCTTTGCCCTCTTTTTTGTATCTCTCGTACAAAGAAAGAACAAGCAAATTGGAAAAAGCATAAGAATAACAGTAAAAAGGATCTTCGTAAAAATGGGGGATAGTTAACCATTCCCATCTAAAATCATCAGGTAAAATGAGGGAGTTTCCAAATTGCTGTTTTAAATTTTTTTTATAAATTTCAGCTATTTCGTGCATTGAAGAGTTTTCCATTTTTTTATGAGCTTCTTCCTCAAAAATACTAAAAAAAGCCTGTCTCTGAATAGTGGCATAAAGATCGTCAAGTCTTGAAAAAAGATGATATTTCTTAAAATCGAGATTTGATTTTTTAAATAAGTAATCATATACCAGCATCTCAGCAAAAATCGAAGAGATTTCTGCTAATGGTAATGGCGGGTGAAAATTGAAAAAAGAATTCCTTGAGGCAAAAATTCCATGAACTGCATGCCCTAACTCATGGGCAACAATAAAGATATCTTTAAAATGCCCTGCAAAATTAATTGAGACGTATGGTAAAAGATCAGGAACAATTGAAAAATTAAATGCGCCAGTTCTTTTTCCTTTTCTTGCTTCAGAATCAACATGTTTATTTTTAAAAAGCTTCAAACTATTTTTATAAAAATCTTCGTTAAATAATCTAAATGAATCCAAAACAAATCTCATTGCCTCATTAAAATTATACTCTTTCGGTTTCCCTACAGGGGCATAGATATCATAACGGCTAAACTTTTGAATTCCAAGTATTTTGGCTTTGAGTTTAAAATAATTCTGAAAAATTGAAACATTTTTCTTACAGGAATAAAAAAGGTTTTCTACAGCTTCGTCTGGAACATCATTATTTAGGTTCACTATAGAAATTGCTTTTTTAAAACCTCTTAGGTTTATGTTCTCATTTTTCCAGTCAAGAACAATTGCTCTATAAATTTCACTTATGATCTCCTTTTCTTGTTTGAATGGTACATACAGAGTAAGGTAGGCTTTTTTCCTGACTTCTTTGTCATTGCTATAAATGAACTTTGTCAATTGGTCTCTTGTGAATTTCTTCTTTTTTCCTTTTTCTTCCATTTCAAATAAAAATTTGCTGGTTAATATAGAATAAAGGGATCCAAGAACAGATTTTCCGGTTACGTCCTTTATATTTATTATTTTCTCCTCTTCTTCTTTAAGTATGTATTTTCTAAATTTCCTCAAGTTCTTCAAAAAATATCTATAGGTGCCTGCTTTTCTTAAAATTCTTTTAGCATTTTTGTCGTCTAATTTTTTCCAGAAAAAATCAAAGAACAACATCTGATTTACTTTTTCAGCGCAGAATTGTTCTGTTTGTTTTTTAAGTTTAAGTGCCAAAGGATTACTAGTATCGGTATAAAAGTTAAGGTTGGTGTACCCCTCCAAGCGCGCTAGCGTTCCAGCAATTTTTTCTGAATCCTTTAACATTGAAAAAAATTTTTCCGCTTTGATTGTTGGTTTTATTTTTTCTTTATACTTCTCAAAATTTTTAACATTAAAAGAAATTTTTTTCATAAGAGTAAAAATTCTTTTATTATTTGTCCCGGGTAAAATTTCACCCAAATTCCACCCTTCTTTTTTAAAATTCAACATTTTTAAGCACCCAATATCCAGATTAAGTCGGTCCTAATTTAAAAATCCTTTTATAAAAGAATTATTTAAACCTATATTTTGAATTTTATATTTTACATTCTAAGAATATATTTAAAAGCAAAAAACGAATAAAAAAGAGGCTTGGGGGCCTTTACGTCTTCTTCTTCCTTTTTAAGTTGTTAGAAAAGTTTATAAAGTCATCAAAGTTAATAAAAACCAGTCTCAAAAGGCCAGGGGATAAAATTAAGGAGGAAAAATGACATTCACACCCGGAGGCTGCAGAGACTTGAGGAAATTTATGCATGACCCTTCTGTTATGAAAGCATTTGGCAAGATCCTAACTGGCAGATCTAACTATATCCCAGTAGAAGAGAAACCACAGCCAAAATGCCCAAAATGCCAAAACCTTTTAGAAGGTCATGAAAAATTTTGCTCTGAATGCGGCACAAAAATCGAGAAATAAAAAGTTATCTACTTAGCAATTCTTTTATTTTTTCTAAGTTTTTCTTTGTCTCTTCTTCACCAATAGATATCGCTTCTTTTGACCTAGAAAATTCAAGAGTATTTATATTAACATCGGGCTTTAAAACTACCAAGTTATGCCTGTATTTTTTCAAAGCAGCTTCACTAATCTCTGACTGAATGATGATTAGTGCTCGTTCAAGAATATCCACAAAATTATATTTATCTTTTTTTGGTATTTTATCAATACTGCGGGTTATATCGACTGCTATTACTTTTCTCGCTAATCTAAAACCCTCATCTATTGGCAGTGGATCTTCTAAACCACCATCGACAAGCAGCGTCCCTTCCCTGTGTAAAGGAGGAAATACAAGAGGTATCGCAATACTCGCAAGGATCGCCTGACATAAAGTTCCCTCTTCAATTAAAACTTTCTTACCAGTTAACAAATCAACAGAAACTGCTATGAATTTCTTATCCAGTTCTTCTATTTTTCTCTCGCCAATAAGCTTCTTTAGTTCCCTCTCCAGCTTATCTGTCTTTATTAACCCCTCCCTTGAGGGCCAGACTCGCAAAATTTTTTTGATTTCTTTTTTCTTTCCAATTAACTCTTTTTTAAATTTGTCTAGTACACCAGCAGCATACATGCCACCAACCAAAGCACCAGCACTTGTGCCGATTATAACGTTTGGTACTATATTGCTTTTCTCTAAAATCTCGAGCACACCAATATGCGCCATGCCACGGGCACCACCACCACTTAAGACAAGAGCAAGATTATATTTTTTCTTTGGCATTCTATCTCGTGACCTGATAACTATTTACTAAAGAATAAAGTTCTTTTGCTTTTTTATTTTTTTCAAAGTATTCCCTTACTGGATTAATTAACTTGTCTAGGTAAATTATAACTGCATTTTTCAAATCTTGAGGATGTAACTTACCTTCACAATATGTGTGCCTTAAGTCCTCATAATCTTGAAACTCAACATCGCCACCGAATTTCTTTGGTCTTTCTATTAAGATTGTCTTAAATTCCTTGAATAAAATATATTTGCAATACTCAAGTATTGGATTTCCTTCATCTTGTTTTGGAGGACAATAAGCATTCCCAATTTTTTTCTTTAGTTCTTCTATTGTTTCATGCATATAAATACAAGTCTTCGGCTGCGATTTAGACATTTTAGAAGCCATTAATGTTTCCTCTCCTGTAGCTTTTTTCTGCAACCCTTGCAATCCAAGAAGAATGTGATGATGTATTGCGATTGGTTTTTTCCATTTAAATTTAGGAAAGATCTCCCTTGCAAGCACATGTGCCCTTCTCTGATCCATTCCAAGTTGACAGATGTCTATATCCATATAATTAATATCGGTTATCTGCATTGCAGGATACATTAATTGAGCAATATTATTGGTTTCGCCCTTCTTTCTCCCCATAATCGTTGTTGCTCTCAATCCTCTTGCAAGAGTTATTTCTTTTGCAATTTTCAAAACCTTTTCCCAATACGACAAGCTCGACATAATATCCTTGGCCCATACAACTTCAACTTTTTTAGTATCTATTCCACAAGCCCTCCATACCTCAATAAAATACTCACCAGCATTTCTTATGCTCTCAAGATCTCCTCCTAACTTATTGTTTATAAAAGCAAAATAATCTGCAAGATATAATCTAAATCTAAAACCAGCTTTTAACATATTTTTTAAGTTTGCTGCCCTCAATAAACCAAAATGTATTGGCGCGAGTCCGCTGGGTTCAAAACCATCATAAGCAAGCGGGTGCTCATTTGTTTCAAGTAATTCTCTTAATTCCTGCTCTGTGAGAATCTCTTCAGCAAACTCCTTTATTAAATCAATCTTGGTTTCAACGTCCATAAGTAAGCATAGCATGCTAATTTCTTAAATCTTTCTACTAAAAATTATGTTTAAATATCTCTAAAACATATAAATGTATGATGCGAACAAAAACTTTGCTTAAAATTTCTTTGATAGTGCTCTTTGTTAGTTTATTTATTTTAATAGCAGTTTCGAATTCCCTTGAACCTAGGGCAATCAACATTTCAAGTATAAATAAAAAAATTCTAGACGAATGGGTCAAACTTAAAGGACAAGTAGAACAAGTTAAAAACATAAAAACAGAAACTGGTGAAATAACTATTTTCAAAATTGCCGATGAAACTGGCTCTATTGATTGTGTTTTTTATGAAAACCTAGATTTAAACAAAGGTTTAAAAGTAGAGATTATAGGGAAAATAACAGAATATAAAGGTGATCTACAGATACAAGTTAAAAGTATAAAAATATAAAATGTGGCAAATAATTCTCGCAGTAATTCTAGGAATTGCTGCAGGAATGGTAACTGGTTTGATCCCGGGAATACATATAAATCTTGTTGCAATGTTGTTGTTCACATTCTCTGCTTTCTTTTTACGATTCACAACATCAATTACCTTAGCATGTTTTATAGTGGCCATGGCAATAACCCACTGTTTCTTAGATTTTTTTCCGTCTATTTTCTTGGGCGCCCCAAGTGAAGAAACTGCCCTGAGTGTTTTACCAGGCCATAGACTTCTTTTAAAAGGACATGGCTATGCTGCTATCAAGTTAACAAGTCTTGGTTGTTTTTTCGGAACATTAACAGCCTGTGCCTTAGCACCTTTTTTTGTTATCACTGCTTCTATATTTTATCCTTACCTACACAAAATTATGGCTTTCATCCTTATTGGAATCTCTTTCCTATTAATCTTAAAAGAAGACAAAAAAATTCCAGCAGTTTTTATTTTTGGGCTTGCAGGAATTTTAGGTGTAACAACTCTTAACCTCACAGTAATCAAGCAACCTTTATTTCCTCTGTTTACTGGTTTATTTGGATCCTCTCTGCTAACATTAAGTTTTCTTCAAAATGTTTCTATTCCAAAACAAAAAATTCAAACAATTAAAATTAAAAAACAAGAACTCAGAACAAGTTTTTGGTCAAGTATTTTGTCATCAAGCCTCGTTTCTTTTTTGCCAGGAATAGGGGCAGCACAAGCTGCAACAATTTCATCAACTTTAAAAAAAATGTCTGAACGTTCCTTCTTGGTCTTACTCGGAATGATAAGCACAATGACAATGACTCTAAGTTTCGTTGCGTTATATGCTATCAACAAACCAAGAACAGGGATAGCTGTATTTATAGGAAAATTCCTGCCTGACCTAGCCATAAATCAACTATGGATCTTTCTTGCGATTGCTATTGTTACGGCAATAATCTGTGTTTTTCTTTCTTCTCTTCTTGCAAAAGCGTTCAGTAAAAACATAACCAAATTTAATTACAAATACCTTTGTCTTGGGATTTTAATTTTCCTTCTAATCATGACACCAGTAATCTCTGGTTGGCTTGCATTGCTGGTTCTTGTTTCAGGAACCGCAATAGGAATTCTAACCTCAATTCTTGGTGTAAAAAAGATCCACATGATGGGGTCCTTGCTCTTGCCAGTAATTCTGTTTTATGTCCTTTAAGCCATGCCACTATCGTCCTTACCAGTCCAGCAATAGGTGCATAAATTTTCTTTAGGCAAACCAATTGCCTCTATAACTTCCTCTATCTTTGGATAAACTAAAGAAGTAACACCCAAATCTTGTTCCATGACTTTTATCATTTCCTTATATTCTTGAGAATCAGGATCAAGATAGTTTCCAATCTCTATTCTCTTTCCTTGTTGCTCTAATTTTTTTAAAATTTTTCTTGCAAAAAGCTCATCTAAACTTCTGGTGGCCACTAAAAATGGACACGGAAACATCAGGGGAGGACAAGCCGGCCTAAGATGTATTTCGTTTGCACCAGCATCCAATAACTTAGCTATTAAAAAATTCTTTAACTGTGTCCCACGAACAATAGAATCCTCCGTAATTACAATCTTTTTCTCTTTCAGAATTTCTTCAGCAACAATTTGTTTCATTAAAGCTATTTTATCTCTTGTAGTCTGATCTGGCGGCACATAGCTCCTGGCCCACCCAGGGGTGTACTTTAACAATGGAAGGCTTATAGGAATTCTGGATTCTGACGCATACCCATAAGAATACGCCGTTCCTGAATCTGCTATGCCTGAAACAAAATCTGGCCTTACGTAATCCTTACTTGCCATAGATCTTCCAAGTTTTTCTCTGAATGCTTGAACACTCTTGCCCTCATACTCCGAAGCAGGAAAACCAGTATAAACAAACAAAAAAGTACATAACTGAAGTTTTTTTTCTGGCTCTTTAATCTGAACAATATCATTTTCGGTGATAAGAATTATTTCGCCCGGTCCTAAAAATTTTTTAGTTTTAAAACCAAGGTTCTTAAAAGAGCAGGTTTCTGAAACAACAATTTTAGAATCTTGTTTTTCAGCAAGCACTAAAGGAGTTCTTCCAAATTTATCTCTCACAGCATAAATTCCATCTTTACAAAGTAAAAGGAGCGACATAGACCCTTTTATTTGACTGAACATGTACTCTATACCACTCTTGATATCTTCGCCCTTATTAATTAGATTACCAACAATTTCAATCTGGTTGATTTGGTCATTTATCATTTCAGAAAAAACAACTCCTTCTTGAAGTAGTTTCTCAACCAGTTCTTTTTGATTATTAATATAGCCAGACCCACAAATAGCAAATTCCCCAAATTTTAGTTTAATTACTAGTGGTTGCGCATCTCTATCACTTATGACCCCAAGTCCCTTATTTCCTTCCATATTGGTAAAATCAATATCCTCAACGAACCTAGATTTGAATTGAAATTTGTCAATTGTATGAATTTTCCTTTTAAAAGTTCCATCAAAAATTGCCATGCCACCAAATACGGTGCCTAAATGAGAATGATAATCCGTAGCATAAAATAAGTCTTTCTTGCAATCTTTCTTAGAAACTATCCCAACTAACCCACCCATTTCTTAAAAATACAACAAGGAAATCGAATTTACAAAATTAATTGTAGCCTAATGATGTCCCCCCTAAAGATATTAAATATATTTAAGATATTTAACCTGAAATCCATTTGGCAAGTTTTTCTTGCTTTTCAGTTTCTTTACCAAACACGCTTTCAATATTTTGTTTTAAAAGAGCCAAATTCTGTTTGGTATAAGAAGAAACATCAAACTCCTCGGCTAGCTTAATTGCAGGTTCAAGATACTTGACTATAGAACCCTCTGCAATAGTAAATATTATTCTACCACCACACTCTAAGCATTTACCGAGTAAAGGCGGCCTTCTGTACTTTTCATTGCATTGTACACATCTAAACTGTTGTCTAGTAAATTTGTGAAAGTTTCCTTTAATGTCTCGAATAAAATGTCTTTCAAGAACAAGTTTGGCAACATCCTTAATATCAACAGCTCTAAGCTTTCTCGCAAGTTCCATTTGTTTTTCAACTTTTTCAGACATTGTTGTAAGTAATTTGTACGAGCTGCAAACAGTAGCGTTGTTTATGTCTAAGGTTTCGTGTGTAAAAAAAAGATCTTGAAAAGCCCCATCGCCCAGTTTGACTTTATCACTAATTTGTAAAATTTTCAGGTCTCTCGGCATCATTCCCTTTTCTGCAGCCATATAAAGTTCTAAGGGATATTCCTTAACAACATCGATGTTATAAACCATTTCATCAACCTCATTAGCACGAAGTCTTGAATTTAAAACTATTGGAGAATCCTGTGTTGCCCCCCTATGAGCAGGTAAATAATCTCTCGAGAAGTTTATAAAAGCGTCCAATAATAACATCATCCCAGCTTCGTCACCATCACAATCACGTCTCATTGCACCATGCAGAAAAGGAGATGCAAGAAAACCTTGCGTATTGCTAAAACCGAGTATTCTTGCAGCAACACCTGCCGCATTATGTGGTGCGATTGTAATTAAAAGATGTCCTACTAAATCGTCTCTGAACTTTACATTATAGTATGGTTCTAACCCGTACAAACTAATAAGTAACGCATCAATAAACTGTGTTGCCCTCAAAAAAAAATCATCTGCGGTTACATCAAGAGATTCGGAACAGCAGGGTAAAATTATGTCGCATGGCATTATTTCTAAAAGTTGTTCTTCACTTACAAGTTCCTTGCCATGAACATCATACTTATAACCTAATTCTCTAAGTTTTTTAACACTTACACCTATCTCTTTTGCTTTAAAATGTGTTATGGGCAATTCGCTTGCATCAAAACGCATTGTTCCGTCTTTGTTCACAGTCAAACCAAAAGTTGCACGCAAAATGCCCTTGCATAAATTTTCAGGAATATGGTCCTGCGAACTAGTTCCTCTAACTCCTTTAACAAGTTTAGGCTCTATTTTTATTTCCTTGAAAGAATTTACTTTTTTCAATGCAGTTTCGTAGTAGTGTTTAATATCTATTCTTTGAGTTGCAAAGGACTGTGTCTTACCATGCAATTTACAAAAACTAGTATCAAGTTTGCTGTTACATTTAGAACAGTAGAACAGTTTCTTTGTTAGCGATTCACAATTTTCACAAACACCATAAATTGTTTCTTTCTTACATTTTTCACAATAATACAAAGGAAAATCTGCTTTTACCATACCAGCCTCTAAAGCGGTTTGAAAACTTCTCATCCTCCCTCCCTCTTCACCTACTGGAAACAAACTATTCGGTGAACCAGTCAGTTCTCGTGGTTTAGCTTTTTCTGGCCTACCCATTCTAGATCCTATAAAAGACCCAGCCCTATCCTTAATTTTAACTTCAGCAATTGAATTAATGAAATCTAAAACGTTGCTGCAGTCCGATTTTTCAAACTTCTCAAACAATTCTTTTAATTTTTCTTTATTTAAACTCCGCAAACCAAGATTGACTAAAAAGGCCTTCCAAGCGTTTGGTAAAATGACCACATGAGCTGTACTAACTTTGTGTTCGATTGCCAAAATTTCTAAAGCTCGTTTGGCATTACTCCAATTCTCACGATTTAAAGATTCGAAAGGTAAAAGTAATTTATCATCCTTGATTTCTGCATGCATGAGCCATTTTAACAAAAAAGAAAATTTTTCTTTGTCTAATTGTGACCAGAAAAAAATAAAATTGGGGTGCAAAGGCACGCCAAAAGTTCTGCTTATTTCAAGTGCTTCCTCAAGACTGATTTCTTTGTTTAAAATATTTTCAATACCTTTTTTTTCATTGTATTTCAAAGCTTCCTTTACTTCAGCAACCCACCATTCAACGCAATAACCAACAGGTAAAAGAGCATGATTCCTGTCGTAAAAATCACCATAATTAATAAGGATGTCTCCAGCATATAGGATTTCTTCTATCTCTTGAAGACACTCTTCTGCCTGCTCTTTAGTTTTTAATGCCCTCACAGAACCATCTTTAAGTTTAACTACCGGGCCATCTATACTATCACACAAACCAACAGCAGCACCTTTCATTGGCTTTTCAAGCTTAAGTTGGGTTGCAACAGCAATAAAATCTTGTAGAACTTTCATTGTCGCTGGATGTAAAGCTACAGCGCTATAGCCACTCATCCTCGACCTACCATATCGTAATCTAAAAGCACCACTGTAAGAGGGGTGTCCGAATATTGGCCTACCAGCAACGGCATCTTGAATATAAACATCGGTGGCTTCTTTCCTTTTCTTCTCAATAAGCTTCTTCTGTAACTCAACATATTCTTCCAAAAAATCCCACGCACTTAGCTTAAAGCCTTTCTCACGTAATTTTTTGACTCGTGGTACAAGTTTGCTTGCTTTTTGAGCCAGATCTTCCGAAAGTTGCAGACAAAAACCATTACGAAGAATATTCGTCTCAATCCTGTCAAGATCCTTATAATTACTGACTTCACGATCCTCAGAAGGAAGACCATCAATTTGAATCGGCACATGTCTCAACAAGAAATCAAGTTCTTGCTCAGAAGCAAGATACTGAAGATTTGTTATTCTTTCATGATAATCGTAAACTTCTGTAATACCTCTACGAATCTCTTCCTCTGTTGGGTCATATTTTGCAAAACCAAAAATTTCGCGCAAGTGATCTATTATAATTAAAGAAAAACTACCCATTGTAGTTCCAGCTGAACGAATAGGGCCGGAATAATAAGCGGCAATATAATCTTTTCCGTCTCTTGTTTTTTTAAGTTTAATGTGTGTTAATCCTTCAAGTGGCGAAACGACAACCCCCAATGTAAGATAAGCAAAACCCAATCTTATACCGGCATCCATTGCTTCAAGTAAACTTCTAAATTTACAAAATTTTTCTTTAGCAACTTCTTCAGCTATTTTTAGTGAAACGGCCGGATCAAGAAAACCATACTGTTCTTCAAGCTCTTTGATTCTTATCTCAATTTTTGGTTCCTTCATCTGTGGATATTTTAAAGAAACCAAACCGATTGCCCTCTGTGCTAACGTAGTTGCTAAGTCAATTTCAACAACTCGCTTTGGGTCAAAACCTTTAGCTCGCGCTTTCTTCGCAATTTCAAATGCGTTCTTAACCTTTTCTTCTATTTCATCAAAATATTGCTGTAATTCTGACATTTCTAACTTTTTATTCTAGTTTTATTTCACAAAAATCCTTTACACTATATTTTGCTGCTTTCTCTACTCTTTCATTCTCGGGGTTGACCGCTATACCGAAGCAAGATTCTAAAATATTGACACAGTTTAAATTATCACCAAAATAACAGACTCCTTTTGGATCGACGTTATATTTGCTGCACCATGCCAAAAAAATTTCTTTCTTATTGCGTAAATTCACGATTGCTTTACCTCCCCCTATAAAAACACCATTCAAATTATAAAGGTTAGGACAACTAAAAAAATTCATCTTAAGCTCATAAGCAGCTTTTTCGATTATAAAATCAATTCCAGCACTTATGCTGCCCTTTAGTTTATTTTTTTGAATATTTCTAAAAAATTTTTTTGCTCCTTTCGTGTATGGTATTGAAAAAATCTTTTCTTTGAAATAAGCAATACCATATCCTTTTAACAACTCTAAATCTTTTCTAAACCGCCTTCCTTCAATTTTTCTTTTCTCTTCAAGTTTGATTTCTTCTGGCAAAGATAAACTATCAATCCTGTCCATTTCTTTAGGATACTTATCTTTATCTCTCACTATAAACCATTCTTTTTTTCTTTCTGTGCTTAAACACATTCCAAGGGCATCCCAACTACTATAAAAGGGGTTATTTTTATAAACGAAAAGAGTCCAATCTGCATCGGTTATAAATATTTTTATGCTTTTGGGTATTGTTATCATTTTAACTAAAATCTAGTACATTTATCTTTCTCGTCTTGAGATTGAATAAACAAACTTTGCATGGATCTGGTTCATGCCCCAACTTTTCCTGATATGGTGTTTTAGATTGAAAGCAGGAGCATGAAATTACAAGAATCCCATTGTAAGTAGAAATTGCGCTTCTATGGACATGCGCTGTAACAACAATATCTGGAATTGTCTGTAATGCTAAAAGATCCTTTTCAGGAAGAATAGTAGTGCAGGCATATGTAGGTCCAAGATGCCTTTTCTTAAACAAAAAATGAAGCACTAGATCCGGCCTCATTTTAGCATTCGCAAGTCTAAGACTATCGACCTGGTCCATATAATAATCAAGTGACCTTCCATGATACATAAAAACATTAAAACCAGGAAAATCTTTTGTCTTCCCAATGTTTACTATTGAAGGGTTTGTCGATATTACCACATTTTCAAGCTTGTAAATTTCTTGTGCTATTTCTGGATCAAATCTTGGCTGAGGCTCAAGAAGCCTAACTGCGTCATGATTTCCAGGACAGATTATTATTGTTATATCTTTCCTTATCTTGCTAAGTAACTCAGCAGCATATTTGTATTGCTCATACAAATCCTTAATTTTAAGTTCTTTCTCCTGCTGCGGATATACTCCAACACTATCAGTGAGATCTCCTACAATAAAAAGATATTTTATCTTCTTGGAGAGCTCTTTCTGTGTTTCATTACCCAACTCACCGTTGAGCCAAGAAATAAACTTAAGAAAATTTTCTTCTAAAAATTTGCTAGAACCTATGTGAAGATCGGCAATAAAAACAGCATGCTCCTCTTCACCTGCATACTTTAATTCTCGCAACCCAATATCTGGAAAGATAATGTCATTAGCAAAAATTATTTCAGAACTTCCAGAGCCTTTGATCGCTATAACTTCATCAAGGACAACAGATTCTGCCTTTTCAAACAATTCTTTCTTTTCTTTGTTTACAACAACATTAACTCTCCCAGTTACATCTTCGACTTCTAATACAAGATTTCTATTTTTTGTGTATCTTTTATTATAAACTAATCCTATAATTGATAGGTTTCTTCTATTCCCAAAAATTTTTCCTATGCTCGTTAACCCGTCTAATCCCCTTTCTTGCAAAATATTCTTAAAGAAGTTGTATCTATTCCTGAAATAGTTTGTGAAGTCGTCAACATTGATCTTCTTTGTCTTAGTTTCATAATCTTCAATGACATCCACACCACTTGAAGGAAAATTTTTAATTTCCTTTTTTTCAGAACCTCCCCCCTCTTTTATTAAGTATTTCTTTGATAAACAAGTTAAGATTTGTGAAACCCTTTCTTTAGGATATTTGTTTAGTTTTTGTATAAAAAAAGAGATATTGTCTGTTAAAAAAGTTTCAGTTATAAGTTTGGGCGGATTACATTCTAAAATTATTTCGGTAAGTAAGCCCTCATCGATACCCACCATATTTTTGACTATGTCTGTTTTCAAAGCACCGGGTTCAATTAAGTAACCCTTAGCCATTAAATTTTTTACGAAAGTCATCATAAATTTAAAGAGGTATACAATATATCGGTAATCCTCTCTAAAAGTTGCTCTGGCAAATCTATACTAATCTCCCTTGTCCTTCCATAACGGCCTTTACTTATCACTTTAGCGTTCACAAGTCCTTGCATATCAAAATCAGCAATTATATCGCTTACCCTTCTTTGTGTCAAGATTTCATTTCTTGTTTTTTTGCAGAATTCACAATAAAGTCCATAAATATCTCCCGTAAATACCTTATCTTCTTTTCTTTCACGTTTTACTCTTTTAAGAAGCTGTATTATTGCAAGCAAAACTAATTGGAATTGCTTTGGTTGGGTCTCAACTGCAATGAGCAGTTTATCTGCTTCAATTTTCTCCTTTGCTTTATCAATATACTCTAAAGATATTTTTTCTTTATCGTCTCTCTCAACTAACTCTCCAGCAATCCTTAACAAATCTAAAGCCCTTCTAGCATCTCCATGCTCACGAGCAGCTAAAGCAGCACATTTTTCTATTACTCCGCTCATCAAAACATTTGGTTTGAATGCTTCCTTACATCTGTCTCTCAGTATATCTTGCAACTGCAATGCATTGTAGGGGGGAAATAAAATCTCTTCTTCACTCAATGAACTTCTTACCCGCGGATCTAAACTATCTAAAAACTTTAAATCATTGGATAACCCTATGATAGTTATTTGTGCCTTGCTTAGTTCTGTATTTATCCTAGTGAAATTATAAAGAAATTCGTCACCTATTCTTTTTACAGCCTGGTCAATCTCATCGAAAATAATTATAACTATCTGTTTTTTAGAATCTATGAGATCAACGAATCTACGATAAAGCTGATCTGTTGGCAGTCCTGTTGCTGGAACTTTTCCACCCAATTTATTTATGAGTTCTGCAAGAATCCTATACTCTGTGTCGGCAACTTTTTTTAGTTTACAATTTATGTAAGGCATTAAAAGTGAAACTTCGAGCTCTTGAGCCTTCTTTAATAGTTGATTCCTAACGTAATGCAAAACAAGTGTCTTACCAGTCCCAGTAAGACCATAGATGAACAAGTTAGAAGGTCTCTCAAGCCTCAAACTTGGAGCGATGATTGAAGCAATTTGGGCTATTTGTTTTTCCCTATGTGGGATTGTTTCCGGTGTGTAATTTGATTGTAAAATTAATTTATTTTTGAAAATACTTTGTCTCATAAAAGAATTGAATATATCATTAATATCCTTAACTTTCTCTTCTCTCGAATCTACATCTCTTTTTTTTGAGACCATTTTTTGAATAAAAGTTTATACTTTAAAAATATTTTTGTCCTAAAGCAGACAGTTCTACACCTTGATTTCTTTTGGAGAAAAGTACGGATGCATTCTTTCTCTTAAGGAAAGAGTGAAAATACCATTGTTTCGTTTGAAGTGTAATGTATATCTCAATATATATAATACAAAACATAAAAATTTATAAACTATCTACCAAATCACAAGCAGAAAGTTAGTTTATAAATATTTCTATAGGAAATGAAGGGGCAGGGCACTTACCTGTTGTCTTACCCATTCTTTCTATTCAAAAGCATGTAATGAAAATCAAAGCTTTTTACCTACACTATCGATTAATAAATTAAACAACACATGTTAAAGAAATTGAAGAAAATCACAGAAAAGCTTAAATATAGAAAAGTTTATAAACAACATAATTTAAAAAATAAGATATGTTAAAATGAACGAAAAAAGACTGTCTAGGGACATTGTAGGTAAACTTGTTGTAACAAAAGAGGGCAAACGCGTTGGGCTTGTGAAGGATATAAGTTTTGAAACAAGGAGCGGCGAATTAATACACCTCCTAATTTCTTCACCAACACAGTATGCACTTTCCTTAAACGTCGAACACGACAAGGAGGGTGGGATTCTTATACCTTTTTCAGCCATACTGGCGATAGGAGATTTCGTTGTTGTAAGTGAAGAGGATATGCGCTAGTTCTAAAAATGGTTATTGTTGGTTTCTCTCTTAAGAAAATTCTTGCTGAAAAATTTGAACCGATAAAAGGCAAATTAAAAGTTGATGTAAAAATGAGTATACGGGATATTACAAAAGAAGAAATAAAGGTTGGTGCCCAAGAGGCAATAAAGATTAGTTTTTCTTTTTCCATACTTTACGATCCTAAAATAGCTGACTTGATACTTGAAGGTGAATTAATTTTTGTCGACGATCCTAAAAAAATAAAGAAGATCCTAGACAGCTGGAAAGAAAAGAAAGTTGATGAAGAGATTCGTGTGAATGTTTTCAACTTTCTGATGAATAGGTGTAACATCAAAGCTCTGGCCATAGAAGAGGAACTTAATCTACCATTTCATTTACCTTTACCAAGAGTTAAGCAGGAAAAAGAGAAATAATCAAAAACGCCAGGTGCAGGATTCGAACCTGCAAGCCCTTTCGGGCACTCGTTTTCTTGTATTTTTATCGCTTCTTAAGCCTTTTCGAGACGAGTTCCTTACCAATTAGGATAACCTGGCACACAAGCAATGAATCTTTCTTAGTTTAAATATCTTTTACCTTGCCGAAATCATAAACCTTGTCGCCAAGAACAAAAACTTTAAATTCAGAAATATTTTTCAAGAAAGGACTCAGCATTTTTTCTTTCTTAATATCAGAACCTTCTGGAAAAGGTATGAAACTGGGTATCACTACAAGCCCTTTATCTTTATACCTTCCTAACAAAAAGCACTTATATTTCTCTTGCTTTATTCCGTCGTAAATACTAACTGCTGGATGATCGTGTCCAATAACTAAAACTTTAATTTTTTTGTCCAAACTTTCAAAAAAAATCTTATGACCATGCAAAAAGGCTATCCCTCCCAAAACAAAAAAATCCTTGATTTCTAAATTTTTCTTCCGTGCTATAGGTCCAAGAATTGTATCGTGATTACCTTTAATTAAAATAACTCTAGCTTCTTTGAGCAACAAATCAAGAATTTCAAGAGTGTCATACCATTCTTGTTTTGAGATTTTACTAAATTCATGTTTCAGATCCCCATTTATAATTACCAGTTTTGGTTTTAATTTTAAAAGCTCAAGTAATTCATTTTCAATTTCTTCGATAGTTACTCTAGGGACTAGGATACCTTCTTCAATAAGGGCTTGCTCGTATCCTATATGTAAGTCACAAATAACGAGAATTCTTTTTTTCGGAAACCATAATGCTTTGTCTCTTATTTGAACTCCTGGGAGAATTTCCATTGAAAATTTAATTCCCACTTATTTAAATTCTTAACTTTTCTTAACTTTTTAGGCAACCAACTAAGATAAATTTTTTAATCGAACAATTCACTAAGCGATTCCCCTTTAGCTTCACGATAAATTGCTTCTGCAAGCAAGGGGGTTAAAGAGATAACCTCTACATGTCCTTTATCTTGTGGAAAAGTGTCGCTTGTAAAAATTTTGATATCCTTAAATTTTTCAAAACCATCTGAAAAAATACCATGTGTTGCATAAACAAAAATTTTATTGGCACCCAATTTTTTTAAAACGTCAGCGCATTTTATAATGGTATTACCAGAATCAATAATATCGTCTATTATCAAAGCATTTTTACCTTTAACTTCACCAATTATTTTAATTTCTGAAACTTCTCCTTCTTTAGGTCTTGTTTTTGATCCTATTGCTATTTCACTTTTAATTCCAAGCTTATAAAGCCTGTTCGAAAAAGAGTTAGCAAGCTTTACAGCTCCAGCATCTGTGGCAACAATTACCAGATTTTTTAACAAGTCAGAGCATCTTTCTTTTAGATAATTTATAACAACAGGGAAACTATATAGATTGTCTAGAGGAATATTATAAAATCCTTGTATTTGCGCTGCATGTAAGTCTATGGTTATAACCCTATCAGCGTACATATTTATACAATCAGCGACAAGCTTGGCGGTTATAGCAACCCTTGATTCATCCTTGCGATCCTGTCTTGAATAAAGCAAGCATGGCAGCACCGCTGTAATCTCTCTTGCACCAGAGCTTTTTAAAGCTTGTAGTGTGGCCAACAACTCAAGGAACCATTCATCTGGCTTTTTACTTGAATCATGTAAAAAAAAGCATTCCTGTTTCCTTATATTTTCTTTAATTTTTATTTTCTTTTCACCATTTCTAAATTTTTTGACTTGAACTTCAACAAGTCTTACATTTATTTTTTTTTGCAAATATTTTAGAATTTCTTGAGCTTGTTTCCAGACATTACTTTCAGAATCAGCAAGCAAAACAATCCCATTTGGCATAAATTTTTTATGTTATTTATATTTAAAAAGTTAATCAATATTCTTAATATTTAAGCCCCCTTTTTGACATTAAAAAATCATACGAATCCTAATATGGTGTTCTTTATATTCTTTTAATAACCCTTCACACAAAAAATGAATCAATAGCAAAATATATAAACACCAAATTTTTAAAAAATAAAAATAAGCAAAAATGAAAAACAATTTTAGTGTTGTGGGGATGCTTTTGTTAATTGTTCTTTTGCTAGCTCTAATTAGTGGTTGTATGTCATCAAAAGAAGATGATGTATTTGAGTCAGAAATTAAGAGCATCCTCATTGAAGTGTTTGGAAATTATAATTTTCAAAGTTCAAGAACAACTTTTGAAGGTACAGAAGTAAATTATTCAGCAAACTATTTTTCAGAATCGTATAATAGATTTTTAGAGATTAAACCTTCTTTAGAAAGTGCCTTAAGGAAGAGAGGATATGTAATCGAATCCGTTGTATCTACCGATGAGGCAACCATTAGTGTTGGAGGTAAAACTATAACAACCCCAGCACAAATACAAATAAGTAGTGAAAAAGATAATGCTAAAATAAACTTTAAAATAGAAAGAACTGGTAATAATAAAGTGACTGTAATTGTTGCAAAGAAAAAATAAGTTTAACCTAGTTTTGACAGTTCTGTTTCTTTTTAATTATGATGTCAGAACAAGTTTTTAAACCACTAATCTAACAGAACACGTTATCTTTTGGAAAATTATAGAAAAAATAGATTAAAAAACAAAAAAGCGACTTTGATTTGAAGCATAAACTTACTTAATTTTTTCTTTTATCTTCTCATGCATTCTTTTCAAGAACAAAATTTTATTTTCAAGCCGCATCAAATCCGCATAACCTTGCATAACAAGATTCATTGCAAAAGGACTTGGGACATCTGTTTTTACTGTCTCAATTTTAATTTTACCTTCTTTAACCCATTCAAGAACAAACTGAGCATTATTTATATCCATTAAGTCTTCAAGAATCTCGCGTTTTGTTTCTTTTATTATTGGAAAATCGTCCGAAATTTTTTTTATGGCATAGTATAAAAAATCAGACTTCATTTGTTGTCTTCCAACTGTCTTGTTTTTACCTTTATATGATCTTAAAATCATTAAAGCTCTTGTGGCACAATGCCTGAAACGTCTTCTAAAAGCCTCTGTTCTTTCAACAGCCTCTTCAAGCACTGCACGCAAATTCTGGGGTTTTTCTGCAAGCATTCTCAAAGCTTTTTCAACCTGCAATTTCTGCACAGAAGCTACAAAAAAACCATTATCAGAAATGCCAATTTCAACATCTCTTTGAGGGCTGGCAAGAAAAGCAATCGCTCTTGATAGAGCATCATTTACACGCCTACCATATAAAGAATGGAAAACATAATAAATTTTATTCTGTTCATCAATATAATGTTCAATAAGGATTTTTGATTCATGAGGAATCCCTACATATCTATATTGTTCATAAAAATAATTATAGATGGCTTCACAAGTGTTCTCATCAATATATAAATATCTTTTTATAAAATCTTTAATCTTATTTTTATTTTCTTTTTTTAAGTATTCTTCCATCAATTTCCTAAATCTTTGAATTGCAAGCGCAAGGTCAAAACTTAAGGGCAACATTTCAGAATGCCATGATGGAATTGTTGGAGGTTTCTGAACACTTGAATTAACATAGGCATTCATTCCACGAGCGTACAAGAATTGATATTTATGGCCACCAAGAACAAAAACATCATTTTTCTTGAGCCTTTCTAAAAATGCTTCATCAATAACACCAACTTTTTCATTTTTTCTATCATAAGGAGAAGCAATTAGAACATTCACAAAACTTTCTTCCGGGATCGTGCCTATGTTCGTCATGTAAATCATCCTTGCAAGTTTTCCTCTTTTGCCAATTTCATTAGTTTTGGGGTCATACCAAATTTTTGCGTAAACATGTTTTGCTTCAAGATTGTATTCGCCAGCAAGGTAAGAAATAACTGAAAGAAAGTCCTCTCTCTTAAGTGTGTTATAACAATAACTTTGTTTGATTAAGTCAAACATTTCATTGGCATTCCATTTTTG
Organism: Candidatus Pacearchaeota archaeon; assembly: GCA_038894195.1. Taxonomy (GTDB): domain Archaea; phylum Nanobdellota; class Nanobdellia; order Pacearchaeales; family UBA284; genus JAWAPZ01. The sequence continues at coordinate 106,706 of JAWAPZ010000002.1, forward strand.
TTGTATTGCCATCCCATAGATTTGTTGCGCAAGAACATCTAATGAGTTTTTAGGAATCTGAACTTTATCAATTCTTTTTTCAATAGCTTCTTTAACCAGGACAACACACTCCACCATATCATCCTGATCTAGAACAATTAAACGACCCTTACTTGTTTCATGAAGTTTATGGCCAGCTCTTCCGCATCTCTGTAAGGCTCGAGCAACAGACTTAGGTGAACCAAGTAAAATAACCAAATCAATATATCCAATATCTATCCCAAGCTCCAACGAAGTAGATGTAACAACTGCTTTAAGCTTACCTTCCCTTAATCTTTGTTCTATGGAAAATCTATGTGCCTTACTTAAACTAGAATGATGTGCACCTATACTTTCTTCAATAGCCTCGTAACGATTAGGAAACATCTCTTTTAGATGCGCAATCACACGCTCGGTTGCACTTCTAGTATTAGTAAAAATTAAAGTAGTTCTATGTTCTTGAATTAGCTTGTCTATCAAACCATAAAGCTCTTCCCTACTTTCTTTAGCACTAGTATTAATTAAATCTTTCAGAGGACTTAAAACTTTTAAGTCCATCTTCTTTAAAAATTGAATATCAGCAACAAGGCACTCTCTTTCTTGCCATTTGTTATCATGTTTTTCATAACCAACCAAAAATCTAGCTATTTCATCTAAAGGAGCAATTGTAGCACTTAACCCAATCCTTGTAGGAATAATTTTAGACACGTGTTGTAATCTTTCTAAACTCAATGAAAGATGTGTTCCCCGTTTATTTGCAAGTGCATGAATTTCATCAACTATTATAAATTCAACTCCACATAATTTATCAATAAATTTCTTACTTGAGAGCAAGATAGCTAGACTTTCTGGAGTTGTTATTAAAATATGTGGTGCATGTTTTAACATTTTTTGTCTTTCCTCTTGTGTTGTGTCCCCTGTCCTAACTTTAACACGAATTTCCTGCATATCTTGTTTTGCTTTAACAATCCTTTCTATTTCCTTCAAAGGTCCGAGAAGATTTACCGCAATATCATTATTAAGTGCCTTTAAAGGGCTTACATAAACACAGTAGATTTTATCCTCAAGTTCTTTTTTTTTAGCGAGAGAAACAAGATAGTTTAGTATAGCCAAAAAAGCAGTCAAGGTTTTTGTGCCACCAGTTGGCGCAGAAATTAGTATATTTTTTCTTTCGTGGATGGGCATGACGCCATACAGCTGTGGCATACTGAATTCTTTGAAGCAGGAAAAAAACCATTTTCTAACTTCAGGATCCAGTATTTGAAGTAGTTCTTCGTTTTTGTTTGGTTTATTAATAAATGCTATCATTTTTGACCATAACACCTAAAGTATTTAATCTTTCTTTTTTAGGATATAGGGCAACATAATAATTCTTTTAAACAACAAAGCTTATAAATTTTAAATAAGCTATTTTATAATGCCAAGAATAAGTAAAGAAAAAGAACGTAAGATTAAGGAAGCTATTCTCCATTTACTTTTTCAAAATTCACCCAAACTCCTTTTTACATTTCAGATAGCAAAAGAATTAGCTAGGGACGAAGAGTATATAAAAAGGTTACTTTCGGAGCTTGAATCAAATCAACTTGTACTTTCTGTCAAGAAAAACAGCCAGGGAAAAGATTATACCAGGCGCATTAGGTGGCGTCTTTCAAGCAAAGCCTACGAAACTTATAAAACCTTAACAAATCAGGACTTTAATTTTTTAAAGTAAGAAAATGCCAGACAAAATAAAAGAAGCTTTTAATAAAATTAAGCAAGAAATGGAATATCTCAAACGAGAAATTATCCTTTTACAATCTCAGATTTCTCAAGTTTACTCATTTTTGAACCAGGTCCAAGAGTCCAACGCATCCCAAGCGAAAACCCAACACATCGAAGCATCAGAGAGTATAGAATTGTCAAATAATGAACAATTAAGCCTTAATTTGCAAAGTTCCATAGGAAATAAGGGGGTTCCAACAGACAAACAGACAAACAGACAGACAATCAACACACAACAAACAGGCCAATTAAAACGAACTTTAATTAGCAAAGACATTGTAGATGATCTAAAAGCGTTTCAAAGAAAATTTCAGAATTTAACAAAACAAGAATTTTTAATTTTTTCAACCCTTTATATTCTTAGTAATGAAAAGAAACAAGTAACCTATAGGGACATTTCTATGAAAACAAAATTAAGTGAAAGTTCTGTTCGTGATTATATTCTTAGGCTTTTAAGAAAAGGGGTTCCAATTGCAAGAGCCAAATTGAACAATAAACAAATAGTGCTCGACGTTCCAAGAGACTTTAAGGAGTTAGTTCCCCTAGATATTCTTGTTAGAATGCGTTTGGAGGATTATTAGTTTATCGTTTAAACGAATATCAAGCATGGTAATGTTTTTTGAGCCATATATTGTGTAAACTAGCTTCAAACAAATACTACCTATTGTACTTATTTCTTACCTCACTTTTGCCCCTTACCCCATCTTATCCTATCTTTTTACAGCTTTAAATAAATTAACGAACCAATACTCTCACTTTTTCTCTTTTTAATAAATTAAACGAACCCCTATACGCTTTAAAACGAACTTTGACGCATCCAGTCTTTACTCACCCCTCACTTTTTCTCTTTTTTATACCTGCTCTAGTTCTTAAGTCTTTCAATAGTAGTTCTCTCACTTTTTCTTCAATATAATACCTCTTCTTTCCATTTTTTTCAAATTGTTCTAAAATTAAACCTTCCTGTTTTCTTTTTATGCTATTTATTTGTCCTCTTACTGTTGATTTGTCTTTCCCTAATAGAGCTGCTATGTCATCACAACTTAGCTTCATTTCACTATTTAAAATAACCCAGACTATAGTTCTTTCACTAACACTTAAATTCTTTAGAAAATGATTAAAAAAAGGTGTTTGAACACCTGTTTGAACACCTGTTTGCACACGTTCAACAGCTGGTTGTTTATAAACACCTGTTTGTGGGTGTTTAAACACCTTGCTCGTAAGCTTAGAATCAAAGAAAGAAATAAAAGATTTAATATCGTCGATATCTTCCTTAATTTTGAGGATTTCTTCAGAAATTTGCTCTAATTTTTTATCATGATGCGTGTCTCTGGCGTGTAAATGGCTAATCCAAGAGCCAATTTTGTTAATATCCTGTTTTACAGCATCAAAAGAAATCTTTAATTCCTCTTTTATTGCAGCCTCCCTTTTTCTGCCGAACCACAAAAAACCCATATTAACCCATAAATTTTTTACTTTTTAAATCTTTCGCAAATAATTGGAATTTTTTGAAGATTTAAAAGTTAAATTTGTAACTATACCATTTAAAAAATAAAAAGTTATAAGTTAAAAATCCTATGCTATTAGATAAAAAATGCCGCAAAATAGAATAAAAAAGATAGAGACTTTTCTGGTTTGTTAATCCCAGCAGGTCTTTTGATAGGCATGGGAATAAGTTTTGCAACAAATCAACTTGTAGCTGGATTATTCATTGGCCTTGGTGCAGGGCTTCTTACGATGTTTGCATCAAAAGTTTTACAGAAAAAGTAGAGCAGAAAAGTAAAAGTTTTAAGCAAAAGGCAAATGATTTAGCATGAAGGAAAATTGACGATTTTTAATATGTTTCTTTTTCAACTTCTTTCCATAGATCATCACCAAACACCCCCTTTTCACCCAAACATAGAATAAAACCAGCGACAGAGAATTTTTGTTTCTTTAAAAATTCACCAAGAATTTCTTTTGTAATTTCATATGTTTTTGATGCAGAACCATCAATTTGAAAACTCAAGCCAGAAGTTTTGCTAGATGCTATCCCTATTGTTATTTCGTCTATTTTGTAATTCCAAGGATAAAGTAAAGATTTGCTTTCACTATTCGGTTGAATTGGTATAGCTCCCTTCTTCATTACAAAAAAAGAGGTTAGTATTTTCTCTAATTCAGTGTCTTCTTTGCCAGGAGCTTGAAATGAGAATATTTTAACAGGCCAATTATCATAGAAAGTCCCGTATTTTTCATAATTTTCAAGAGGAATATCTATCAAATATTCTGGAATTATCCTAAATTTTCTTTGTGTATTTTTCTTTTCATCTTCATATACATTAATTAAGCGATGAAACACAAACCCGAAATCTGTTACTTCTTTGCCTTTATATTCTTTGTTTGGATAAGTTACACTTGCAAGACTCCAGCCGAAAGGTTGCTCCCTTTTCAAAGCGATGCTTTCTCCTGTATGAAAGGAGCATACCATTTTATCTTTTTCTTTTATTAGAGAGCAGCATATTTCAAGGCACGAACATAATTCATCAAAATATCCATTTGTAATTTTCGTTACAGGGAAAGGAAAAGATCTAGCATAAAAATTAGCAGTCTTTGTCATAGTTTATTATTAGGATGAACATTTTTTAAAGATTATGGTGATAAAACACAATCTAAAACTTCTGCACAAAAACTAAAACTTTTAGCATGAAGGATTTTCTCGTCGGAAATAGCAAAAAAACACAAAAAATGTGCAAAAAGTTCGCACAAGGTTGATTAAACGCCCTCGGAAAACCGTCATGTTTTCCAGAATTTCTTAGGTTTTTATGCAAAAGCAGCCAAAAATGTCAGAATGCCAGCAAATGCAACCCACACAAGATAAGGCACTAAAAGCCAAGCACTTGTTTTACTTGATTTTCTTACAACAAGAATCACTACAAGTATTGATAGCCATAAGATGATTATTTCAACAAAAGCAATTTTTGGCTGTTTCAATCCAAAAAAAATCCAGCTCCATAAAACATTCAGAACAAGGTTAATTCCAAAAACAATACCAATTATCGTTTTTCTTTTATCAGAATTTGCCCAGGCAAAATATAATGCCAGTGCAATTAAAAAAAACAGAATTGTCCAAGCAATTAGAAAAACAAAATTTGGCGGAGTTATATGCTTGGCTTGATTTCTTGGTACCATGCTGAGCTAGTTCCCTGGCTTGTGAAAAGACTTCCAAGAAAAGCTACAAAAATAACAATTATTAAGCATACAATCAGAATTTTCCACTTCATTTTACAATTTGATTCCTTCAGACCATCTGCCAAGGAACCAAGCATACTGTTTTTTGTTGCTTAAAGCAAATACCCAACTGAGAATCCAACAAATTACTACAATTATAACAAGAAGAAAATATATCACAGTTCCGAGTATTGGAATTAGCTTTAAAGGGATTTTTAAGATCCAAACAACAACAGTTGCAATAAAAATAACCAAACTTTGTTTAGCATAGAACATAACATACTCGTCTTTTTTCCATGCAAGAATTGCAATAACAAAACCAAGTATGCTTAACAAAGCCGCGAGAAATGCGAATGTCTTTGAGTCTTCACTAACTTTTTTTACATCTTTTTTCATATTAATATCTTGTTTTCTTGGTTTTTAATTGTTTCTTTTTCCTTCCAATACTCTTTAAAATTAGAACCGCACAAAGAGTTGTAACTAGATAATGAATTGTTATAGCAAAACAATTCAAAAGAAACGAAAGGTTTAGCAGCAAGAACTTATAGTGGTATTTTGTTATTATATTCTTCTCTAAGCTTTAGGTTTCTTTCCTTTTTAAGATTTTCATAATAAAACAAACAGTAAAGCCAAGCTTGGCCGTCTTTAATAAAAAGTCTTAGGTTAGGGCATATCCCTGAACTTAGTTCATCGTCAGTTATAATATCTAAAACTTTATTTAATTCTTTATTACTCAATGGACTGAGAATGCCGTCAATTCCTGGCTCAAAGAGCTTGTAGTGTCCATCTAAAACAATATCGTATAAATCAAAACGGTTTTTTCTTCTTTTTTTTGGAACATAAATCACAGTATCATTAATACATGCTTTAGGTATGCTTGTTCTACTATAAAGAAGAATTGCTTTTCTAGAATTGTTATCTTTAATAGCAGGAGTAACTATGATGTTACCTCTTCTAAGACTTTTTTTATGAGTAATAACTCCTAAGTATATTATTACTTTTTTATTTTTGATTCTAAATTCTTTAAGTATATCTTTAAAAGCATAAAATCCAGTACTCCTAATTTCTTGATTCATTTTTCAATCAACAAAAATTATACCGCTTTTTTAATCAAAAGAATGTTTTTAAATTTTTTAGTTTTCTTTTCTGCAATCAAAACAAATACATTAGTTAGTGCAATCGAAGCGACACTAAACTCGATTTACAGGTAAGTTATCTCTTGAAATACTTTCTTGTCTTGACCAAAACCAACAAACTTTTTCACATCTGCCCGCTTTTCTTTAAATAATTAAAGAGTTGCAATCCATCTTTCCCGTGAATCTTTAAAAGAATTTCTTCTTCATCAATTTGGCAGCTTTCAACTTTTTCAATATCGCTAAAACCACCTCCATAAACTGTTTTTGCCTTGCATACAGAATCACAAAAAACTGATTTGTCTATCATCTCTAAAAGTTTGCTTTTAAATGTTTGTGGCAGATTTTCTATTTCACTTTCCTTTTTTATTTCACTCATATAATAATCAATACAATCCCGTTTCACAGAACAATTTACATTGGATATAGAAATATTGTTGCTTATGCAAACCCTGTAAGTGTAAAATATATGGAAAAAATAAAAATAAATAAGCAATACAACAAGGATCGCAACAAGTATTATAACGATCTTCAACCCCTTTTTCATATTGGTCATTTGATTTTTTAATTTATAAACCTTTTGAAAAGCCAGGCCAACATTTTTCCAATTTTGTTTTATATTTATTTTTAATCTTCTCAGCTTCTTTTGATTCCATTAGCTGGTATTCTTTTGGAGTTATTCTTTTTTGTCTGATTTTTCTTCCGAACCACTTATCAAAATAATAAATGTCGCAAAATCCAAGATCTTTAGAAATTTCTTCAATTGTTTTATTAGAATTTGCTCTAATGTGTTTTAAAACTTCAAGGATTCTGTAGTTATCTCTTGCTCCTTTTAAATTAAGGCGATAACTTTTTCCCTGGCTTTGATAAGTTAGATCATTAATTTTACGATAAAATGTTCGAAGTTTTAAGCCAAGCGCATTTGCAATGCCAATCATCGTAGGATTAGTTGTTTCTAGAATGTATGATTTAACAATAGACAAATCTATTGGAATTTGTTTGGTTTGTTCTTCCTTCTGCACCACCGTTTTAAGATTAAATTCTGCCATTTTCTATTTTTCAGAATTTAGATTTAAATTTCTGTAAAAGATCCTTTTTAAATCTTTAACAAGCAAAATTTAAAGCAAAAAGATTTATAAACCAAAAATTCTAAAAGTGCAACCTAATTTTTCACATAAAAATTTATAAACAGGTTCGTTTTAATTCTCAGATGGATCAAAAAGAGGCACTTGAAAAATTAAGAACCGAATTAAGATTAAAAGGTTCAAGTGAATTAACGATTCGTAATTACTCATGGTTTGTTAATAAGTTTCTAGAGCAAAACAAGAATTTAGAACTTACTGAACTTACAGAAGAGCATGCAAAGAATTTTCTTGCTTCATTATTCGAAAAATCCTCGAGTACAATCGCATTAGCAGCAGCTTCACTAAAATTCTTTTTTTCCGAAATACTTAAAAAACCAATTACATTACACTTGCCAAAAAAAGAAAAGAAGTTACCAGAAGTTTTAACAAAAGAGGAAGTTAAAAAACTCATAGAATTTGCAGAAACAAAAAAATCGAGGCTCATTATACAACTGTTATATGCTACTGGAATGCGTGTCTCTGAGCTTGTTAATTTAAAATGTAGCGATATTAATTTACAAGAAAAAATAGGTTGGGTACGTAGAGGAAAGGGTAAAAAAGATCGCGCGTTTTTCTTGCCAGAGAAACTAATTCCTGAACTAGAGAATTATTTAAAAGAACCAGGGAGACAGTATATTTTGTCAAAAGATAAACCATTGACAACAAGAAACATACAAAAAATAATAAAAAAAGCAGCTCAAAAAGCACAAATCAATAAAAAGGTAACACCACATACTTTGAGACATAGCTACGCGACACATCTTCTTGAATCAGGAACAGATATAAGGCTTATTCAAACTCTACTAGGCCACGAAAATCTCACCACAACCCAAATCTACACTCATGTTAGCACAGAAGAACTCAAGAAAATCAAGAATCCTTTAGATGAGCTATAAAAAATAACCACTTAAAAAAGACAACATTTATATATCCCCCTTTCTTTACTTTTTTATGAAAAACAAATATGTTGCATATATCAAAAAAAACAGTCTTGCAATACCGCCTTCAGCAATTTCCTCAGAATTAGAAAAGCAAATTAAAAACATTATTGAAGTAAAGCCATTCAAAATAATAAGAAATGCCGATGTTATAACTATAGAAGGTCTAGAGTTCAAGCAAAATGAATGTCCCATCATATTTGTAGGCAAAAATCATGATCATGGCTTGGCCTATGACATTTTCAAAGAATATTTAAAACAAAGAAAGCCAGAAGAGGTGATTATGGATTTAAGAGATTATCATTCAGATGCTTTTGAAGAACACTTTGGAAAAAGCTGGTCATGGGCAAGAAAACTAGTAAAAGACTATCCTGAAATAAGTCAAATTAATATATATAATTGTAAAGAAAGTCATAATAGCAATGGAATATCTAAAAGAGTTTTTGTTTCACCAAATTTGCCTAGCGCTTGCGAACTAAAAAAATTAAAACAAAATTC
>JAWAPZ010000003.1:0-61095 GCA_038894195.1 Candidatus Pacearchaeota archaeon
TTGTCGTCTGTGCTAAGGACTTGAGAGGAGTTTTATGGCTTGTTGGCTGGGGAGACAGTTCACAAATTGGAAACCTAAGATAAACTAAAATTTTATAAACGTTTCTGCCTTCTTTTTCATATGAAAATCCTTACATTGCATTGTGACTATATTAAATTTAAGCCAACCAAAGAAGCAATAAAAGAGGCTGAAGAAACAGATAAAAAACTTATCGAGGTGAAAGAATGTCTTGTAGTTTTTACAGCAGTTGAGCAACAGGACTCTGAAAATTCTAGTGCTATTATTAAAAAATTTACAGAAAATGTTACTGAAATTGCGGGTCAAGTTAAATGCAAAACTTTGGTTTTATATCCTTATGCCCACCTTAGCTCAAAACTTGCAAAGCCAACACTGGCCGAAGAAATTCTAAAAAAAGCCGAGCAGCAATTAAAAAAGAACTTTAAAGTCACAAGAGCACCTTTCGGTTGGTACAAAGAGTTTGAGCTGAAATGCAAGGGACATCCTCTTTCAGAATTATCAAGAGAAATCACTGCAGAAGAAAAAGAAGAAAAAGCAGAAAAAAAAATTCTAAAAATAGTAATAAATAAGAGCAAGCTCAGCGAGAATGATCATAGAATTCTAGGCCAGAAACTTGATCTTTTCTCATTCAATGAAACAGCCCCTGGAATGGTTTTCTGGCATCCTAAAGGCCTTGTCCTTAGAAATTTATTGATAGAATTTTGGCGTAAAGAACATGATAAAGCAGGTTATCAAGAAATACTAACACCACAAATAATGTCAAAAAAATTGTGGAAACTTTCAGGGCACTGGGATCATTACAAAAATGCCATGTTTTTCACTTCTGCAGGAAAAGAAGAATTCGCAATAAAACCAATGAACTGCCCTGGTGCAATGTTGCTTTTCAAAGAAACTCCTAGAAGTTATAAAGAACTGCCTTTAAGATTCTGTGAACTTGGCATAGTCCATAGATTAGAACTTTCTGGAGTTTTAGCAGGAATGCTTCGTGTGATTCAAATAACACAAGATGACGCCCACATATTCTGTCAAGATGATCAAGTCGAGCAAGAAGTGATAAAAATTATAGAGTTAATTGACAAATTTTACAAAGTTTTTGGTTTTTCTTACCATGTTGAACTTTCAACAAAACCAAAAGACCATATAGGTACAGACGATGAATGGAAAAAAGCTGAAAATTCTCTAGAAAACGCATTAAAAAAATTAAAACTAAAGTTTAAAGTGAATCCTGGGGAGGGTGCTTTTTACGGTCCTAAGATAGATTTTCACATTAAAGATTCTCAAGGAAGAACCTGGCAGTGTGCTACAATACAACTTGATTTCGCGATGCCGCAAAGATTTAGCCTCGAGTACACTAGCCAGGATAACAAAAAACATGTTCCAAGAGTGATTCATAGAACAATTTATGGTTCACTTGAGCGATTCATAGGAATTCTAACAGAACACTATAAAGGACAGTTTCCCTTATGGCTTTCACCAACCCAAGTTCGTGTCTTAAGTTTCACAGCGAGAAATGTGAAAGCAGCTGAAAAAATTTTCAAGTTACTTAAAGAAAATTTTAGAGTAGAACTAGACATAAGAGACGAAAGTGTACCATACAAAATTCGTGAAGCAGAACTTCAAAAAATCCCTTACATAATTGTAATTGGTGATAAAGAAGAAAAAAATAATACACTGGCAGTCCGTGCTCGTGGCAAGAATCCGGAGTTCGGCGTAAAGCCTAAGAATTTTATAGAAAGACTTAAAAAAGAGGTTGAAGAAAAAAAATAATGTCATTCAAATCTTTATTAAAACAAGTCGAAACAAGTTCAAAATTTCGCGAATTTAAAAAAAGAAACCCTAGAGCTAAACTTTATAGCGCATTCTTTACTCTGCGAACAGCATTTGGTAATCTTTTGGAGGATTCTCAACAGCTTGATTATCTAATTGGCAAAGAGAGAATAGTAACTTTTTCCTTGCAAGATGATCAGATAATCATGAAAGAAGATAAACTAGAAAAATTAGTTGAAAAATTCACAGCTTTAAAAAAAGATATAACAACTGATATTGAGGATATAAAAGAAATTGTACAAAAAGAAATGAAAAAACAAAAAATATCCTCAGAGATTCAGGAAATTGTGGCTATCCTACAAAGACAAAAAGAAAATCAGATTTGGAATATAATTGTTGTTCTTTCCTCTTTAGACATGCTAAGATTGCATATAGACATACAAGGAAAAATTCTTGTTAACAAAAAAGAAAGTTTTGCAGATATCATAAAATTTAAAAAAGGAAATAAGGAAAAAGAAAGCTCACCAAAATATGTGTGACATTAAGTTTTTTAACTTATTCTATCCAAATTATTTATGCCTCTGTAGCTCAGATGGTAGAGCACCATCCTCGTAAGATGGGGGTCCTGGGTTCAATTCCCAGCAGAGGCTTTAAACACCCTCTTCTCTTTTTTTCTTCATTTCTTCTAGTTTTTTTCTTACAAGTTTTCTTGCTTCTTCAAGGTCAATTTCTTTTTTTTCTTCAACTTGAAAAAAATCCTTAATATTTATTTTCTTTTTAATCCCTTTATTTTCAAGGAAAACTTTTGCAATTAAATAAAGAGCAAGCCCTATGCTACTAGGACTTTTGTTATTACAAGGAACAACTATATCAACATATCTCGTCAAATTATTTGTACTGCATAAAGCTACTACAGGAATTCTTGCAGAAATAGCATCTCTCAATGCATTCTTGTCAAGCCATGGATCTGAGATAAACATTAATTCTGGTTCAAAAAAATCAACAAGAGCAGGATTAGTGATTATACCAGCAGGATATTTTGTGAAAACCCTTATTCCAGTCAATTCTCCAAATAATTTTACTAATTTCTCGCAATTTTCTCTTTTGCAACAAAAAACAATTTTTTCTGCATCAAATTGTGAAAGAAATTTTGCCGCAATTCTTATTTTATCATCTACTTTTTGTGTATTTAAGACGGCTATTCCATCAGCCCTCCTCTTATAAACATATTCACGCATATCGGGAGTAACAGCCCTCGTACCAAGATGTAATCCAGCTTGAATGTAGTATTCCACAGGGACAAGCAATTTCTCTTCTTTTTCTTGTTTTTCTTCAGATTCTTCCTTCTTACTTTCTTTCTTCTCCTCTCCTTCTTCCCGCTTTTCTGTTAGAGCTTTTTCATCTTTGTCAATTTTTTTCTTTCTTGGCATCTTTAAACATGTTAAGGTAGATTTTTAAATGTTATGAGAAACGCCGGGACTGGGACTCGAACCCAGATATCCTTACGGAAACAGGTTTTTCATTTTTCTTCCAGAGGCTTCCTTTTAAGAAGGCTCTTAGCAAACCTGCGCCTTACCATTGGGCCATCCCGGCTTCTAACTTAAAAGAAAATTAAACTTTTAAATTTTTTGAAATAAAAAGATTTTTAAATAAGAAATCTTTAAGAGCTCGGAGGTAAAATGAAGAAACTCTTATTTTTTTTGTTGACTTTATTGCTTCTAGTTTCAGTTTCAGTTACAGCTTTAGCAAATGAAAAAGATATTGAAAGAGTTGATGTCATACATTACTTAAAGCCGGGAAATGGCATGCCAAGAGAAGCAAAAGCACAGGCGTGTTACAAATTACTTGGAATAAAATGGGACACTGCAGTCAATTATACAATTAATCCAACAAATCCACAGGGTTTGCCAGAAAACTTTATAATTTTAGCCATCTCAACCTCAGCAGAAACATGGGATGACGCAACTTCAAGCGAGCTTTTTAATGACAACTATCTTGTAAATTATACGGCACAATATGGTATAAGAAACAATGAAAATGCGCTTGTTTTTGCTGATTATCCCAGTGATAATGTAATAGCAATAACTTCTTATTGGTATAGTCGAAAGACAAAAACAATACTAGAGTTTGATGTATTATTTAACACAAGGTTTACTTGGGGAGATGCTACACAAAACACGAGTGTAATGGACTTGCAGAATATAGCAACTCACGAGTTGGGTCATGCTGTAGGGATGAACGATGTTTATCAAACTGTTTGTTCTGAAGTTACAATGTACGGCTATTCAAGTTATGGAGAAACTAAAAAAAGAACTTTAGAACAACCGGACATAACAGGCTTGCAAAAAATGTATGGTTAATTTTTCTTTGTTGTTTTGTTTTTTGCTAAAAATTAACAAATATTTTCTCCTTCCTCTAGAACTTGTCTTTTAATATAAATTTTAGCATCAAACCTCAAAGCAATTGCTATTGCATCGCTCGGTCTTGAGTCGAGAGCAAGAATTTTGTTTCCTTGTCTTAAAAAGATTTTTGCAAGATAAATTCCATCTCTCGTTTCGTGAATAATCACATGAATAACTTTTATATCATAGATTTCAAAAATATTTTTTATTATATCGTGCGTCAAAGGTCTCTCTGTTGTTTTATTTTTAGCGCCGCTTCAATAGAAATCGCCTGATCCTGTGTTATTGTCATTACAACTGCTTTGCATTCGCGCTTCAAAAAGAGAGTTTGTCCTTCTAAATAGACTTCAACTTCTTGAAAATTTTTCAAAGACAATTCTTCTATCCTTACTTCTTCAAGTTTTTCTTTATTTTCTTTATAGTGCAAGCCAATAAAGAGACCTAAGAAAAAGAAAATTATTGTTAAAACAACAAACAGAAAAAAAAGTTTTTTACCGATTTTTTTCTTACTCATTTTCGACTGCATTCTTCTTCCTTTCGATTAATTTCTTCGCTCTTCCAAGCATCTCTCGTTTTAAGCCAATAAAACAACCTCCTGGTTTGCCAGCACAATATGTCGCTTCGCCTTCTTTAATTATTTCTGCAATTTCTGGAGATTCAATATCAATATGTGTAATTCTCGCACGACTTTTACCTTGCTCGTGCAAATAAACTTTTGCCTTAATAAGATACTTGCCTTCACCTGGACCACTCATGAAAAACTTAATAAGCCCATGTATTTAAAATTTATTAGGGGCTGTAGTATAACTTGGTTAGTATACGTGCCTAGGGAAGCATTCTTTCTTTTGAAAAAGAAAGAACCTTGGGAAGAAAGAAAATCAAAGTTAGAAAAAACTCTAGAACGCACGCGATCTGGGTTCAAAGAGCTTTCCTAAAGAGAAGCCTCGGAAAGAAAGCATGAGAATCCCAGCAGCCCCATCCGAAACTTTATAAAATTAGGAAATTTATTTTGATTATGAAAGTTGGAGCTTGCGGAATTTGTTGTAAAACTTGTGGTCCTTACACTAAAAAATCTGTCCTGGCTGTGAAAAATTCAAGAACATGTTGATTTCTTAAAGAACATAAATGCTAACTGTCCTGTTCTTGAATGTGCTGTCTGCAACAAGAAAGAAGTATGTTCTAAAGATTGTGAAAAGTTTCCATGTAAAAAATTTAAGGAATGCCTATCGGTTGATGGCTTGAAATTTTTAAAGGAAGATTAAAAAATAAAGTATATAAACCCCTTTTTCTTGTTAGATAAAAAGGGGTAAGAATGAAAATAACATTTATAGAAAAAACAGCAATCACTGTTATTTTTTTTGTAGCATTACTTTTTGTTTTTCCAAAAAATCTTTTTATTGGAGATATTTCAAACTTGTTCACTGCAGTCTCTTTATTATTTGGAATTCTTGCTGGTTTTTTTATCGCAGCTACATTAAGTAATTATTTTAGATTACAATCATTAGTTGCCGAGGAAACAACTCAACTCGGAACAATATATGTAAAAGCTGTGCTTCTAGAACCAAAAATAAAAAAGGAATTAGAAGACGCTATTGATAGTTATGCTAGGGCAGAGTTCGATTACGAACTTCATGAATACATTGATAACACATGGAGAGAATTCGAAAATATAGTTAAAGCAACAGAAAAAATTAAAAAAAGAGAAACATCTTTATTTACAAACTTTATTGATTCTATTGCAAGATTATCAACTATTAGACAAGAAATATCTTTAACTGCAAGAAAAATTCTAGGTCTTGGGCATTGGATTGTTTTGATAATACTTGCAGCAATGGTTATATTCTTATCATATATTATGAAAACCCCAACAGTTACTTCCTCAATTTTCACAGTTTTAATTTCAGCTGCAACTTGTCTTGTGTTATTCTTGCTGTATGAGATAGATAGTAATTTTTTTGCAGAAGAAAGATTGGCGTTTACATCTTTTGAAAGGGTTTTCCATGATATTGGAAAACTTCCTTACTATCCAGAAGAATCTATTAAAAAAGGTAGAATAAAATTAAAAGGAAAATATAGGATTGGAATTCTTGAAAGTAAAAAACCAATAAAAAGGAGGATAGAGATACGAGAATTTTAGAATGAAATATATTGATTATGTAGACACAGGTTATAAACCATCAAAAGAAGATGTAATCTGTGAATTTTATATTGAACCTTACAGATGCTCGATGAAGGAAGCTGCAGGTGCAGTAGCATCCGAGTCAAGTATTGGAACCTGGACTGAAGTAACAACAATGCATTCTGGCATCGAGAAACTCGCTGCAAAAGTTTTTTCTATTAAAAAAAATTTTATTAAAATTGCTTATCCAATAGAATTGTTTGAGCCAGGAAACATGCCACAGATTCTTTCAAGCATCGCAGGAAATATTTTTGGGATGAAACTTGTCAAGAATCTAAGACTTGAAGATGTACATTTCCCAAAAAAACTAGTAAACTCTTTTTATGGGCCAAAGTACGGCATAGAAGGGATAAGAAAATTATTGCACGTAAAAAAAAGGCCTCTTATCGGCACGATTGTTAAACCAAAAGTTGGCCTGAATGAAGAACAGCATGCAAGAGTAGCTTACAATGCATGGCTCGGTGGCTGCGACATCGTGAAGGATGATGAAAATCTTTCTAGTCTGTCGTTCAACAAATTTGAAAAACGTGTTCTTATAACCCTAAAAGCTAGGGACACTGCTGAAAGAATGACTGGGGAAAGAAAAATATACATGCCCAACGTAACAGCCGACCTACGCGAGATGCTTGACAGAGCAGAATTTGTAAAAAGAGTTGGTGGAGAGTATGTCATGGTCGATATATTAACTTTAGGTTGGAGTGCCTTACAAACATTAAGAGAATTCAATGAAGAATTAAAACTTGTGTTGCACGCTCATAGAGCAGGACACGCTGCAATTACTAGAAATAAAAAACATGGAATAAGTATGTTAGTTATAGGAAAAATTTGTCGTCTAATTGGTTTAGATCAATTACATATAGGCACAGTAATAGGAAAAATGGAAGGTCCTCAAGAAGAAGTAATACATATCGATCAAGAAATTGAAAAAAAGCTAATAAAAAAAGACCAAAAGGGCCATGTCCTTGAGCAAAAATGGTTTAGCAAAAAACCTGTACTTGCCGTATGCTCAGGGGGCTTACATCCACGCCATGTTCCTTTCTTAATAAAAAATCTTGGTAGGAACATAGTAATGCAGTTTGGTGGTGGGATTCACGGACATATTCGCGGCACGACCTCAGGTGCACGAGCAGTCAGGCAAGCAGTTGATGCTGTCATGAAAAATAAAACACTTGAAGAGTACTCTAAAGAACACAGAGAACTTTACGAAGCTCTAAACAAATGGAAAAAATCGTAGCTAAAAAAAGCTTAACGCAATCCAATTTAAAAAATTCTTAAATCAAATGTATTTTAAACCGAAAGTTTTATAAATATATACAAACAAATCTTAAAATGGCAGGCGAGAAACCAAATTTCAACATAATTTTTGTTGGTCACGTAGACCACGGTAAAAGCACAGCTGTAGGTAGATTACTCTATGAAAGTGGAATTTTCTCTGAGCAAGAACTTGCTAAGATGAAAGATATGGCTGAAAAACTAGGTAAGAAAGGTTTTGAGTTTGCATTTGTCATGGATCGCTTAAAAGAGGAAAGAGAAAGAGGTTTGACAATTGACCTAGCATACAAAAAGATTATGACTAAAAAATATCAAGTAACTATAATAGATGCTCCTGGACACCGAGACTTTGTAAAGAACATGATAACAGGAACAAGCCAGGCAGATGCAGCAATTCTTGTAGTTGCAGTTCAACATGGAATCATGGCACAAACCAGAGAACATGTTTGGCTCTGCAGAACGATGGGTGTTGAACAAATTGCAGTGCTTATAAACCAAATGGACACTGTAAATTATGACAAAGAAAAATACAATAAAGTTGTCGAAGATCTAAAAAACTTGCTTAAAATGACTGGTTACAAAGTCGACAAGATTAATTTCATACCAGCAAGTGCATATGTTGGAGACAATATTTTCAAAAAATCACCTAATTTGTCTTGGTACAATGGCCCCACTTTGCTTGAACAATTTGATTTATTTGAGCCACCAAAAAAACCAGTTGACATGCCTCTAAGGATGCCAATTGAAAATATTTATTCAATCACAGGTGTTGGAACCGTACCAGTAGGTAAGATCCTAACAGGAAAAATGAAGCCTGGCGACAAAGTAATCATTCTGCCTGCCAGATCAGGCAAAGGAATTGAAGGCGAGGTTAAAACAATAGAAATGCATCACGAACAACTTAAAGAAGCAATTGCAGGTGATAATGTTGGTGTTAACATAAGAGGAATAGGAAAGCAGGATGTAGCAAGGGGGGACGTAATCGCACACACAAGTTCGCCCCCACCTGTTGTTGAAGAATTCACAGCACAGATTGTGGTAATAAATCACCCAACGGTCATTGCAGTTGGCTATCAGCCTGTTTTGCATGTTCACACAGCACAGGTACCAGTGCAATTTACAGAACTCGTGAAAAAACTTGATCCAAAAACAGGCCAGGTTACACAAGAAAAACCAGATTTTCTGAAGAATGGAGAGGTGGCTATAGTTAAGTTAAAACCAGTAAAACCGCTAGTCATAGAAAAACAAGAGAAAAACCCGCATATGGCTCGTTTTGCAGTTCGTGATATGGGCCAAACAGTTGCTGCCGGTATTTGTATAGACGTGGTTGAGAAAAAATAGAACTTAATCATAAAGCAAATTTTTTCAGGAATATTTAATTTTTTGATTTGCCACATATAACTAAATACTGCAAGGACGATTTTCAAAATAAAATTAAACCCTTAAGCTCAAAAACTTAAAAATTTAATTTTTTCACTTGTTGCTTGAAAATTCTTTGCAGCAACATACTTGCATGAAAGTTGCTCGGCAATATTAAGAATACCCTGTGTCAAAGTCCCATCAATAGCAAGAGCCTCTATTGTTCTATTGCTTCTTTTTAAAGAATACAAAAATCTAACAACATCCGAAGCTGATTTCTTTATAATTTTAAAACCTTGTTCTGTCCTTAAGACAATTGCACATGCTTTTGTTCCTTTAACCTCTTTAATAACCCTCTCAAAATCAATCTCAGGCAAACCAGTATGCTCCTTACTTGCATCTCGAACCTCATATTTTTTATTCTCTTGTTCTTGCTTCTTTCTTCCCTTTTTGAAAAAAGTTTTTTTAAAATCTTCTACTTTCTGTGCATTTCTCAAACAAGTTAGAATTTCCTTTTCTGTTAATTCTTCAACTTCTTTGCCATCTGGCGCACGGGCGATTGCACTGACATTAAGGTTATCCAAAGCATCTTTAACAATAAGCAACCCTCCACGATCGCCATCAACAAAAAGAGTTATCTTCTTGCCAGTCAGCTCTTTCAATGTTCTAGGAATAACAGCCCCGTTCATGGCAATAACATTCTTAATTCCAGCTTTCAATAAATTAAGAACATCTGCGCGGCCCTCCACAACAATTATTTCCTCGCTTGAATCAATATCCGGACCTGCTGGCAACCTGTCTTCACCATACTCTACAATCTTAGAAATTTTTGCATGGCTTGAAATTTCATTTTCCATCTCTCTCGTTTCTGGCAGGGTAGATGAAAGTTTTTCAAGTAATACTTTTGCCCTTTCAACTATATACTGTCTTTTACTTGTTCTAACATCCTCTACTTTGACTATTTCAAATTTAGCATCACAAGGGCCAACCCTGTCTATAGTCTCGATAGCAGCTGCAATAATTGTAGTTTCTGTTTTATCTATACTAGTAGGAATTTCAACATCTCCGTAAGTCTTAGAATCTTCAACATGCAAGTTAGCTTCTATTCTCCCTATTTTTCCTTTTTTCTGCAACTCCCGAAGTTCAAGATCCTCACCAAGCAATCCTTCTGTCTGTCCAAAGATAGCCCCAATTAAGTCTGGTTTTTCTACAACACCCTCTGCAGTAAATTTTGCTTTTATTATGTATTTTATTGAAGGTGGACTAACTTTTCCCATCTTTCAACTTTAATTTACTGTACAACCAAGTCATATAGAAATCTAAGTAAAAACCGAACAAACCTAATCATGAAAAATGATAAGGTGCTAATCCAATGATCTACGTGATTGTCGCAATATATGACTTGTGAATTTTAATTTGTGATTTTTTATAATTAATAGCCTCTTTGAAGGTATATAAATCTTACTATCAAGTAACAAAATTAAAGAAGTTTATCCAAAGAGACCCTTTCTCTTTTTCTTCTTTTTTTTCTTGCCGAGCTTGCCAGCTTTTGCTAATTTTATTAGTTTGGCAACCTTAGATTTTTTGCTTTTCTTACTCGGCCCTCTTGACTTATTGAATTTTTTTCTTGCTTTCTTTTTAAACTTTTTTTTAACCTTCTTTTTCTTTTTTGCCATCTTCCAATTAAAACCTCAACTCCTCCAGTATACTGTTCCTCTTTTAAAATAAAAGCTGACATCTGGACTCGGTGAAGGAAGTGCCTTGAACAACCGCTGAATCAAACTTAACCTATCAGCTTGCTCTAAAGGTTATCTCCTTCGCCCCATAACTAAGCTTAACAGGTGCAGGTTTCATTTGGCGAGTTATAGTCCAGTCGCCAAATTACTAGCTGAAACACCTGGCAGAGGCTGTTATGGTAGCATCCTTTCCAGGACAACCGAAATGTCCTTTGTCAGCTTTGATAAACTAATTTAATTGTATATAAAAAACTATCTAATTACTAAAAAGTAAGAACTTATAAGACAAGTCTCTCGTTAAACTCACCACTGAAATTTTCGAGCATCAATTTTTTGACTTTATCAGAATTTCTCCTAACTTGCTGCCCAAGCAACCATCCTAACTTAACGAAAGCTGTTTCAGCAAGCATATCTTTCAAAAATAAAACACCCTCTTTTTCTAATTTTCTTGCAGGAGTATAAACATAAGGGTTGACTCTTCCTGAAATAGTTTGGCTAGTTATTCCAATAATAATATTTTTAGAAATTGCTTTTTTGATTGCAGGAAGCCAGGAATTCTTACCCTTAACACAAATTTGTCCCATACCAAAAGCTTCAATAATAATTCCCTTATATTTTCTTTTGATTAAATCATTCAAAATTTCTGTATTTGCCCCTGGAAAAAATTTTACTAGTGCAGTTTTTTCATTAAAAAAAGCTAGAGCCTTCACTTTACCTAAATTTCTTTTTCTATACTTATGATTTAGAATCTCAATTTTTCCATCAGGAAAAATCCTTGCAATTGGAACATCATTCACTGCTTTAAAAGCTGCCCGTTCTGAAGAGTGCATCTTTCTTACTTTAGTTCCTCTTAAAGCTAAACAACTTAGGTCATTAGTATTTTCATGACCAACAATCATTACTTCAGCAACATCACTCAAAGCCATGTAACACGCACATTTCAAATTGAGGTGCGCATCGCTAGAACCCCTGTCGATGCTTCTCTGGCTATAAGTTAAAACAACCGGTTTGTTTAAATTGTGTAACATAAATGCTAAAGCACTTGAAGTGTAATGTAGGGTGTCTGTCCCGTGTAGAATAACAACTCCTTTAATATCTTTCCTATTAAGTATTTTGGCAACCAGTCTTGCAAGTTTTTTCCATTCTCTGCTCGAAATCTGTGAGCTATCGATACTGTAAGGAACTTGTATCTCAAATTGCACAACATTTTTTAGTTCAGGATAACTTTCAAGCAAATCCTGGGGCTTTCCAACAGCCAAAACACCACCGGTTGCATAATCAACTTTGCTCGCGATGGTGCCACCTGTCGCGATGATTACTATCTTCGGTAATTTTTTGTCTTGTTCAACTACTCTTTCTCGTTTTTCTTTTTTAACATCACAAATCTTTTCCAGATTCAAAATATCTTTTTTATTAAATCCAACATTATAACCATTATTCAACTTTACAAGAATAATTTTGGGGTCATAACTTTCAAGAGCGATTCCTTCAAGTTCCTGATCTTTTGTCCTTATCCTGATTTTTGAACCTATCTCTACATGAAATTTCATAAACAAATCACGTTTAAAGAATATAAAAATGTTGCTAAATTCGATCGAATAAAATATTTCAACTGTCCCAAATAAATTAATTCTAATAAAAAAATCAAAAAAGAATTTTATTTTCTCTGGAAAATTACAAAAAAACCATAAAAATCTTAAAAATACAAAAGTTGAATTCTAAAATATATAATACATTATATATGTTATTTTGCGACAATGTATTTAAATACAAAATTAAAGAATTTTAACATTAATATTTAATTAATAAAAGGGTGTTAAGCTTGGGGGCTTAACTTTTTGTTTTGAACTTTGTCTTATTCTAAAATATAAAAAATAAACTTATATATAAACCTTTCGGTCAACTCGAAAATTGGAGGTTAAAAAATAAAATGGTCTTAGATTTTGCAAAAGAGGCAATTGAAGGAGCGGGAAAGTATGGCATTAACTTTGACGAGCTAAAAGCTGGACGAGCTAGCATAAAAGTTATTGGTGCGGGTGGTGCAGGATGCAACATGGTAACCTGGCTTTTCAACAAAGGAATCACAGGGGCTACGGTATATGCAGTAAACACAGACGCACTACACTTAAGTATAAGTAAAGCTGATGAAAAAATTTTGATTGGTAAAGAATTGACTCGTGGTCTTGGTGCAGGCGGTTTCCCTGACAAAGGGCGCGAAGCTGCAAAAGAAGCCATAGTTGAGTTGAAAAAAGCTGTAAGTGGTGCAGACATGGTATTTGTAGTTGCAGGAATGGGTGGGGGTACAGGAACAGGAGCTTCACCAGTCATTGCACAACTTGCAAAAGAAATAGGAGCAATAACAATCGGTGTAGTAACAATGCCATGGGACACTGAAAAAGCAAGAATCGACAAAGCAGAATTCGGTTTACAACAACTAAGAGAAGTAACAGATACTGTAATTGTCATAGATAATAACAGATTAGTGGACATCGCAGGAAACTTGCCAATAGAGCAGGCACTTGCAGTTGCAAATGAACTAGTAAGCACAATGATAAAAGGTATTGTAGAAACAATAACAGTTCCATCTTTGATTAATCTTGACTTTGCTGATGTCTGTGCTATAATGAAAGATGGTGACGTAAGTTGTATAGGTATAGGTGAAAGTGATACGCAGAACAGAGTAGAGGAAGCTGCAAAACAAGCATTAAGTCACCCACTACTAGATATAGATTACAAAGGAGCAACAGGTGCTTTGATACATGTGATATGTGGTGAAGACTTAAAGCTTGAAGAACTTAACAATATCTGTGGCCTTATTAGCGAGAACTTAAATCCAGAAGCACAAGTAATACTTGGAGCAAGGATTAACAGAGATTTCAGAGGCAAAGTTAGAGTTATTACAATAATAACTGGTGTAAAATCACCTTATGTATTAGGAAAAGCAAGAACACCTGAAACAGCACCTACTGCAACAATGTCAGAAATAGGGGTAGACTTTTACCGCTAAAA
The DNA here is from genome assembly GCA_038894195.1 of Candidatus Pacearchaeota archaeon. Taxonomy (GTDB): domain Archaea; phylum Nanobdellota; class Nanobdellia; order Pacearchaeales; family UBA284; genus JAWAPZ01. Next base: position 13,743 of record JAWAPZ010000003.1, read on the forward strand.
TAAAACTATGAATTCATGATTTTTCCCCTTAGCCTTTTGAGTTCTCTTTGGCTAGTCTCAAGAGAGACTAGCCTTTTTCTTTTTTTTATTTTCTAAGAAAAATTGAGCAACGAAACTGTGCGGTTATTTCGTTTTCACTTTTTTAGTCCACCACGAAGAAACTAAAATTAAATTATGGGAAAATTGAGTTGTATTTGCAGAAAAAAGCTTAACGTATTTCACTTCTAATTTTATTGGCTTCAATCGGCTTGCCAATTCTATCATACAAATTTGCTAGTTTCAATTTTATTTCTTTCTCAAGTTCCTTATCTATTTTAAGTGTCAAAGCTCTTGTAAGTACTGAAATTGTTTTCGTCAAAGCTCTTGATGACTCGAATTCTTGTGCTTGCTGCAAGTAAGCATTTAGCAAAGTCTTATGAACTTCTGGTTTTTCTTTTTCAGATGCTAAAACAAGTGCTTTACGCATAACGGCTTCTGCTTCAAGATAGTCCTGTGCTTTCACAAAAAGCAACATTGACCTTAAGAGAAGATCAATTTTTTCTCTAAATGTACTAGCAAGATCAGCAGCATTGCTATAAGAACGTGCCGCAGTATTGAACCATTTTCTTTGTGCCTGTAAAGAAGCCATTAAAACAAAAATAGCTCTCCTTGTTGCCTGATCAGGATTTTTTACAAGCATTTTTTCAAGATACTCTAATTTTCTCTCTTCAGTCTTGTATTGTTGGACATCCTTCAGAATCCTTGTACAAATTTCTAATGAATTTTCTTGCTCTTTTTTCTCTTTTCTAGGAATATCAAGTTCTTCAAAAATATCCTCTGGCATGTTCTTTTTTTAATGATTGAAGTATAAATATTTTTCTATGTTCAATTAGACAGATCGCGATTGAATCTAAAAATTTTTGTATCAGTGTAAGTACAAACAAGAATTATCCTTTTTGCCAACAAGCAGGTTACATCAATAAAAAACTAAATTAACTATTTACCTTTTTCTTTCTTACCCCACTCCTCAAAAAAAATAATGCTCTTAAGATCTGGTTTAAAAACTTTTCCAGGCTTTCCGTCTGCATATGCTATAGGAATTAAAGCTTCAATATCCACTTCTTGAGGTACTTTTAAAGTTCTCTTTACCGCAGTGTCGTCAAACCAACCAATCCAACAAGACGCTAATCCTAATGAAGTTATTTTTAAAAGCATGTTCTGGATCGCAGCTCCTGCTTGCTGGTGTGCATACTTAACACCGCGACTTGCGTAACTTCTCACAACTTTAGAAGTTTCAGAACAAACTACAATTATAAAACTGGAATCATTCAAAAAAGGCTGCTGTGCAGCTTGAGCAAGATCTTTAATCTTTTGTCTTGCAGAAACTACTATCAACTTGAGTGTAAAAATGTTTCCTGCCATTGGGGCAAATCTTGCAACATCAAGAATTTCAGTAACATCTTTGAAAGAGACTTTCTTGTCAGAATATCTACGAATGCTTCTTCTAGCACGGATTATCTTGTCTAACATGCTCTTTTCAGGAGTTTTGAATATAAAAATGTTGCTATGGTTGAAATCTCAAAATACCAAAAAATAAAAAAATCGCGTCAATCATTCCCAAGATAATGCAAATAATTCCAAGGGTTTTTTTGCCAGAATGAATAGAATAAAGTCCAAGGATTATAGCTACAAAACCAACCAATATAGAAAAAATCCAGGGTAAGAACAAACCAATTACTCCTATAACTACACCAGCAATCCCATAAGATGCTCCACCTGGTTTTGGTTTTTTTGCTTCTTCAATAGCTTCTTTAAGATTCTGTTTGAATACCTCTTTTTCTAACGCTAGTTGTTTTCTCTCTGCCTCTTTTGATTTTGATTTTTTCATAAAGGTAAATAGTATCAAATAATATAAAAAGATTACGAAAAAAATTTAAAAAAGCAAAATCTTAAAAGTTAGAAAAACATATAATTATATGCTCTACAAGGAACTTGTAAAGGTGTATGAAGCTCTAGAAAGTACAACTAAAAGGTTGGAAAAAACATATATACTGGCAGAATTTTTCAAAAAAATTCCAAAAAATGAATCGAAGGATCTAGCCTATCTCGTAAAAGGCAAAGTATTCGCAGATTGGCAAGAAGAACAAGTCGGAATTTCTTCGCAGCTCGCAATAAAGGCAATAAGCAAGGCAACCGGGATTTCAGAACAAGAGATTCTTAGAAAATGGCGTTCTGTAGGTGATCTGGGAAAAGTTACTGAAGAGATGATTAAGAAAAAGAAGCAAAAAACTCTTTTTACCGGAAAATTAACAACTGAAAAAGTTATCGATAACTTAAGAAAAGCGTCACAGCTTGAGGGCCCTGGAACAATTGAAAGAAAACTTTCACTTGTTGCCGAACTTTTGACAATTGCAGAACCTGTAGAAGCGCGTTATATTATAAGAACAATTTTAGAAGAGCTTCGCATTGGTGTTGCAGAAGGTACTATAAGAGACGCAATTGTCTGGGCATGCTTTGGTCACGAAATAGGTATAAAATATGAAAAAGAGATGAATGAGCTTGAGTTAAATGGAGAACAACGTGAAAAATATAATAAATATATTTCAATTATACAAGAAGCCTATGATCTCGCAAATGATTTCGGTATAGTTCTTGAAGCTGCAAGGCAAGGCACCACGGCCTTGAAGAATATAAATCTTGAACCAGGTAGGCCTGTCAAAGTTGAGTTATGTCTTAAAGTAGATAGTATAGCAGAAGCATTTGAGCGAGTAGGAAAACCGGCAAGTTGCGAACTTAAATATGACGGTTTCAGAATGTTGATACATAAAACAAAAGAAGGCAAAATAATCATTTATACAAGAAGATTAGATAACGTCACAAAACAATTTCCAGAGGTAGTCGAAGCTGTCAAAAAACAAGTTTTTGGTAAGAGTTTTATTCTCGATGCAGAAGCAGTAGGTTATGATCCCAAAACTCATAAATATAGGCCATTTCAGGAGATAAGTCAACGCATCAAAAGAAAATATGATATTGAAAAATTAAAACGTGAGCTTCCTGTAGAAGTAAATGTTTTTGACTGTATTTTTTATAACAACAAAAATCTAATTAAAGAACCTCTTGAAAAAAGAAGAAAACTTATTGAAAAAATTATTAAACCAATAAAATGGAAGTTAAAACTAGTTGAAGGGATAATCACAAGTAGCGAAGAAGAAGCTGAAAATTTTTACAAGCTTGCACTAAAACAAGGAATGGAAGGGATAATCATGAAAAACTTGAAATCTTTCTATCAGCCAGGGGCAAGAGTTGACACCTGGGTCAAATTCAAGCCAGTTCAAGAGCCATTAGATCTTGTGATCATAGGTGCAGAATGGGGTACAGGAAAACGCGCTGGTTGGCTCTCATCATTTATTCTTGCATGCCGACATGAAGATAAATTTCTTGAAATTGGTAAAGTCGGCACTGGTGTAAAAGAAAAAGCTGAACAAGGTTTAAGTTTTGAAGAACTGACAAAATTGTTAAAACCGTTAGTTATAGAACAAAAAGGTCGTGAAGTAAAAGTCAAACCAAAAATTGTCGTGGAGGTAGCTTATCAAGAAATTCAGAAAAGTCCAACCTATGCTAGCGGGTTTGCCTTAAGATTTCCCCGTATCTTAAGATTAAGAGAAGAGCATGGTATTTTTGACATTCATTCACTTGACGAAATAAAAAAATTTTATCATGACCAGTTCAAAAAGAAAAAATGATTATTAAATTTGGCCCAGCTGGTATAGGTGGTTTTAAAGAAGCCCAAGAATTTTTAGAAAGATATAACAAAGTTGGAATAAAATGTGCTGAAATTCCTTTCACTTATAAAGTTTGGCTTGATAATTCTCAAGCTAAAAAAATTGGCGAGATTGCAAAAAAATTTCAAGTAGAATTAACAATCCATGCCCCTTACTACATCAACTTAAATTCTCGTGATTTTAAAAAAGTGCAAGCAAGTATGCAAAGAATTCTCGATTGTTGTGAACGCGCACATTATTTGCAAGCGAAATATGTTGTGTTTCATGCAGCTTATTACGAAGACATAAATCCTGAAAAAGTTTTTCAAATAGTTAAAAAAAGAATTCTTGAAATGGAGAGAATAATAAAAAAAAATGAGTGGCATGTGGTACTTGCACCTGAAACAACCGGCAAGGCAAGCCAGTTTGGTTCATTGGAAGAATTATTACAACTAGTTAAGGAAACAAAATGTTTTTTTTGTGTTGATTTTGCACATATGTTGGCAAGAAAACAAAAAATTAATTATAATGAAATTTTTGAAAAAATAAAAAAAGCCAATATTGATAATCTGCACTGCCACTTCTCCGGGATTGAATTCACAAATAAAGGTGAAAAAAGACATGTAACAACCAGTGAAAAAGCTTGGCGCGATCTTCTCTCAGCCTTCAAAAAAAATAAAATAAGTGCAAACATAATCAATGAAAGCCCAACACCTGTGGAAGACTCTTTGCTAGGGTTAAAAATTTGGAATTCATTAAAATAATTTCAGTGTCACTCGCTCCAAGTTACTTTCTTGACGAAGAATAAAAGTTACCCACTATTAGTAACTACTTTTATCGTTGGACAGAAAAGCTTTTAAACTGACTTAACTTAAAAATAATAACAATTTAAATTTAAATTAAAAAGAAAATGAACAAAAATTTGTTTTTAGTTTTAGCATTCGCTATTATTGCAATGCTATCAGTGACCGTGTATGCAACAGGATGGCAAGTTACTGGAACACCAGATATAAAATATTTCTTAGTTTACGTTAACGGCGAACCAGTTTGGAAAGGAAATTGTACGGAAAACCCAGCACCAGGAATAGTAGAGAATACATGGACATGTACCACACAACAACTTGCAGTTCCAGCAATCGAACGTGGAGAACAAGTTACTATAAAAGCGGTTTTCTTTGCAGGAAATAACTTGAACAATGTTATTGTGCACGCGTGGCTTCGAGGTTCTGGAAGAACAATTGAAGATGAAACAAGAGCTTTTGATGTTTATGCAGAAAACCAATACACAAAATGGATTTACCTAAGCATACCCGAAAACTGGAAAACAGACGGTAAAAAAGAGTACACTTTACATGTAGAAATTGAAGGGGAAAATAGATTGACTGGTGTTAATGAAGCAGAAATTGATTTAGACGTCCAGCGCGTAGCAAATTTATTAGATATAGTAAGTATAAACCTAGAAGATAGTAATGTGAAGGCTGGCAATGCCCTTGAAGCAAGTGTTGTTGTCAAAAACACAGGAAACCATGAACTAGAGGATGTATATGTAAAAGCAACAATCAAAGAACTTGGAATTTCAAAAACAGTTTACCTAGGCGATCTGGCAGCTTATGACAGTTGCAATGATGATTGCGACGAGGATGATACAAAAGCAGTTACAATATCCTTAATTGTGCCAAAAGAAACCCAAGCAGGGGTATACACTCTTACAGTTGAAGCTTATAACGAAGAAACAAGTTCAAAAGAAAATGTCGGATTTACTGTTGAAAGTGGTACAGTTGTTGGAAAAGTAGAGGTAACACCACAAACTACAAGAAACAATATAATCGCGGGTGAAAGCGCAACATACAGCATTCTAGTTACAAACAATGCCGACACAACCAAAAGATTTGCAGTAGCTGTCTTTGGAACTGAAGGATGGGCAACTTCAGAGATAATGCCTGCATCATTCAGTTTAGCTCCGGGGGAAAGCAAACTTGTAAGTATAACTTTGCACGTAGAAAAAGATGCAATAGTTGCAGAACATTTGTTTTCAGCACAAGTTAGTTATGACAATAACGAACAAAGATTCAACTTTATAGCAAATGTGACTGAAGCACAAGGGAAAGTACAACTCGGCTTGAAGGACGCTCTATTGATTGTAGGCATCATACTTGCAGCAATAATAGTTATACTTTTAATAGTTCTTTTGACAAGAAAAAGTGTAGAAGAAAAACCTGAAGAAAGCTACTACTAAAAACTAAAAAGGCTAAGGAACTTTTGATTTTATTTTTCTTTTTATTTTTTATTTTTTTAATTCAAATTTTTTCTTTTAAAGTAATAACAAAAACAATATTCTACAACATTTATATTATTTTGCAACAATATTTTTATATCTTTCAAACTCTTTTTTTTAGATGAAAAAGAAACTAAATTTTTTGTTTTTAGCATTTTTTGTACTTGCAATTATAACTATTTCAGCAACAGCCAGTGCAGAACTAACCGTAGAGACTAAACTTCAAACTAACACAGTATGCCCATCAACAACAATACTAATAGAAGAACAAATAACCTCAAGCGTTTCTGATTCTTTTACAATAACTCTTTCTGGTTCAGCCTCTAGTTTCTCAACGGCGGTCCCTCCTGGACTTTATATAAGCACAGGACAAACAAAAAGCATTTTTGTATACATAACTCCATCTACAAGAATAAATCCCGGAACATACAATTTGGAAGTTTCGATTTCAGGAACAAGCGGTTCAAAAAGAATATTCCATGAAATAATAGTAGAAAATTGCCACAAAACAACTCTTGAGATTCGTCCTTCCCAGGACAAAATATGCGCATGTGAATCCAAAACCTTCGAACTATTACTGAACAATAAAGGAAGTTACCTGGAAAACTATAAAGTAAACGTAGAAGGGCCAGCAGCTCAATGGATAACCTTATCTGGTTCAAGCTTCGCGTTACAAAAAAATTCCTCAATACCAATTTCAGCACAAATGAAAGTACCTTGTGATGTTAAAGGTAATTACCAAACCACATTCAAAGTAACTTCGGACTCTAGATTTGCTGAAGCTCAAACAACTCTGAATATAGAAATTGTTCCTTGCTATGATTATATAATAGGTATGAAAAGTTACACTGAATTATGCGAAAATGAAAAAATTATCCTGCCAGTTACAATCAAGAATCTTGGTACAGCAGATAACATCTATGCAATAAACTTGAAAGCACCTTCTTGGGTTTTTTTGGATAGAAGAAATATAGAAGTTAACAGTGGAAAAGAAAATATCCTAAATCTCGTTGCTCAACCACCATTTAAGACGGTTGGAGAAACTAGTGTTACAATAGAGGCCTTATCAGAAAAAGGAAAGGTTATTAGAACTGCTGAAAGTATTTTAAAGGTCAACTCTTGTTATGGTGTCACGCTGGATATAGAAAAAGATCAAGATAAAATATGTAATGGGTTGAATAACACATATGCAATTACAATAAAAAATACTGGTAAGTTTAATGCAACTTTTAATATAGATCTCGATGCACCCGGATGGGCAAGTGTAGAAGAAAAAACTATCACTCTAGAAGCTGGGAAAGAAAAAGTATTATCGTTAGTACTAAATCCTAGTAAAGACGTGAAAGCTGCAGATTATTCTATAATAATAAGAATAAAAGATCCTACTAGCGGGATTTCAGCTGAAGACAAGTTGAGTGCCACTACAATAAGTATGGAAGATTGTTACAAGCCACTCATCTCTAGCGATAAAGACGAAATAGATATTAGTAGAGATTCCACAGGATTAGCAGCCATTACTCTTGAAAATAAAGGCACTTTAGATGCAGAATATGTAATTGAACTTTCCGGAACTGCTGCAAGTTTCTCGCAGATAAACCCAGCAACACTCAAAATTGAAGCAGGAAAGGCGCAACCCTTGTATGTTTATCTTGCACCTTCTTTAGATGTGGCAATAGGAAGTTATACCTTAAGTGTAACAGCAAGATTAAAAGACACTACAATTATTTCATCAAAAACTTTGAAGATTAACGTGTTAAAAGAAAAAGAAATTGCAGAAACGCCAACACGAAATATAACAAATATCACAACGAACATAACCAATGTAACGCAAATAACTGGGGGGGTTGTTGAAGAAAAACCAAAAATTAACATTTTTAATAAAATAATAGAATTCTTTAAAAATTTGTTCAAAGCAAAAGCGATCAAAGAAGAAAAAATCACAGTCAACGTAACAAACCAACCACCAAAACTAAAAAAGAACATACCTGAAATTAAGTTGATAGTCGGAGAAGATTATAAGATAAACCTTTCAGAATATTTTGAAGACCCAGAACACGAAAGATTGTTCTTTACAACAATAAAACCACTCAAAATAGATGTTTCGATATATAATGATATAGTAACCCTACGTGCAAAAGAGGAAATTGACGGCGAGCGCGATATCACTTTTTATGCTAGTGATGGGGAAAACATAGTAGAAAGTAATAAAATAAGGATAACTGTAACAAAAGCAGAAAGCGAACAACAAGAGAAAGTTGAAAAGGAAGTTCAAAAAGGTAATGAAACGGTAGAGGTGACGGGAGCGGCAACCGAAAAACAAGAAACTAAAACAAATTTCTTTAAAACATATCAAAATTATATAATTGGAGCAATAATAATTGTGATTATAATTATAGTTTTGATGTCCGGACTTGGTAAAAAAATAGTTAAGTTCTTCGAAGAAGAAGTTCCTGAAGAGAAGAAAAAATAATTAAATTTTTAATCCAACAACCTTTGTAACTCCTTCTTGCATTGACGCACCATATAAGGTAGTTGCATTATTTATCATTACATCGTTGTGAGTTATTATTATGTACTGTGATTTGGTGTCCTTGCTTATAAGATTAGACAATTTTTCGCTATTCCTTTTATCCAAAGCAGCATCTATTTCATCGAAAATATAAAAATGATATGGTTTATATTTCTGTATTGCAAAAATTAAAGACAAGGCAACTATAACTTTCTCTCCACCAGATAAAGCATTAGAATCCATGTACTTCCCTTTTACCAGTTTTATTACTATATTGACGCCTCCGGCAAAAGGGTCTTCTTTATTCTCAAGTTCAAGAAAAGCAAGGCCCTTATTACTCAACATAGCAAAGTTTTCACCGAAATATTTATTAACAGAATTAAAAGTTTGCATAAATGCCTGCTTCTTTTTTTTGTCTATTTCTGCAATTACTTTCAATATCTCTTGCTTTTCTTCATCAAGTTTTTTAACTTTTATTTCTATTTGTTCATATTCTTTTTTCAATTTTTCATATGCTTCTAATGCTCTCAAATTGACTGTTCCAAGTTCCAAAAGTTCTTTCTCATATTTTTCTAGCTTTTTTTCCAATTCTTCTATGCTCGCTTTTATAAATTCACTTCCTTCAAATTCCTTTAACTCTTCTTTTAAAGTAGAAAGTTCGGCGTCTATCCTTGCTTTATTTATTTTATATTCATTTATTTCTTGGTCCATAAGATTTTTCTGCATTTGATACTCACTGATTTTAAGATCAAGTTTGTGATTCTCCTCTTGAAGCTTCTGTTTTTCTGAAACAAGTTTTTTAAATTTTTTTTCAAGCAATTCTTGCTCTTTTTCTTTTTCTTTAAGTTGATTTTCTTTTAACCCAACTTCTTTAATGATACTATGCAGTTTTGCTTCTAATTCTAATCGATCGTGTTGTGCTTGTTTTATATTCCTCTCACATTGTTCTATTTCTCGGTAATTTAAAGTCAATTCTGTTTCAAAGTCTCTCTCTATATAAAGTTGTATTGGTTTCTTAAGTTTTATTTTTAACAAATCTTCTTTCAATTTTTCCATCCGGTTTGAAAGATCATCATGTTTCTTAGAAATTCTATCATAATCTGGTAACTCTTTTTTAATTTTGTTTATATCTTCAGTAAGAGAGTTAGACTCTAGTTCAATTTGCGAAAGTTTACTTCTATTTTGTTCAATTTGTTTTTGTTTTGATATAAATATTTTTTTTCTTTGATAAAACTCTTCTAGCTCTTTTTCCTTTTCTATAAAATTACTTAATACCACCGCTATTTTTTCTATTTCTTTTTCAATCTCTTCTTTACTCTTTCGTTTTTCATCAAGTTCTTTTTCAATAATTTCTATAGAGCTCCAAACATCTTTCGCGAGTTTTTCTTTATATTCTTTAGTTATTTTTTGTTTGCACCTAGGACATTGCTCTAAAGAAAAAATTTCATCAACATCCTTCTTATGTATCTCCTTCTTTGTCAAAAGTTGGATTATTTCTTTTTCAATCTCTTCTTTAGTTTTTTTGATTTCACCCAATAAAGTCTCGTGATGTTTTTTTTGGGTTTTTATTTCAAGTTCGTCAATAGAACCCACATCTAAACTAGAAATTTCTTTTTCCAATTCTGTAATCTCCCTAGTAAGGTATTCTTTTTGTTTTTCTTTCTCTTCAAAAAGTGCCTGTTTTTTTTCTATTTCTGTTTTTTTAATTTCATAAATTTTCTTTTTCAATTCTAGTTCTTGTAAATCTTTTTTGATTTTTTCAATTTCTTTGTTTATAAAATCAAAATTCTCTTTTTCGTTTTTGCTTATTTTGATTTTTTCTTTTTCTTTAAGATCCGTTATCGCTTGTTCCAACCTTTTCTTTTCTTCTATGTTGCTTTCTTCCTTTCTCAATGTACTCTCAATCTGGTCCCTTAAATTTTCTTTTTTGACGTCAAGAGTCGCAACTTCTGTCTTTAAAGCCAACAAATCTGTTCTCAATTTTTCTTGGGCTATCCCCGTCTCTTTTTCTATTCTTTTTTCAATTTCTTGTATTCTTCTTAAATTGGATTCTATAGATTTTTTAGAAATGTCTACTAATTTTGTTATTTTTTCTATATCTTTCTGCTTATTATCTATGCTTGACCCTATCTTTTTAATTTCTTTTTCTTTGATTTCTATCTTCTTGTTTAAAACGGAAGCCTTGCAATTCTTTATTTGTTTCTTTAAATATTCATGCCTTAAAGCTTGTTTTCTCTCTTTTTCCAGATTGTTCATATACGCAGATCTCTCTCTTAAAACAGTATTTATCTCTTTTAATTTCCCTTCAGTTTTTTCAAGTTCGTTCAAAGATTTTAATTTTCTATCTTCATAAACAGAAATTCCAGCAATTTCTTCGATAATCTGTCTTTTTTCTTCTGGACGCATTTTGATTATCGTATCAATCTGTGCTTGTAAAATTATATTAAAACCTTCTGGATCGATTCCAGCTTGAGCAAGAAGATCAAGAATCTCCTGCCTTGTTTTAACTTCACCGTTTATTTTATAGATGCTTGTTCCATCTCTTCTTACCAATCTAGAAATTTCAATTTCCTCGTCAGCTAAAGAAAAAGTCTTGTCAGAATTGTCAAAAACCAAACTGACTCGTGCAGAATTTGCTGGTTTGTTTGTCTTGCCACCGTTATAAATCAAATTTGAGTGCCTTGAAGCACGCATACTTTTCGCACTTAGTCTACCTAAAACAAAACAAATAGCGTCAACAACGTTGCTTTTTCCTGAACCATTCGGACCAACAATTATATTCATGCCTCTATCAAAAACCACTTCAGTAGGTTTTGCAAATGATTTAAAACCATGCATAAAAACTTTTTTTATATAGGGCATCTTACTCCTTTCTCTCAATGAGTTAAATCAGTTATTTAAAATTTGTTATAACAAACATAACAAAAAGTATTTAAGCTTTTCAAAATTGATAAAAGAATGGGAACCACAACTTTTGTTATTTTGCTTGTACTTTTTTGTTCACTACTTGGCGCAAGTGGTCAATTATTTTTTAAACTCGCTTCTCCCGAATTTTCATTCAATCCGTTGAGCTGGTTAAAAAATTTTTATTTTCTTCTAGGAATACTCTTTTATGCAGTAGCCACAGTTCTTTTTGTTTGGGCCTTAAGGCACGGCAATCTTTCGATCCTTTATCCAATCATTGCCACAAGTTATGTGTGGGTAACAATTTTTGCCTCACTTATTCTAAAAGAACCTTTTCCAGCACTCAAGTGGATGGGTATCGGATTAATAATTGGTGGTGTAATTTTAATCACAACGTAAATATTATAGGTAATTGAGCCTTATTCTCGTGATATCTCTTAGCATAAGAAAACTATGTTTTAACAAACTTATGCTTGTTTTTTGGGCCTCTTTCCATTTTACAGGAATTTCGATAATTTTGTAATTTTTCTTTTTTGCCAAAAAAAGCAATTCTGCATCAAAAGCAAAGCCATTAATTTTTTGCTTTATTACAAGCTCTTTGGCAACATCAATCTTAAAAAGTTTAAAACCGCACTGCGTGTCTTTACAATTTAAACCAAGAATAAGCCGTACAATTTTAGCATAGATCTTCCCAGCAAGTTTTCGTATTGCTGATCTTTCTACCCTAGACTTTTCTAAATTCCTTGAGCCTATAACAATATCATAATTAAGATATCTGAAAAATTTGTTCAATTCGGATAGTGGTGTTGCAAGATCAGCATCTGTAAACAAAATATAAGGAAATTTTGCAAGCAAAATTCCTTGTTTCACAGAAAATCCCTTACCTTTATTTTTTCTTTTCCTAGTTATTTTTATACTTTTTATTTTTAATTTCAATTTATTTATTATTTCCCTCGTAGAATCTGAACTTCCATCATCGACACATATTATTTCATATTTCTTTATTTTTGGGTTTGTCTTCAAAAAATCATTTATTTGGATTAGGTTATTCTTAATACATTCTTCTTCATTATAACAAGGGACTACAACTGAAATATTTATTCTATCCATTTTCAATTTTATTTTTGCAAAAAGATTTTAAAAAAGATGGCATGATGATCTGACAATTATTCAGTTTAGTTATTTTTTTTCCACGAAGTGTATCAAGATATGTTTTATTTATTTTGTAAGGTTTAATGCACAAACTTTCATTACTAACAATTGAGTAATCAGAAGTTTTTTTATGGTTGGGAGGGTCTCTAAAAAAGGTCTGTCATTTAGATATTCTGGTTCTGCTGATCCAAAAATAACAAATCTTTTACCTTTTCCTAACGCTTGTAAAAGCTCTTCTTTATTCCAAGGCATCGGTTCTGCGACAATGCCAAAATAATTTAAGTATACCCATTTATCAGAAGAATACATGCAGTCTTTTTCGATGTTCATAAGAACATTCTTGTACTCAAGTCTATTTGAAAAAGGAGAAATATATGAAAAAAGTACGAAAATAGAAAATAGAAAATTGGCTAGAATGATTGTAACTAGAATAATAATGATTGCCCTTCTATTTAATTTTTTTTCTAATTTCTCGAAAAAAGATGTGGAAAAAAAAGTAATTGGTAATGTCAATAAGAATAAGTAACGCGGGTTTTTCAACGGAATTCGTGAATAAAAATATAAAACCAAAAGAAAAAAAATAGACATTAGTAGTAAAGGAAAATAATCAATTTTTTTATTTTTTAAATTTTTAAAACAAATAAAAATTCCTGGAATGAAAAAAGCAAGATAGTAGTAGCTGAATGCCTGTAAGAAATGACTCAGACTGAAAGGCATAAAAAGATAATCACGGAAATAAATGTTTTGAGCATAACTATCTGCTATACTTGTTAGCAAACTACCCGTAGCTAAAAAGTTATAAAGAAACCAAGGGGATATTATAATTATAAAAGAAACTAAAGAAGTGAAAGTTCTTTTCAACCAAGGCCTCCTGACAAAAAACAAAAACATAAAAACAAGAGAGGTGTAATGTGTTAGAAAAGCAAGCCCAACAAAAATTCCTAAAAAAATAGCACTATTCTTCTTGTCCGAAAGAGTAAAATTGATGGCAAACATTAAAAAAGTCAAATATAAAAGTTCTGTTCCAGCAGTCAAGCCAACAAGAAGCAAAAAAGGTGAAAGCAATAAACCATAAAAAATTAAAAGATTGATTCTCAATTTTTTAGCAAGCGTCACAGAAGCGAAAAAAAATAAAAAGGAAACAAGAGCAATGTAGAGATACTCTGCTACCAAGTAACTGCCAAAAGCAACGAAAGATAAAATTCCTATAATTAACGGGACAAGTGGGGCTCTTAACCATTCAAAATAAAATCCTCCTGAAAAGAGATATTTCGCATTTAAAACATAAACAGAAAAATCCCATCCCAGATCACGAGAATGCTGAAATATAAAAAAAGCAGTAGAAATAACAAATAAAATTAGAAGTAAAATTAAAACCTTTCTATTCATCTTTAAATTTTTGTGCATTTTCAAAATTAAAGAAGTTCCTCAATTTCATCCTTTGTTAGATAACCAAAAGTTTTTCCATTGATAACAAGGGAAGGAGCTTTTGTTATATTATATTTCTGTCTCAAAGCAATTGACGCAGAATTTATGGAATTTATATCAAATACCAAAATGTAAACTTTCCTTCCGGTTTTCTTTTCATTGTGATACTGGCTGACTTGATCAAGGATAAGTCCTTGGTCTTCGCTACCAGCCACGCTTCCTAGAGGGTCATTTTTCTTGTTAGTATAAAAAAATAAAATTATGTTAAAATCTTCATGACATTCTTTTTTTGTTTTTTCAAGAAGTTCAAGAATTTTAATTTCTATAAGCTCATAAATCTCCTTCTTGTTTTTAAGTTTAGGGCTGTCCTTTCCAAGTCTTTTTTCTAGAACAGTAAGCATCTGTCCTAAAGAAATTTTTTTATCCAATATATCCTGCCAGTTTGAACTGCAAAAATTTTCAATAAAATAGTCTCGAGATTCTAAAGCTAGTAGCTGTATGAGAAACATTTCTTCAGTCTCTTGAAATCTTTCAATTCTTGAAGTGGCAAGATAATTTCCTAACAGCAAGCCAAGAATAAAAATAATCATAGTTGCGATTGAAGAGGCAATTAAAAATTTATTTGATCTTTTTGTTTCTTTTCTTATTTCTATTTCTTTTTCCTTTATCTTTTTCATTCTCATTTATGCATTTCTCCCCAACTCATTTTCAGTTTAAAAATATATCTTATCAAACCCTCAAGCTGTGTGTAAGCTAAAAACCAAGTATATGGAATGAAAAAGACAAAATAATGCAATAGGTTTATTTTTTTCCCAGAATACTTCTGAGCAAAACCTAAAAAAATAACTGAAATTAGAACGCCTGCTAGTCCTAAAATAAACCTTGGATCTGAAAGCAGCACAGAAATATCAAAAAAATTGATTTTAAATTCAAGGACGGGTTTCCACCCAATACTAAGCTGGTGTAGTATCGTTGTTATTCCTGCAATAGCACCATAAATAAGCATGACAAGTGCTGCAATTATAAGGGCAATTCCTAGTGCAACAGTAACTGGTAGGAAAAATGTTCCTACCATGCCATATTTTGGTGAGATCATATAACTATAATCTTTAAACAAAGCCTGGAAGGTTCCGTGAGCCCATCTAACCCTTTCTTTGTAAAGTTTACCCAAACTTTCTGGTGCTATAAACCGAACCTGACTATCTATCTGTACTATTTTGTAAAACCTTGATCTAACACGTAACGCAATTTCAAAATCCTCTGTCCATGTTTTTTCACTATATAGACCAGCCTCTTTAAAAAAACTTGTTCTAAAAATTGAAAAAGCAGGTGTAAAACATAATGCATTGATTCTGCTTAATAATTTTCTGAAAAACATCGCCATGACATACTCAACATGCTGCATTTTTTCAAGGAACTTACGAGGTTTATAAGGTAACAAAGGACACGTTATTGCTACGACATTCGCATCCTGTTCAAAAAAACCCATAGCCTTTTTCAGTATGTCTTTTGCAATAAAAGTATCTGCATCAAGTGGTGCAATAATTTCAACATCGAGATTCTTGAGAACATATTTTATTCCTTCATTGAGGACAGGTGCTTTCCTTCCGACACTTTTTTTTCTATCCAATAGAATAATCTTTCTTTTTGAAGAACTATGCCTTTTAATTAATCTTTTTACAACATCAGAAGTGTTGTCAATGCTTGCATCATTCACAACTACAATATAAATTCTATTTTTGTAATCCTGGTTTAGTACAGATTTCACACAGCGTTCAATGTATCTTTCAACGTTCTTGGCAGGGATCACAAAGGCCACTTCTGGAAAAAACTTTCTTGCAAGTGGTTCTTCTTCCTTACCAATAATAAGTACAAGGACATAAAAAAAAGCTATAAAAAATCCGATTGCTAAAATTGGATAAACTGTCCATAAAGGTAACTGCGGTAATATTGGAATTGCCATTTTTGATAAAGGAAGAAGGAGTATAAAAGAATTTATATACATTAGGGAATAAAATAAAATATGCTGGTTAACAAAACAACAAAAAAAAATAATTACAAAAGAAATCAAAATTTGTGACACGTCCATTAAAAAAGCCCTAGGACTTATGTTCCACAAAAAGACAAATGCGGCTTTTATCTTTTGTTTTAACAAATCAACTTCTCAGATCATACATAGTTTTTTTGTTTTCTTTCCTCTCTGGCTTGTTTTTCTTGACAAAAACAAAAAAGTTATCTCAACAAGATACCTAAAACCTTTTCAAATATTTAAACTAAAACAAAAGGGTAGTTATCTTCTTGAATTCTGTGAAAAACCAGAAGTTCAAGAAGGTGATCTTTTAGAATGGAAAAACCACAAAATATAAAAATCATATTTTCATTAGATATAAATAATAATAAATTCAAAAAAGATTGAAAGGATGTTAAAAGAGGTAGAATGAAAAAAGAGATTAAGATATCTACACCGATGCCATCAATTTCTGAAAAAGATAAGAGTTTTAAAGCAACCTTCTGGATGTTTGTTGTTATTGCAGTTGCCCTAGGTTTTTTACTTGCATTCACAATCACAACAAGTAACTTAATTAAAGATACTCAAACAAAAGTTGAATCAATTTCTGGGAAAGCTTTGTTCAGTTTCTTGGGTGGAGAAAAAACTTCTGAAACTGAAGAAACCGGAACAACAGATATAAATGAAATATGTGAAAAAATTAGTCAAGAACAAGGCATAACAGTCGAGGAATGTATTGCAAATTATGAAAAAAGTAAAGCAGAATTTGATATGGTAAGCAACATAACATACAATTGTACAAGATATGAAACAATCCAGCTTCAAGATTTGCATGATCCAATGCTCCTTGTAGCTTATAAAGATTTCAGAACTAGAGACATAGTTTGTTCAAAAGCACAATACACAGAAGGTTATAAACAAGTTGTTGTTACATACTATGGGAATAGATTTGATAGGAATAGAGGTAAAATTGTAGCAAGATTATCATTTGATTGCTATATAAACGGAAGTATATACAATCATCATGATGAAGAGATGTCAGTAGATGATATTGGATTTTTCGGAGAAGCATTGAAGATACATACTTACATTGCAACAGGTAATGTTTCAAGGCTATTATTTGTAATACCAAAAACATACATTGATTTCTGTAACGCTGGCATGGAACCTTGGCAACATGACCAGTGGGGCGGTTTGTATGGAACCAATGGCGGCGGTGGAGGTGGCGGTGGTAATCCCAGTGGTCCATGTGATTTCGCAGGCACAACTTTTAGCTATGGAGATATACTTGAATGTTATAACCTGTGTATGGGTCATTGTGGATGGTGGTGCCAATATAACGCAGTCCCAAATCATCCATGTAGTAGGTTGTATTATGCCTGTTTTTACACCGGAGATTGTGTATGCGCTTGCAGAGAACCGTAGTAATATATAATAGCTTAATTTTTTTTTCTATTTTAAATTCTAAGAACAAGACAGATTTCTCTAAAAATCTTGTTGTCATTAGTTTTAACAAAATCCTCTGCCTTTTTCAAAAAATAAATAATTTCTTTAGACTTTGCAGAGTTTAGAAAAAAATGTAATTCTTGGGTTGACTTTTTAATTAATAGAAATTTGTTATTGAGACCAACTTTAATTGCATAGTTGATAGCTCGTCTACCTTTATTTGTTTGCGTTATCCAAGATGGCATTCCTTTGGTAAGATTATAGATAGCAGTATGCCTTCCGCCCCACACCCCTCTGCTACGAAGATTATCAATAATAAAAAATAAAACTTTAACTATAAGCTCTTTTTCCATAGCATTTTAAATAAAAAAATATATTTAAAAGTTATCCTACAAAATGAACCAATAGTGGCTCAAAAGAAAGATTTAAAAATATTCAGATATTATAATTTCTATGAAAAAAGAAAAAACAATCTTTTTACAATACATCGGAGACTCGCCAAGAACAAAAATACTAGACTTTTTAATAAACGGCAGAATGTTTGACTATAGCTTAACAGAAATATCAAAAAAAGCTGGGATTAGCTGGAGCACTTTCAAGAGAATCTGGCCAGATTTTATAAAACAAAAATTAGTAATACAAACAAGAACAATAGGAAACGCCAAACTATTTAAAATAAATTTAGAGAATTCTTTTATACAAAAACTATTAGAACTGAGAGAAAAAATACTCGAAGAAGCAACTTCAAAAAAAATTCTCATCCCAGTTTAATCTCGCCCTCATTTTACTTCTTCATAATCTTCTAATGAGCCAATATCTTTCCAAGAACCCTGGAAAACATAACCATAAACATCTTCATGCTTGCATAACTCTTGAAAAAAATGAGTCACGCCAAGATCAGGATTTGCCTTCCAATCGTTTTGAGCTTTTTTATAAAATTCTCTTAACAAGTTAAGATCTTCCTTCTTGATAATATAAATTCCTGTAACAACCAAAGAACTTCTTGCTTCTTTAGGTTTTTCTTCAATGCTTAAAATTTTTGCTTGTTCATCTAATTCAACAACACCATACTTGTAAGCCCGCTCTTTCTTTTTTAAATCATGAAGAGCAATGCAACTTGTCTTTTTGTCAAAAAAGAAATCAACAAAAGATTCGAGATCAAAATCAAAAAACAGATCACCATATACAACAAGAATATCATCATTAATTTTTTCTTGTTCTAAAACAAAAAGTAGATCATGAACGCTTCCTTTCCGGTCTTCTACACTTTTTGAGCCTGTACTCAAAACCTCAATTTTTCTTTTTTTATTTTCGTTGTTCTTGCTTAACCACCAAACAAAATTCATGTAAAACTTTTCATTTGAAACAATAAAAATTCCTATATTTTTTGGAATTCTTTCAAGAATATATTCAAGTAATGCTTTTCCTTTGATAGACAATAAAGCTTTGGGTTGTTCTAAAGTCAAAGGATAAAGCCTTGTTCCATAGCCAGCACAAAACACCACTGCTTTCATTCTAAAAGGAAGAAAAATGGATTTATAAAAGTTAGGTAACTAGACACATCCTTTTTAATTTTCTATACAAACTACCTCTTAAAAAACCAGAATTATTAAAAAAAAGAAAAATAAAATTAAAAAATAAAATTTAGTAAAATTTATCTTTTTTTCTTTTTCTTTCTCCCACCGCGGGCCATTTTTGCTTCACAGACATTTCCCTTACCGTCGACATAATACAAAAATCCCTTTTTTCTCTTAACGGCATTCTTAATTAAAACTCTTCCCATTTTTTTACCTCCTTTGCCATTTAAATAAACATTAACAATAATTTAATAATTAACTTATATTTAAACCTTTCTATCACCGACGATACTGTCATTGATAGAGAATCCCAAATTTTTGGCTTTCAAATCTTTAAATTTTTGAAATAATTTTTTCACTTCTCGTTCTTTAACAAAATTGTGATGCAAAAATCCCCCTTTGAAACTTTTTGGAATATGCAAAAGTTCATGGATTAGAATTTTTATTTTTTCTTCATCGCTTAATTTATCGAATTTTTCTGAAATAACTTCAATGACATAAGCCGGTTCTGTTTTCAAAGCTTTCTGCAATAAAACTGGTAGTGAATGACACCTTGCAACAACATTTCTTGAACTAGAACCTCGGCTTTTAAAACAAAAAACTCTTTCTGTGTGTATATGTTTGAAACCGAGTAACTCGACAATCTCTTTAATTACAGAATTCAATTCAGGGGATTCTTCATAACGAATCATGAACTAATATCATGAAATGAATATTTAAATTTTTACGACCTCAGTAAAATTTAAAACCAGAGAAATCCTAAAATAAAGATGGCAAAAGAGGAAAAAACAAGAAAAAAAACGAGCGAGCCTTCTTATGTATCTTGGCGAGCGAGTTTTTTTTTGGTTTTGATTTTGATGTGTGCTATTATGCTAACGGATAAAGTATATGCTAGCGAGTCTTGTCCTGACAATATTAAGATTCAAGCAGATGGAAGCATCTCCATGGAGCAAAGATATGATCCTAACGATTATTTTAATGTTAGTGGAAATATATACAATTTAAAGAGAAGTTTATCGGGTTGTAGATATAGTGGTATCCGAATATTAAGGAGGGGTATTACACTAAACTGTAATGGGTATTCTATTTATGGGGATGCGGCAGGAAACGACCGCGGAATTTGGATTATTAATGCTAATGCGGTTACCATAACAAATTGCTATATCGGTATGTTCTGGGCTGGAATCGAAGTAGAAGATTCAAACACTGTAGTTATAATAAAAAACACAATAGATGGCTATGATTACGACCCGCACGAATATGGAGTTTATTTAAAAAATTCTAAATATAGTCAAATTTTATCAAACACAATAAAAGATTGGAAGACGAGTATTAGATTAGAAAATTCTAACAATACTTCAATCAGCTATAACTCTATAAATGTAAAAAATAGTCTTATTGGAAGAGTAAGAGAGGGTATTTTTATATGGGGGGGTTCTTCCTACAACACAATTGAGTTTAATAATATATATACCGCATCAAACAACACATGGGGGATACAGGTAGGAGGCGCATCAGGTAGTCCAACAATACAAAATAACATAACACACAACACCATTGAAAATTTATCAACAGGGATCTATATTGGTATTAAGGCTAACAATACCAAAATCACAAATAACAGAATTTGCTCCAAGGTATTTGACATCAGGAATGTATCTAATACACATATCACTTGTGAGTATAATATGTTTAACGGAAGTAAAATAAGTGAAGGGCTCTGCCTTAGTAATACCAATATTCGTGAGTGTAAAACATGTTCGGGATGTGTAAGAAGTGATACTAATAAATGTTCAATTTACTGCCCTGGACGAGGTTCAAATTTCCCTTCAGGATTGCCAGAAAGTCCTAACAGCTGGTGTAATCTCATGCCCCTTGTACCACAATATGGTGGAATTAACTGCAATGAACAAAGCCCAACAGGTCGATGCCTTGGTTGCGGCGGAAATGCAACAAATGCAACTGGTGGTGAGGATACTTGTTCAAGTTGCGCAGACTGTACAACAAAATTAAGTAACCCCAATTACCAAGTTATAAAGTTAAACTACGATATTACAAACGTCGTAGGAGATTGCATTAATCTACAAAATATAAACGGTCAAGGAAGAATTTTTGACTGTCAAGGACACAGTATTGCAGGACCGGGAAGTAATATAGCAGAAGCAATTTACATAAAAAACTCGCAAAATTTCACATTTGTTAATTGTAATCTTAGTAATTTTAAGTACGGCATAGAAATTGATGATTCTTCTCATATAAGTATAAGTAACACGAACATAAGTTCAATGGAAAAGGGAATTTATGCTCATGGAACTAGTCGTTCACTCAATATTTCACAAAATAAAATTTTTAATAATGAAGACCGTGGTATTTATATTGATCCAACATACTCGATAACAAACGCAATGATAATTATAAAAAATAATGATATAACAAACAGTTCAGGTTCTAGAAATAAAGGTGCTTTGTATTTAAGTGGTGTTAGAGGCACAACATCAGACAATCTTGTTGAATTGAACAGGATCTGCGACAATAAATTAGATTTAAAAATATCTAGTTCAAATTTAAGTCTTATAAATAACAAGTACGACCGTATCGATACTAGTGGAACTAATCAAATTGTTAGTTCAGGAAATGAACCATGCCTGTGCAACTTAACCTCAGCAACTTTAACACCAAATTGTCCTCCAGAAGGATGTAATCTCGGAGACAACATTACACTAGAAGCAGAATTATCTGGCTGTGACAATGGTACACTTGTAATAAATGTTTATGGCGAGGCATATGGTAAAACCTGCAGCATGAATTTATCTGTTCCATGCTCAGTTTCAGGAAATTCTTGTTCAAAAGATTACACTATAGGTTATGTTCCTCAAAATTGTACTGGCATGCAAGTCGGACCAACACGTGCTTGGATATATTCCAACACAAATTTGATTAATGAAACCACAAATGTAAATGGAAATTTCATTTTTGGTGACATTCCTTTGCTTAAGAGAATTTTTGTTTTGCCAAAATATGTCGCGATACCTAGAGACAACGAGGACTGTGACAAAGCTTATCTTTACACAACCGCCGTTTATGAAGGTGGTTTTAATCTTGATATCTCAACTCATGCATTCACAAATTATAGCACTAACTCAAGCCAGATTGCTTATCCTTACCTGAATGACCCAACCCGTCCAAAAAATATGTTTGACAGTGGTTTTTCATTGCAATCAGGACATTCAAATATAACAGCAAAATTCCCTGTTGACTCATGGAATTCAAATTGGCTAGTTTTCCAAAACAACTCAAGCGCTAAAATATTTTCTCCGCCACCGAATTTACACATCGTTTGTCTCGATACCTCTATCAACAACAGCCAGTGCGGATACGACGGTTGTAACATTGGAGAAAACATAACTATAAAAATAAAATTTTCTAATAACAAAAATACTGTAAATAATTATATTAATAATATAAGTATATGGGCGATGTCAGATGAAACATGTCCTTTCTATACACTATCCACAAGGATCACCCCATCGACCGAATGCATAGACGTTGGCTTGTACTCTATCTGTGAAAAAAATTTGACCATCAGCAGCATCCCTGCTGGTTGTGAAGGTAAAACTATGTTAGTATACGAGACACTAGTCTATAATAATTCAGGTAACATAATTGATGCAAGATTTGGTACTCCCCCAGATTTTTTCGGCAATTTCTCTTTTTATCAAGAACTTCCAGGAGCAGACATGATTGAAATTGTTCCGTGGCCAAATTGGGAAATTCAGCAAGGCGAGTTCGTTGAATATCAAGCATGGGCAATAAACTTAACAAGTCACGCAACATATAATTTAACTTCCGAGCCCTACTACAGTAACACGCTTTTCAATTCAAGTAACACAACTGTTGCAAACAATCCAGGAGAACCAAGATACAAATTTCGTGGAATAAATTTTGGAGAAGCAGAAATAACGATAAAATATCCTAAACAAGCATTTCCAGGGGTAACACCAGTAAGTAATACAACCACACTATCCGTTTACCCTAACACTGGATGCAAGATTTTTGATGCAAAAATAACTCCATACTGTACTGACAACGGCAAATGCCAAGATGGTGATCAGATTACTTTAAATGTAACTGTAAATGCAACTTGTCTAAATCTTGGTATGAACAAAATTATAATGAACTTTTCTGAGCATTTGAACGAGGCATCGCCTTCAGAAAGATGCCGGTTCGGATTGGTTGCTGAAGATTTAGAATTGAATGAGTGTGATTGGTCTGCCCCGTCAGGCACAAAAGTCTGTGCTAGAAATGTTTCATTGAGTAACCTGCCAGCCCCATGTGCTGGAAAAACAGTTTATGCTTATGGTGTCACTGTTAAAAATTCTTCTGGTTTTTTGGCTTCTCTTACAAGAACAGTATTCCCTGGCTTTGGTAACTTTACTTTTTCCGGGCTAATCGGAAGATTATGGGTAAAAATAACAAGTCCTGAAGACGGAAGTATTTTTGCTTACTCCAATCCTCCAGAGATTCAGTTTAATCTGACAAGTGGTCCCCATGGAAGAATATCCAACTGGAGTTGGTACATTAAAAAAGAAGAAGAAACTAACTGGTATAAATTTTATAACACAACAGAGGAATCACAAGCAAATACTACGGCTAATCTTCGCGATTATATCCAAGAAACTAATCGAGGTCCAGGTTCTTATAAAATTAAGGCAGAAGTTAGAAATCAAACTAGTATGGCTGATGATACAATTAATATATATTTTTGCAAACCAGGAGTGCCATGTGCAATAATTTCAGAGCCGCATGAAGATGAAATCATAAAAAAGGGTGTAACAGCAAGTGGAAGTATGCGAGTCTTTTTTAATGGCTCACGAAGTTTTGATTCAAATGCTAACCCACCAGACAATTTTAATTTAACCTGGTTCTTTGATATAACAAATAGAACAAAAAAAGTAACAGGATTATATAATAGAACTAATATAACACCACATCTTTATGAAAAATCTTATATTGAAAGATCAGCGATTACTGCTGAACTAAATGCGAGTGATGGACAAAATTCAACTATTGACTTAGTAAACTTCAGTTTTGGTTATTGCCAAGAGCAAGGACAAAAAGTTTTTCCTGGTCAATGTCTGAACCAAAAGTACTGTAATGGAAGTAATTGTAATGGAAGAATATGTACTCTTAATCCAGATTGCAGAGCATATGATTGTTGTCCTGGTCCGCCATACTGTGATTATCTTACAGGCCAGTGCATTGTAACACAATCAGCTCTTGGTTGTGGATCTCGAACATCGCGAAACACGTGTCAAAACTCTTCAACAACATTTCCAACGAGAGGTTGTTTCTGGAATGCTACACAAGCTTCTGGTAATTACTGCAAGAACTGCACACCAGCACCACCAGGACCCCTGATGTGTAGAGATTATAACAATCAATGGGCATGTGATAATGATATTTATGGTTGTAATGTTGGTGCCACGGGTCCTGATGCAAGAACAATCCTAGGAAAAAGAGAAAATACAAGTGGAGTTGAATATGAAGCAATAGCAACAAGATGTAGCTGGTCCACAGCCAGCAATAATTGTACCTTAAACGTGACCTGGAGTCCAGTAATTGGTGGGGGGGGAGGTGGTGGCCCTGGTGATTATTCCTGCAATTACTATCCTTCTATTAGTGATTGCGGACCACCAGAAGGTTGCACAACAAACACAGGAAGAAAAGGAAGATGGATAAACCTAACTGCATTATCTAACGGAAATTGCCTAAACTACTCAACATGTCAAGCCTGTGGCATAGGTTTTGAAAGATTACCTTTCTTTGAAGCATGGCATATGTTAGTTGCTGCTTGTTTAATTGCAATGTTATACTTTTTAATACAAAAAAATAACATAAAAATTAAGAATTTAAGGGAAAAAAATGAATAAGAAATTTGTTATTATGATAATTTTTTCAATTAGTATTATCTTACTTAGCTCTTTCCCTGTAGAAGCTTCAATCGCTCAGGGGACACCTTTTTTTAATCTAACTCAAATAAGTTACGGGCCTGGTCAGGTGATTGAAGGTTTTGTTAATTTTTCAATAACAAACCAAGTAAGTAATACAAAAGTTAGTACAAGAATAAGTGGTGTAGGTATAAGAGAAAACAGAACAACAACGCTTCTTGATTTTTTAAAAAAAGCACAGGTTAGTTTTACATGCAATCCTGCTAGTTGCTTAACAAGTTATGCCACAAGTGGGCAAAATACTGAGAAAAATTTAGACATGCAAGAAGGGCAAGAAAGTTTAGTTGCTTTTAAGATACCTGCTGGTAGCAACACCGAAATTCAAGATTTTAGTTTTAAAATTGCTGGCTCAGCTTCTGGAAGTTTTAGTTGCGAGGACAGTATAATAAAACTTGATTTGTTAGATGATGGCAGTATTGACTGGGAGTACGTGGCTTTTGCAGAAGAAAATAATTGCTCTGACTTTATTGGTGGTTGTTTTACAAACATAAACACACAGGACTTGAATCTTGATTCAACATTGAGATGCGAAAAAATTAAAATTGGTAAAACAGGTAAGGCTGACTTAGGAGTTTTTGTTAATCTTGACAACCCAGAAAATCAAGGAAACTTGCTATTATTACTTTATGATCCTCTTACGCAAAAACAATACAACTGCACTGTTGAAAGTGCTGGAAATGGTCCTAACTTTTGCACAATCAATTTTAATAAAAACAATTTTTTTATAAACAGTTCTCGAGACGTTTTTGTTTGTGTCAGAGCCATAAGTGGTGCTTATACAATAAAAGTTGAAACAGACATGCCATGTGGTTTTTTTGGCAATCCGCAAGAATGGCAAGGGGATTTTACATCTGATTATCCCTTGTATTTAAAATATTACGGATTCTCGTCAATGAATGAAGAATTTGTATTCAGCAATGAAACCTTTACCCAAGGAAACTTAAAAGATTATTTGCAAGCCTACATCAATTCAAGATACTCTAAAAACTGTCAAGCGGGTTGTGTAATTCCTTTAAAATTTATTGCAAATGCAAACCAGACAATACAGGTGTCAGAACCTTTGTTGAACTACAATCATACTTTGGGTTCAGCCTCAAACAATTATTTTTACAATGCTACAGCAAATTATGCTACAATTACAATGCCCCTATCCACTTTACAAATTAGTTTTCTTAATATCAGTGCTCCGTCCACACAAGGAACTTATACCTTTGATTTTCAAATTGCTACAATTTCAGCTTCGGCTCAATTCAGGGTAGAGGATGTCCCAATAATTCAGAACTTACAACCACTATCTGTTATTCCTGATAAAGCAACAACTTTCTATGTCACAGCTACAGCACCAGCTGGAAGACAAATTGTAAATTACACCTGGCAATGGGGTGATGGTTCTCAAGACATAACGACAACCGCAGAAGCAACACATACATATGCTGCAAGTGTGACTCCATATACTTTAACAATAACTGTCAAAGATACTGCTGGATTGCAAGGTTCTCGAAGTTTTGCAATAACAAGTAATTTAACAAAAGAAACACTAAACAACACACTTCTTGCACTTAAAACAAGACTAAACAACATAACACAATCAATCGGTTTGCTAGAAAGCTGGTATTCCAGTATTGCTTACAGCTATATCAATTTAACTCAAATAAATTCAACTCTTAATTCTATTGAGCTACAACTACCAAATGCAAATGAAAATAGTTTCCAAACAATAAGAGACCAACTTCAGCAAATAGACTCAACCCTGCCTTTAGAAATAATAACAACTGAAAATTTAGAACCGGGTAGTTATTTCTCAAACCCGGAAATGATAGACCCTGGTTATGTTAAAGATCTTGGGGGAGGCAACTTCAATACTAGTGACCGTGAAAAACTTGCAAACAAGATAGCAGTATGGCAAGAAAAAAATCTTGATGTGAAAGTTGAAGGAAACATCAAAGCTTTCAAATACCAAGACCACTTAGAAGAATTCGTAACGATCTTAGAAATTTCTATAGACCCAGAAGAATACGAAGGGCAAGTCTATTTTGTTTTTGTTGCTCCTGAAAACATTAATCCTGAAAAAATTAAAAGTTCTGAAACTCTTGAAACGTTAGATGGTGCACTTGGCAAATCCTTTGATCTTGGCTCTAGAAAAACAATAAAAATGGCGGTTCCAGGAAAAAAATCACTTTTTGAAATGAATTTTTTTATAGCGCCTCCACTAAGTGAGTTGCGTGAAACACTCTTAGATGACAGAAAAGGTGATAACAAATTACTCATTTTCCTTATAATAGTTATTATTATTGCTGTCGCTATAGGTCTTTTTCTAATATGGCACAAAACACCAAAAAGCCAGTTAGAAAACTTATTCAGAAATGAAGCTGACTTGGCTGGTTTGATTAATTTTATCATGATGGGTCTTGGAAGAGGCATGCAAAGAAAAGAAATTGAGAATCAGCTGATGAATTCTGGCTGGTCAAAGAAACAGATAGATTATGCTTTCAAACAACTAGGAAAACCAACAAAACAAGAAACACAAAAATCTCCATACGATCTTGAGAGATATGGATATAAAGTTTAGAAAAATAGTATAGCAAAGCTTATATATATTAGTCAAGTTTTAAAAAAATGGTGATAAAAGTAATTCCAAATCTAATAAAAAGAATATTCTATAACTTATTTAGAACAAGAAGGAAAGTCAAACTTGGTTTTTACGGCCCACCAAACAGTGGCAAGACAACTCTTGCAAATAGGATCTGTAAAGATTGGACAGGCGAAGAGCTAGGAAAAGTAAGCAAGGTACCGCACGAAACACGAGAAGTTCAATTTAAAGAGGAAGTCATAGTTAAAAAAGACAATAAAGAAATTAATTTCAAACTTATAGATACGCCAGGTATAGCTACTAAAATAGACTATGAGGACTTTCTGAGTTATGGTCTAAATGTCAAAGAAGCAAAGAAACGCGCAAGGGAAGCAACAAGAGGCGTGATCGAAGCGATAAAGTGGCTTGATGACATGGACGCTGTTGTGGTTGTCCTAGATGCAACAAAGAATCCTTATACGCAAGTCAACATAACTATAGTTGGCAATCTGGTAGCAAGAAAAATTCCTGTGCTTATCGTCGCAAACAAAATCGACCTTCGAGGAGCCAATGTCAAAAAAGTAGAGGCAGCTTTCCCAGAGTACGATGTTGTCGGGATGTCGGCTAAATTCGGCAAAAACATAGAAGAATTTTATGAATCTTTATTTAATCTTGTAAAAAAAACAAAATGAAACTCGCAATCACCTTTGTTTTTCTGGCATTTTTTTTAGTCTTATCTATGTATTCGTCGAACGCGGCAATTGGTCCAGAAGAAATGGAAAATTTAATCAACAATGCAGAAGAACATCTCATTGGAGAAGTAATAAAAATTACAGACTTGCAGGATCATCACGAGTGCTCGGATGATAAATATGCTGAAATTAAAATTATCGAGGTGATAAAAACAAACAATAATCTAAATGTTGGACAAACAATAAAAATTGGTTATGAAGATACTCGAGGAATTTTTTGTACCAGGGCAGTTCCAACAGTTAAACTCTATAAAGGAGATAAAATAAACTTCCATGCTAATAAAATAAAAGAATTAGAAATACAAAAGATTTATCCTGAAGCAGATTACACTTTTGCGGCTGGTGGATATAAGTTAAAAATTTTAGAAAGAAAAAATAATATAGAATATTTTTTTACTCCATTTAAAATAATAGAACAATTTTTCAAAATTTTGTTTAGAGCAAAATGAAACTCGCATTGCAATTCATTCCATATGCAGAAATTGCTTACCTCAGCAGTTACCAGCGTGTGAAAAAATTGATCGATAGTGTTGGTGACGATAAGATACTACTTATACAAGGCAAACTAGCACCTGAAGAAGAAGCAGATTTGATACAAGAAGCTATGCGCAAAATAAGAAAATCCACACGGTTTAAAGGCATCGAACTCGCAACTTTCGCTCCAAAAGCAAAAAATCTCGGTTTCTTTAGAAGTTTCAGAGAAAGAATAGCTACAGCAATACTTGGAGAGAGGGATATTTTCACTGTTGTCGGACCAGCAGCGATAGTAAAAGAAATTAAAAAAGATCCAACAAAAATGGAATTGTTCTTAAGATAAGAAATTTAGTTCTTTAATTGCACTACAAAAATATTTATATACGTAATACCTTATTTTAAAAGATGGCACACAGATGTGTTAGATGTGGTAAAATATACCCTAGTACTGCGCAAGAAATTCTAAAGGGATGCCCATGTGGTTCACACTATTTTTTCTTCTTTCGCGAAGATGATCTAAGTCTAAAAGAAGAAACCGCAAGATTAACTCCAAAAGAACGAGAAGAAATTGTAAAAGATGTAAAAACTTTAATTGGACCTGATGTTGAAAAGCCAATAATCTTAAATCTTGAATCAATTCGTGTTAGAAAGCCAGGCAAATTTGAGCTAGACCTCGTGAATATTTTAAAACGAAAACCAATAATTTACAAACTAGAAGAGGGCAAATATATTATAGATATCGCATCAACATTTCAAATGCGTAAAAAACTCTCTGAAGTTGAAGCCGAGATTGAGGCAGAATTGGGGGAGCCAGAACCAGAATCACCAGAACCGCCAATAGAGCCTCCGGAACCTCCAGAAGCTAAAGAAGAAAAATCAGAGAATTAAAGAACTAACCCATATAAGTTAAATCTTTTTTTTGCTTCTCACTTTTTACAGTAGTCATCTGTGATAAGATGTTCTTTAACTTGTTTTCAAATTCTTTCGCTTTTTCGAGTAATGGTCTATAATCAACTTTCAATCCAAGATACATATCTAAGACTTTAATTAATTTAGCTGCCCCCGCATTGTCTGGTAATTTTGAATGAGTTTCAACAAAAAAACATGATAAAGGCAAATCAGTTTTCATCAATAAAGCACCTGTAACTCCTATTATTATCCCTTCCTCTAAAGGTGGAATTTTTAATTGTTGTGAAAATTTTTTCTTTCCTTTAGCTCTAGAAAAGAAAAAAACCTTAGATTCCTTTAATTCTAAAGGTGAGGAAACCCCTTCCAAACTTATTATTTCTTTAGCTTTAATTTTTTTGGCAAGATCTGAAATTGTTTCAGCAATCTCCCATTCTAGCCCATCCACCGGAACAAGAGCTTGAACAATAACGAGGTTCTGTTTCTTAGCATAAAAAATTTGCAGTGGATTTAAAACTTCGTTTTTATGTATAGCAGCTACTGGTTCTAATTTTGTGCTAATAATTTTTCCTATAGGCTTTGCGTCTAAGTGCTTTATCAAGAATTCAGTGGCTATTGTTGAAACAAACCCAAATCCAGGAAATCCTTCGATTATTGTAGATTTTTCAGCGGGTTTCTCTTCTAACTCTATTTGTAACATAACTATCTCAAAGTTAGAAAGTATTTAAATTTAACGGGCATAGTTTTTTAAATTTCTCCTTCCTTCATAAAATATGTTTGAAGAAAAAATAAAAGCAAGGATTTCAGAAGCGACTGGAATGAAAAAAGATGAGATTTTTCTTGAAAAACCTAAAGAAAATTATGGAGATTACGCATTTCCATGCTTCAGTTTAGCAAAAAAACTAAAAAAAAATCCAATTGAAGTTGCAAAAGATTTGGCAAACAAAATAAAACCATCAAAAGAGATAGAAAAAGTTGTGGCACTCCATGGTTACTTGAATTTTTTTATTGACAAAGAAATAATGATCAAAAAAATTCTAAAAAAAGTTCTGGGAGAAGAAAAAAGAAAAAAGAAAAAAGACATAATTCTTGTAGAATCTCCAGGGCCAAACACAAACAAGCCGCTACATGTCGGTCATCTAAGAAATTTATTTATAGGCGACTCTATTGCCAGGATATTTGAATTTCTTGGATATAGAGTAAAAAGGGTTGATATAATAAATAACAGAGGAATTCACATCTGCAAGTCAATGCTAGCTTATCAGAAATGGGGTAAAAATAGAAAGCCAGATAAAAAACCAGACCATTTTGTTGGCCAGTTTTATGTTTTATTTTCACAAAAAGCAAAAGAAAATCCAGAACTTGAAAAAGAAGCCCAAGAACTACTTAGAAAATGGGAACAACAAGATAAAAAAACATTAAAATTATGGAAAAAAATGAATTCTTGGGCTATGCAAGGAATTCAAAAAACTTATAGACTTTTGAATTTTAGACATGACAAACAATATTTTGAATCAGAAACTTACAAAAAAGGTAAAGAGATTGTATTGCAAGGGTTGAAAAAAGGAATTTTTAAGAAAAGTGATGATGGTTCGGTTTTTGTTGATCTTAAAGAACTAGGAAAAAAAGTTTTATTGAGGGGTGACGAAACTAGTATTTATATTACCCAAGATATTGGCCTTGCAAAGAAACGATACGAAGATTATAAATTTAGTAAAATGTTTTATGTTGTTGCTTCTGAACAAGATTATCATTTTAAGTGCTTATTTAAAATTTTAAATTTGTTAGGTTATAAGTGGGCTAGGAATCTTGTACATTTAAGCTACGGTATGGTTAATCTACCTTCTGGAAAAATGAAATCAAGAGAGGGCACGGTAATTGATGCTGATGATCTTATTTCCGAGGTTCTTGAAGGTGCTAAAAAGGAATTAATCAAAAGGTACAAACTAAGCAAGCAAAAATTAAAAACTAGAAGCTTAGCCATTGCTATTGCTGCAATTAAATTTGCTTTGCTTAAAGTAGATATTAAAAAAAATATTTTATTTGACAAGAAAGAAGCTCTTGACTTTGAAGGTTTTTCTGGACCTTACTTACAATATAGCTATGCTCGTGCCTCGAGCATTTTAAAAAAAATTAAAAACAAGAAGAGTAAAAAAAATTTTAAGAATCTTAACGAATCAGAAATTAATCTTGTTAAAAAATTAAGCGAGTTTCCAAGCACTATAGAAAGAACAGCCAGAGAACTAAAACCAGATATTTTAGCAATTTATTCCTACGAACTAGCACAGCTATTTAGCAACTTTTACCATACTTGTCCTGTTTCGCAAGCTAAAGAAGAACGAGGAAGAAGAATCTTGATAGTTCTTGCTTTTAAGAAAATAATGAAAAACTGTCTAAATCTTCTTGGTATTGAAGCGATTGAGGAGATGTAAGTTAAGTTCTTTCTAGGTTCATTACTTTTCCAAAACATTAAAGTTTTTAAAATTGATTAGACTAAACTAAAAATGAATATCTACCTTGAGACATATGGATGTTCGGCAAATCAAAACAACACAGAAATTATGGCTGGACTATTAGAGCAAGCAGGTCTAATCACAACAAACAACCCTGAAATTGCTGAAATTGCCTTGTTAAATACTTGTATTGTCAAAGGCCCGACTGAACAAAGAATGTGTTCTCGAATTAAAGAACTCTGTAAAACATTCTACAGATTAATTGTGGCAGGTTGCATGGTTGATGTTGAAAAGGAAAAAATAAAAGAAATTGTTAAAACAAATAATAAAAACTGTAAGCTAGCTTTGATAAGTGTTCATAATATTACTAGAATTCTTGATGCCATCAAATCTCTTGCTAAAGGAAAAGAAACAGAGTTGATTCAAACTAATAAAGAAATAAAATTATGTATGCCTAAAAAAAGAAAAAATAAAATTATTGGAATAACACAGATCGCATCTGGCTGTCTAGGTTCTTGTTCTTACTGCTATGTCAAATTTGCTAAAGGAAATTTGGTTTCATCCCCTCCAGAACTTATTATTAAAAACATTGAACAAGATCTAAAGACTAATTGTAAAGAGATATGGATTACCAGCCAAGACAATGCTTGTTTCGGACTTGACCAAGGCAAACAAGAACTTCCTGAATTAGTGAAAAAAATCCTCTCTTTGAAAGGTAAGTTTTTTTTGCGTTTAGGGATGATGAATCCTAATCATGTCCTACCGATACTTGATGAGCTAATGGAATGTTATAAAAATAAAAAGATGTTCAAGTTCCTGCACTTGCCCTTGCAATCCGGCTCTGATAAAATTTTAAAATTAATGAATCGCAATTACAAAGTCAGTGACTTTTTAAAAATAATTGAAAAATTCAGAAAAGAAATTCCTGAGATAACTATCTCTACAGATGTGATAGCTGGATTCCCTGGAGAGAACGAAAAAGATTGGAAAAAAACATTAGCAGTTGTATCAAAAATTCAACCAGATATCCTAAACATATCAAAATTTTGGTCAATGCCGATGACTAAGGCAAAGAAAATGAAACAACTCGCAAGCGAGATTATAAAAAAAAGAGCAAAAGAACTGAGCTCTTTGCACAAAAAAATTGCACTTGAAAAAAACAAAAAACTTATCGATAAAAATTTTAAAGCACTTGTTGACGAAAAGGGCTTTAATAGTACATGGATCGCAAGAAACATAAATTACAAGCCAATAGTATTTGTCTCTAAAAAAAATTTTTTAGGGAAAGTTATTGAACTTAAAACTATAAATGCAACTTCTGGGTACTTAATTGGAAAAATTCATTGACTATTTGTATCTTATCAAAATAAAAATAGAGAATGCAAGAAGAAAAATATTAACAAAGGCTGATGATATTAATGTTATTGGATGAAAAAACCCCTCTGGAGTGAAATAAAGATTAAACGAAAATAAGAATATAAATAAAAGGAGTGAAGCAAAATAAAATATCGGTGCTGTTAAAGCTAAATAAACTTTTAGTTTTATGAATTTGAATATAACAATTATGCTTAAAACGAAAAAAGCTAATTCAAAAAGCGACAAGAAAAAAATCCATAAGGTTAAGCCAGAGGTTGGTCGAAGTAAGCTCATTCTACCGCTCACGAAGAATATATCAATTATTCCTAGAATAGTGCTAATTATAAGTAAAATAAAATAAGCTTTAAAAAATCTAGATTTTTTACCTTGTTTAGTTTCTTCCTTCTTTTTTGACATTCCCATAATTATCTTTGATTAAAATTTCAAATATTGATTTTACCAGGCCATATGAGTTTAAAAGTCAACTTTCAAGTTACCTCTTTTCCAACTAAGCTACTTAATTTTTAGTTTCTGTAAAGGTGTCATCTTGTTCCATGTTTCTTCAAAAACGCTGTCTAGTGCCTGCGTGAAAAAAGGACTGTTGATCCAGACAGCGGTATCATAGGTTGGATGTACCTCTTCGTCATTCAAAACCATAAGCATCGCCTCTTTCTTGTCGCTTAGTGTAAATCTTGCATTTATCTTGCCACTCCTTACTTCTGCTATTTTACTCAACTCCTTAGCTATTTTATAGTTTTTTTCATTTATAGGAGCAGCTATTCTTATCTTGACACCCTTTTTTCTTGCTTTTTCTAAAGCTAATTTAAGTGCTTCAAACTTTCTGTTTAAACCATCTGCTGTTGTCACCATGACAAGTTCTTTGTTGGTATTTCTTATCATCATATCTAGATGATTGTACAAGTTTGTTCTTCCTCTTAACGCACCACTCAATTCTGTCGGGTCTATATATCTAACTCCTTGCAAGAATAGAGAATTCAGTTCATTCATGATATCTGTCCCTTTTAACTCTTCTAATCTTTTTGCCATTTCTTGTGCCTCTCGCACCATATTCTTCTTAACCCTTTCAACAACCTCAGTTGGTTTAAAAGCAACGAACTTAATTGGTTTTCCAAGTTTCATCAATATAAATCCCTTCTTCTCTAGACTTTCTAGAATGTCATAAGTTCTAGATCTCGGAACATTGGCTATATCACTTATTTCACCAGCTGTACTAACACCGCGAGAAAGTAATGCCGTCCACACCTTTACCTCGTATAGATTAAGCCCAAAAAGTTTTCGTAGCCTGCTCAAAGACTCTTCTTTTACAATCATTTTTACAACTTCAATATAGTAAACTATTCTCTTTAAAGTAAAGGCGGTATTTAAAGCTTTCGTTTATTTTTCGGTTTTAGGTTTAAGTATATCGACGAGAAAACGACAAAAATTAAAAATAAATCTCGATTTTATGATCTTTTATATTCTTTCTCAATCTTAATATTGTCATTTTCTCAAAATCTATTGAAGAAGCATTAACTCTATCTCTGATTATTTTTTCATTCTTTTTTATTAATTCTTTTAAGTAACTATCACACTTAATCTGAAGTTTAATAAGGTGCCCTCTTTTTAGAGATGCTCTCTTCCTAGCCTCTTGGATAATTCTTACAATTTCGCGAAGGTAACCTTCTGCTTCTAATTCAGGAGTAAGTTTTGTGTCAAGCTTGACAGAAATTTCTTTTCCTTGTTTAATTTTAATTTTTTTGACATTTAATTGTCTCATTATCAAATTTTCTAGTTCGGGGTTTAATTTCTCTTTCGAGATTATTTCTGCATTAAGCAAAGGCCATTTTATCCCAACTCTCTTCTCTGCTCTTACTGCAAGACCTTTCTCAATAATTTGAAGTACAACATCAAACAATTTTTCAAGTTGCTTATCTTCAAATTTTTTGTTTGCTTTCGGCCATCTACACAAATGAATCGATTCTTCTTTTAAATTAATTTTTTTCTTAAATTCTTGAAATATTTTTTCCGTTGTGAAAGGAATTGCTGGCGCAAGCAATTTTAAAGTGGTTAAGTAAGTATCTAGTAAAACTTTCAAAGCAATCTTGCTGCTCTCATTTTTTTCCTGGAACTCTTGTACCCGCGGGCGAATCATTTGGATATAGGTTCTTGAAAGGTTATTAATAAAAAAATTCTCTATAGTCTTAAGATAAAAATCTGGTTTATATTCTTCAACGTATTTTGTTGATTCCTCTATGACACTGTTGATTCTACTTAAAATCCATCTGTCCTCTGGTTGGAGGTCTTTTTCAGAAAAATTATCATTTTCTATACCAAGTTCGAGTATATAATTGCCTATGTTGTTTAGAATATTTAAAGCACGTTCAGAATCTCTTGCAAGTTCAAAACTAAAATTCAAATTTTCATGCGGATTTACTCTTATGTACAAATATCTTAAAGCATCTGCACCTAATTTTTCAATAGCTTCATCAAGCCATATTGCATTTCCTAAACTCTTATGCATTTCTCTTCCTTTTGCATCTTTAACGAGCTCGTATGTAAAAACATTTTTGTATGGTGCCTTGCCTTCAAGAACTACTCCTGCAAGTAACATAAAAAAGAACCATAATCTGTACTGTCCTGGACCGCATTCAAGAACAAGATCAGCAGGAAACCATTCATTAAAATATTTTTTATTTTTCAACCAGTCTAAAGTATAGAAAGGAACAAGACCTGCGTCCATCCACACATCTACCGTATCTAAAACACGACGCATTAAACCACCACACTTACATCTCAAAAAAACTTTATCGACGCCAGGTCTCCTGTGCTCTTTGAAATGTTCTATTCCTTTAACAGCCTTCTCCTTTAACTCATCAGCAGAACCTATAACCTCGAAGTTGTTACACTTTTCGCATTCCCATATAGGCATTGCTAACCCGTAATATCTTTTTCTGGAAAGAAGCCAGTCACCCATGTTTTCAAGCCAGTTTTGTTCATAGAATTTTCCCTGCTCAGGAATCCAATTAACTGTTTCATTTGCCTCCATCAAAGCTTTTCTAATCTCTTTCATTGATATATACCATTCTGGAACAAGTCTGAAAATAACCGGGGTTCTGCACCTGGTGCAATGTGGATAACTATGTTTATATTTTTCTTGCTTAAGTAAAAAATTTCTTTTCTCAAGGTCTTTGACTATTTCATTATTAGCTTTAGAAGAATCCATGCCAGCAAGCCACCCATAACCCTCAAGATATTTACCTTCTTCATCAAGAGGCGAGATAGCAGGTAATTTGTATTGCTTGCCGAGCTGGTAATCCTCTGGCCCACAACCAGGAGCTATATGAACAATTCCAGTACCTTCCTCGCTACTAACATCCTGCCATAAGATAACTCTATGTGGCGCTTTAACTTTCTCCTTAGAATCTAACTTCGACCCAGCAATCCGCGATGCTTTTTGTGGTTCAAAATCTTTATAAGGCATTTTATACTGAATTCCTTCAAGATCTTTACCTAACATCTTACCAACAATCTCGAATTTTCCAAGGATTTTTTCAGCTAGATTTTCAGCTAGAATAAAAATTTCATTATTTTTCTTAGCTTTAACATAATAAATTCCCGGATGAACAGCTAACGCGACATTTGCAGGCAAGGTCCATGGTGTTGTTGTCCAAACTAGAAAATATTCTTTCTCATTCGTGTTTTTAACAGGAAATTTCAAGTAAACAGCAACATCCTCGCGATCTTCGTAGCCCT
Organism: Candidatus Pacearchaeota archaeon; assembly: GCA_038894195.1. GTDB lineage: Archaea > Nanobdellota > Nanobdellia > Pacearchaeales > UBA284 > JAWAPZ01. Next base: position 51,053 of record JAWAPZ010000003.1, read on the forward strand.
CTGTTGCTAACGCATGCTTTGATTGTGCTGTTGTGCATCTCGGGCACCAAGGAACAACATCTATCCCTTTATATAACCACCCCTTCTCGTGACAGTGCTTTATAAAAAACCATTTGTAATCATTTGCTATAAAACTATGCGTGTAATAACTGTTTTCCCAATCCATCCACTGCCCCAAACGAATTGACTGCTCTGTTATTAATTTCGCCATTCTTTCAGTTCTTTCTTTGCAAGCTTCAACAAAATTTTCTATTCCGAATTTTTCTATATCCTCCACAGTTTTCAAACCTTTCTCTTTCTCAACTTCAACCTCAATCCAAAGACCTTGGCAATCAAAACCATTCTGAAATCTCTGTTGAAAACCTTGCATCGCCTTAAACCTTTGAAAAAAATCTTTATAAGTACGACCCCACGCATGATGGACCCCCATAGGATTGTTGGCAGTTATAGGGCCATCTATAAAACTCCATCTCTTACCTTTACTATTTTGTTTGCAGAGTTTATCAAAAATCTTATTTTCTTTCCAAAATCTCAAAATCTCAAGTTCTGTTTCTTTAGACATAGTAATTAAAAATAATGGCACATTTTAAAATTTTTGCTAAAGAATATTTAAAAAGAAAAAAAATTAAATTTTTTAAAATTCGCTTTCTTCTGTGTCAAACAATTCTTCATCAGTATTTTCCTCTTCGGGTTCTGCTCCGTCGCTAAACTCTTCTTCTTGCTCTTCTTCTTGTGTTTCTTCTTTCTCCTCTATCGGTTCTCCCTTCTTTTTTTTCTTTTTTGCCATTTTTTTATCTCCAGTTAAATGCAAGGGATTTAGACGATTTATAAAACTTTCGTTTGTTTTTCGGTTTACGTTTTTATATGCTCGACAAATCTATAAATAGATAACCAGATGCAAATCAACCTTTAAGTTTAGGAACGCTCAAAATCTCTTCCGGGGTAAGTAAAGAAATCCCTGCACGCTCGCCATCAATCTCAACCTTAATTATTTTCTGCGGATTATTTAAATCAACTTTTGGTTTGTCGACTACGTCTGTCAATCTTATTATTAGATCCTTTCCATAATCCTTCACTGTTTTTCTCTTTATAAGATCCATCTTCCATTTCTCGTCCTTTTTGATGTTTTCTTGTACTTTTTTTATTACTTTCTGCATTTCTGCCAAGTCAGCTTTACACCACTTATCAACCGGCCACCAATTAAAAGTGTATTTAAATTTTCCGATGTTTTTTTTCGCAATCTCAAGTAACGAGGCTACCGATTTCCTTGGGTCCTTCACAGAAAGTTCAGCTAACCCTTCAGAAATACTGATAACTTTAGCTGTCTGTTTAGCTTCTTTCAGTAAACCAAGAATTTCAGCTTTAGCTGACTCTTCATGCACCGGATCAAAACTAACAAGCAAATTTCCTTCGGCCATATTTTCCTCCTTTTTAGTCAAGTTTGGACGAGTTTTTATAGTTTTCGATATGCTCATGCGGCAGCCATTCTCTTCTGTTTCCTCTTTCTTTTCTCTCGTTTCATTCTTTTACGTTGCCATTTCCACCTCATCTGCCTTTTCTTTTTCCATCTACGCGATGAACGTTTCATTTTACCCCTTTTTAAATTCTTTTAAAAGCTCGTCATTCCTTTCCCTAAGCTTCTTTATTGTATCTTGTAAAACTTTTTTTGCAGTTTTACCTTTAGTTTTTAAAACAAGCACAGGATTCTTGCTTGGATGTTCACGTTTCCATACAGCTAGTTCTGTCGCCTTATCTTGCCACAGTTCGTTCCTTAAAAGCTCGGCAACAGTAAGGTTATCTGTTTCTATTTCAAGGATGTCTTTATCTTGTTTAATTATCTTATATGTCATTTCAATTCCTAAAAATTCATACTTTTAAAACTTTCCCTGATATCTCTTCTTTAGCTTCTTCTACCAACCCTTCCCTGTTTTTCTTGCCTCTAATTTTTTCAAATGCCCTGTTAAAAAAATCTCTGACGCTAAATTTTTTATTTTCTTCTAAGTTAAAATTAAATTCACTTTCTTCAGCTTCTACAGCTTTCTTGATTTCTTCTATATCTCTAGCTTGCTCTTTCTCAAGGTCTTCTAAAAATTCTTGTTCATGCATGATCTTTTGTTTTTCTTCAGCTTCTTTTGCCCTTCTCTCTCTATATCTTTCATAAAGATCATTAAGTGAAAAGTTCTCTTTTGGCTTAACTTTCATTTTTTCAAGAATAATCTTAGCTGGTCCTTCTTCTTTTTTAACCAAAATAAAAGAACCATTTAGTTGAGCACACCTTCTACATAAACGAATCGGTTTACCATCAGTTATAGTATCAAAAAGCTCCTCGACAATGCCACACTCCTCACACCCTTTACTAAAATTGATTTCTTTCTTCAAGTCAGCCATCATAAAAATATGGAAGAAGTATATTTAAACTTTACGAAATTTTTCCTGAAATTCTTTTTTAGTAAGCAAAGTCCTTCTATGTTTCTTCTCTAGTTCTTTAGGGATTTTCTTTTTATGTTTTTTCAAATAATTATAAATTGCTTCTGCAAGAGCATCTTCTGCAAGCAAAGAACAATGATATTTAACGGGTGGTAATCCTCCAAGAAACTTAACAATACTCTGATTTGTTATTCTCAAAGCTTTTTCAAACGTTTTTCCTTTTGCAAGTTCAGTCACAACACTTGATGTGGCTATGGCAGCAGCACACCCCAAGGTTTTGAACTTTATATCTTTGATATAATATTCATTTTTCTTGTTCTTGTCAACCTTAATAAAAATTCGCATGATATCTCCACAAATTATATTCCCAACTTTACCGACACCGTCAGCATTTTTGATTTCACCAACATTTTTTGGATGCAAAAAATATTTCATTACTTTTTTGTTATATTCTGCCATTTTCTCTTTCCCCTATAATTTCTTTAAATAATTCAATAAATTCTTCGCATCCAGATTTGCACTCAAACATTTTTTCAATTATAGACATTTTATTTATTTTTTCTTCAATTTTTCGTTTAACTCTTTAACAAGCTTATCAGGATCAAGACCATGAGCTAAAGCACCTTGTTCGATTGTTTCATATCTACCAACAGAACAGCCAACACAATGCATGTTATATTTTAAAAAAACATCGACTGTTTCAGGATACTGGCTAAGAACTTGATAAAAATACATCTTTTTTGTTATTCTAATTTTTTTTTCTTTCTTTTTTGATTTTTTTGTTTTCATCTTAGATATTTTTCAGATTTTTGACTAAGATCTTAAATCTTTCATTATTTTCGTCAATAAACCAAGGACAATCGCTAAATCCTCTGTGAAAAGAAAAGATGTAAATAGATGGCATTGAAATAATTAATTCGTTTAGATCTGGTTCAGCATAACTAAAATATAATTCGTGAGGGAATAATTTTTTGTATCTTCTTCTTGCAAAGATTCTAAAATATATATATCTTTTCGCTACTTCTTCAGAAGTCATAATATTCTTCTTAACAAAAAGTGAATGCTTTTCTGCTTGGGATTTAAATCTTTCAAAAAAAGGGCTTTTAATTATCTTTTCTGCTCTTGTTTTTACCTCATTCAAAATATCCACATCTTTTGTTTTTTTTGCTATTTCATCCAAGGTCAAATTTTCTTTTGGATCCAATTTGAATAGGTTACCCCATATTTCTTGGTTCACTCTAATTAGCTTAAAATCCTCGCCCAAAGAATCAAAAATTGGCTTAAGAGTATTATAGTACAAATCTATTTTTTCTCTGGGATATCCTTCCAAATAAGAAGCATTGATATCTGTAAATAATATCTTAATAATCACCCTTACATTTATTTTTTTAAGCTCATCAACAATTCTTTTTTTTAAAAATAGTAAAGCTGCTTCATCAACTTTATCTGCAACTCCTTCTTTGGTCGTCTTAACTCCCAGCCAATTTGTGACAAGAATTAACGGTTGATCGTTATCTAAAAAATATTTAATACACTCTTTTACACCATGTGGATTTGGTGGCCAAGATTTTCTGATACTAGACCGAGTTAAGATTTGATATACCTCTTTAACATTTGCCATTTTATTTTTTAACACTTGGCCATGCAATCGGCCAAGCACATCCAGGACATTTAATTCTATCTTTATCTTTTATCCAATCATCCTTAAAATTTTTATATATCTTTCTGTTAAGGTTCAAAATATTGTATTTTTCGGCAACAGACCCTTTGACATCATTGCATATCCACAATGAACCATCACTGTCTATCCTTAACCTAGCTAACACAGAACAATGCCATCCAATGGGGTTACAATTTATTTTAGCTAGATTTTCCAAATACTGTGTTGGATTTACAATTCTATAACCTCTTTTCTTTAATTTAACCAACTTGTTCATTACTTTCCCAACTAAAAATCTATCATCTTCTTTTATTTTAAACTCGTCGGCAACATCTTCTGCTCGAAACTCCCATTTAAAATGTTTGCCCCAATGTAATGGAATAATATTTATCCAAATCCCAAGACTAGATAATCTCTCAACAATAAAAGGTATTTCTTTGATATTCCTTTTGCTAATAATTATTTCTGCTTGAACATAAGGAACTCCAGCTGTCTTCATTTTCATAAGCATTTTAAAACATTTACCTGATTTGATTGTTAACCAATCCTTTTTTGTTTGAAAATTAAAAGTATTCACGTCGGCACAGTATCCTCTTATTCCTGCTTTTAGTAAGCTAACAAATCTTTCTTTAGTAAAAGTAGAGTTAGATTGTATTGAATAAAATAACTTTGTCTTTTTATTAAGGAAATTGATCAAATCCTCAAGATAGTCAAGAGTTGTTGGCTCTCCCCCAAGGATTTGTATTGATTTAACTCCTATCTTTTCAAGATTTTTAATTCCTTTTTTCCATTGTTCAAAAGTAATCTCATTTGGAAGTTTTTTACTCCTCCTAATTTTACAGAAGGGACATTTTAAATTACATTTCCTTGTTATCACAATCTTAGCATCGTAACCTTTGTTCACAACAATTGGTACCATTCTAAAAAGGACTAATTCTTCTTAAAGAATTTATAATTTTTGGCAAGACTTCGAGCAACTTGTCAACATCTTGTTCTGTATTATCTTTTCCTAGAGTAATTCTTAAACTTCCGTGGGCTTCTTCTGGTTTTAATCCTAGAGCCGTAAGCACATGACTTGGTTCTAAGGATTTTGATGAGCATGCAGAGCCAGTTGAAACCGCGAACCCTTTTTCGCTTAGCCTTAGCAATAAAGCTTCTCCCTCTATGCCATGAAAAGAAACATTCACATTATTTGCAAGTCTTTTTTCTTGTGAACCATTCAACCTTGATCCTTGAATCTTTAAAATTTCTTTAATTATTTTATCTCTTAATTTTTTCTGCCTCTCTTGTTCTTTTTTTCCTAATTTTTGCATTAGTTCAACTGCTTTTGCAAAACCAACAATTCCAGGAACATTTTCAGTTCCACTTCTCAAGCCTTGTTCATGGCCACCACCATGTTGTGTAGGCTCAATTTTAACATCTCTATTAACATAAAGTATTCCTACTCCTTTTGGACCATAAATTTTATGCGCTGAAGCAGATAAAATATCTAGATTCATTCTTTTAATATTAATATCCAATTTACCAAAAGACTGAACAGCATCTGTGTGGAAGTATACATCATACTTTTTACATATTTTACCTATCTCTTCTATTGGTTGTATTGTTCCAATTTCGTTGTTAGCGTGCATTATACTTACAAGCACGGTTTCTTTTGTTATGGCTTTCTCAACATCAGCAGGGTTTATTATACCATCACTATTTACTGGTAAATAAGTAACTTTCCAGCCCTGTTTTTCAAGCCATCTACATGGTTCAAGAACAGCAGGATGTTCTATCTTACTTGTTATAATGTGTTTGCCTTTCTGCTTATTAGCAAATGCTACCCCTTTTATCGCTAAATTATTTGATTCAGTTCCTCCAGAAGTAAAAACAATTTCAGCTGGCTTAGCATTAATAAACTTTGCTATATCATCTCTTGCTTTTTCTACAGCATTTCTTGCTTCCTGGCCATACACATGTAAACTTGAAGCATTACCAAACTTTTCTGAAAAATATGGCTTAATTGCTTCAAAAATTTCGTTAGCTAGTGGTGTGGTTGCGGCATGATCAAGATAGATATGTTTCATTTTCTCTTTTTTATCTTGTTTCCATCAGTGGTCTGGCTGAACATAAAGCAAGTATTCCTTTATTGTATTTTTTACAAATGCAGCACGCCAAACCTTGTTGCTTGATAATATTTAGCAAATGCAAGATTTCTTGGATTACTTTTTTATTATCTTTAACAATTACTCCAGCAGCATTTTCAAATTCCTTTTTCATTTTTAAAGGAAATTTTAATTCTATTGCTCTTTTCTTACTTAAATATTGAGAAACAGCAGATTCTGTTGTTCCAAGAATGTTTGCAACTTCCTTTTGTTTAAGTTTGTGTTTTTCTACAAGAACGCGCGCTAGCTCACGTCTTATAGCTGGAATTATGTACCATACTTCAATTTCCTGAGGCAAACTGTACATAAATTACTTAACTATTGTTAACTTTATAAATCTTTTGCTCATGAAAACTTTTAAAAACCCTAGCAACATGATAATCTTATGATGCCACTGCTTATTATTTTAGTAATCATCGTAGCAATAGTTGTAATTGTCCTATTAATGTGGCTCGGTTATTACAATAGATTTGTTATTCTAAGCAACAGAATTAAAAATTCCTTGGCACAAATTGATGTTCAGCTTAAGAAACGTGCCGATCTTGTTCCTAACCTAATTGAAACTGTGAAGGGGTACATGAAACATGAAGCTAAAATGATAAAAGAGGTCAGTGATGCAAGAAAAGCCCTTGTAAGTGCCAATACAACTGGTGATATGACTAAAAGAATTAAAGCGGGTGATGCTCTACAAAGCGCATTAAAAACAATTTTTGCAATAGCTGAAAACTACCCTAACCTAAAAGCAAATGAAAACTTTGTAAAGTTACAAGAAGAACTCACTGCCATAGAAGATAAAATAGCTTACGCAAGACAATTCTATAATGATTCTATCTTAAGTTTTGACAATGCAGTTCAAACAATTCCAGGGAAGTGGTTTGCAGGCCGCTTTAGACTTGAAGCTGGCAAATACATAAAAATTCCTGAACAAGAAAGACAGGTCGTGAAAGTTAAATTTTAAAATCTATGTTTCTTTTATGTTTTATGGCAAAAGAAAAAGAAACTAAAAAACAAGAAATAAAACATCTTGATTTTAGAGATCAAATTTCAAGAAACAAAACAAGATCAGTCGTTTTGCTAATTATTGTTTTTATAGTAATTATTGCAATTGGTTATGTAATTAGTCTGGCATTTTCACCAGGATACTTTTTTGTTATAATGACTATCGCAAGTTGTGTAGCTATTGCTTATGTTTTGTTGACTTACAATAACTGTGAGAAAATCGCTCTTGCAAGTGTTAATGCAAAACCAGCAAGTCCTGAAGATTATCCTGAGCTACATAATGCTGTAGAAAACATGGCTCTCGCTTCTGGAATGCCAAAACCAAGAGTGTATATTATGCCAGGCAAGCAGATTAATGCATTTGCAACTGGCCGCGGTCCTAATCGCGCTGTGATTTGTGTTACAGAAGGGTGCATCGAAAAATTAAACAAACAGGAATTAGAAGGAGTTATAGGCCATGAAATGTCCCATATAGCAAACTATGATATAAGGTACATGACGATTGTTGCTGTAGTAGCAGGTGCCATAGTAATTTTTTCACAACTTTTTTTAAGAAGCTTATGGTTCGGTGGAAGACGTAGCGAAGGACGAAGTGAAGGCCAAGCAATTTTAATGTTGATAGCTCTTGCACTCGCAATTGTTGCACCTATTATAGTTATGCTAATACAACTCTCTATTTCAAGAAAGCGTGAGTTCATGGCAGATGCAACTGCTGTGCAGTTTACAAGATACCCTCCTGGTTTGATTAATGCTTTAAAAAAAATAAAAGCAGAACATGAAAGCTTGAAAGTTCCAGGAAGTGTTACCCCTTTACTTTTCAACGAAAATACAAAAAGAGAAGCTTCTAGTTTGCTAGCCACGCATCCAAGCATTGACGATAGAATTAAGGCATTAGAAGCAATGTAAAAAAATTAGCTCTTTTCTAGTTGAAATCTCAAGTCAATACATTTATTATCTTTACAACTTATGTCTTGTAAAGAAGGTGGAATCGGGCAATCATAAACACATATAGGACATTTATCAAAATATTTTTCCGTGAGTTTATTTATTTTTGTTAAATCTTCATTTTTATTAACCAATCCATAGCACCCAAACGGGCATGCAAACATATGAGTAACAACACAATCAGAAACTTCATTTCAGTAATTTGCTTCATTTAACATACTCTTAATTTTTTCTTCCAATTTTTCACAATTGACTTTGGAGAAGAAAAAATATGCCCATGTGATAATTATAATTAGGATAATAATCCAGATTACCCACTTTTTCATCTTAACCACAACTTCCACCACTTCCAGAACTAGAACTAGTGCCGCCACCAAACCCCGGGCTTGGATTTTCTGTTGAAAATGCTTGAGAGCATTCACTTGGCTTTGTTTTAAATGCTTTACATAAAGCATTTGCAATGCTTTGAGGATCTCTCGGATAAATACTTGCTTCTTGGCCATCAATTATTACAGTGGGAGATCCTCGGACACCATACTGTTCGTTCAGTTGATTGTCTACTTGAAGATAACTTTCTGCCCTGCTTTCAACACAAGAATCAAGTTTTGTTTTATCTAAGTATTTAGAGATACAGGATTGCGTTCCTTGCTCAGTACCATCTGCGTAAACAAAACATTTAAGATAATCAAGCAACTTTTCACTCTGTTCCTCCCTTACACATGCGATTCTTTTGTTGTCAAGTTCTTCCTGAGCACCATGCATCGTGTATGAAACAAATCTCAACTCGATATTTGCTTTATCCAAAAATGCTTGCCATACTGGCAAAAGACCTTTAATAATCTGAGTTCCATAAGGACAATGGCTCATAATAAAGACTTGCATTGTTGGTGCTCCTTCAATATGCTTTATCGCACTACCAGTAGTTTGTGTTTGTTTTTCCTTAGAAAAAAGTTTAAAATTTACAATAACTTCTTTGCCGCAATGCTTGTGATTATCTGTTAAGGTTATTGTTGTTTCATTTAAGGTAATAACCCGTGATCTTGGCAACCCAGGAAATTCAACTTCTTGATCTAGTTCGGGTGTCAAAATAAATTTTACTTTATCAGACGTAAATTTAACTTCTATATTTCCATTATCACTGGGTATTACAGAATCATTTCCTTCAAGTCTTAAGGTTAGCTTATCTTCTGTAACTTTTACAACCTTGGAACTAAAATATAACGAAGGGATAATCTGCCCGACTTGCGCTTCAGCACTTATTTTAACAGTATCGTTAGAAACATCGATTACCTTATACTGCCAAGGTGCCAAGCTAACATTATACATTTTATTTAGCATAGCTGTTTCACCAAAAATCTGTTCAAAAGTGGCAATATCCATTTCAGTTGTTCTATTAACTTCTTGCTCACGAGGGACCTCTTCTGTTCTGTTATAATAATAAATTTTGTTAGAATCACAAGCTCCAAACGCATCTACTGCTTCAAGTGTTATATTCTTTTCTTCCCCAGCCTGCATTCTTGCGACTTCCTTATCAATCTTATCTGAAACAAATCCAAGAACGTCTGATAAAGTTCCTTCTTGAAAACTGCCAGAACCTTGTTTAAAATTTTGGCCATCAACAAAAATAGAATATGAAACATTTAGGTAATTAGTTCTTACAGATGCGCCTTGTAATAATATCTTTCCAGGCCATATGAAGACAAGTATAAATGCTATGATTGCAACAACAATCCCGACCCTTTTCCAATTAATTTTTGTTGTTTTTTTTGTTCCACCAGTCATGCTTGGAGTTTCCTTTTTCGGATCTCTGGGTGGCTCTTTGCCCTCCTTCGTTTCACTCGTTTGAGAAACTGGTTCGCTCTTGG
>JAWAPZ010000004.1:0-58089 GCA_038894195.1 Candidatus Pacearchaeota archaeon
AAAGAAGTTGCGAGCATCTAATGATATTATTAAAAAATGTTTTTGGATTAGATTCATCGTCAAGCTTATCAATGATACTTTTTGCTTCGTCCAGCCCATCCCAAAGGAATTCCTCTAGATTGTACGTCATTACCTACAGATGTTAAATTTTATTTTTAAAGATTGTTATACTTAAAAATATATTTATAAATATTGCTAGAGAAATTTTTATAAAGCTTTCTTCTGTCAGTTAGACAGATAAAAAGAGAAAAAATAAAAATGCTGACCAGGCAACAAGAAGATAAGATAAAAGAACTCCTTGAAAGTTCTTTGAATCCTGTTTTTTTCTTTGATAATGATGTGGATGGTTTGGCAAGTTTTTTGTTGTTGAGAAGGGCGTGTGGAAAAGGGAAAGGGATTGCAATTAAAAGTTTTCCTGAATTAAGTCAAGCTTATTCAAGGAAATTATATGAATTCCGGCCAGATATGGTATTTGTTCTTGATAAACCACTTATTGATCCTAAATTCATAGAAACCATAGAACAACTTTCTTGTCATTTAGTTTGGATAGACCATCATCCACCAACGCAGCTTGAAAAATTTAAAGAAAAGATAGATAAAAACATTTTTTATTTTAATCCTTTGCTAAATGGTCCAAACAACGAGCCAGTAGCGTATTTATGTTATAATGTCACAAAAAATAAGGAAGATGAATGGATCGCATTGCTTGGATCTTTAGCAGATTGGTTTATCCCCCCCTTTGCTCGCGAGTTTTCAGAAAAAAATAAAGAGTTTTTTGAGTACACAGAAGATGCTGGAAAAGCATTCTTCACGACAGAAGCTGGAAAATTAGTAAGGATCCTAAGTTTCGCGTTGAAAGATAGAACAACGAATATAGTTAGGATGATAAATACTTTAATAGGTATTAAAAACTACAAGGAGTTACTTGAAGAAAATCAGAAGACTAAGAATATTTATAGAAGATTTAGGCAAATAAACAAAAGATACCAAAAAATACTTGAAAAAGCAAAAAAGATAATTGGACAAGGAAAACTAATTTTCTTTAGATATGGTGGCTCACTTTCAGTGTCATCAGAAATCGCAAATGAACTTTTTTATCTTTATCAAGATAAGGTAGTTGTAGTTGTTTATACGAAAGGAGCAAAAGCGAATGTTTCTGCAAGAGGCTTGATAAATGTTAGGGACCTTATACAAAAAGCCTTGCAAGATATAGAATCTACAAGCGGCGGTCACAAAAATGCTTGTGGCGCAACTTTAAATGTTGATGATCTAAACAAGTTTCGCAAAAATTTATTGAGATTGCTAGAAAAATGAAACTCACTCCAGTGAAGCACGTCAAAATAACAAAGAACCTTAAAGTCTCTGAACTTGTGAAACAAATGAAAGGAACAGCTCATAACGCTCGCGCTCTTGCAGAAGCAGTAGAAATCCTTTTTCAAGCAAAGAAAGAAAACTGCAAATTGTTTGTTGGAATGGCTGGTGCCTTAGTTCCAGGAGGTATGAAACAAATTATAATCGACATGTTAGATAAAAGAATAATCGATGTTTTTGTTACAACGGGGGCCAATTTAACCCATGATTTAATCGAAGCTTTAGGATTTAAACACTATCAAGGAAATGAACAAGATGATGTTGAACTACATAAAAAAGAATTAGACAGAATTTATAATGTTTTTATGCCTAACAAAGTTTATATTGCTTTAGAAAAATGGTTCACAAAAAACTTTGATAAGCTGAATGCAGAAACAAATTTGGAATTTTTATGGAATATTGGAAAATTACTTAAAAAAAATTCAATCCTTGCATCTTGTTATAAAAATAAAATCCCTGTTTTCTGTCCAGCTTTAAGTGATTCCGGAATTGGGTTAATGATATGGAATATTATTTTAAAAAAGAAAAAACCTTTAATGAACGAATACCAAGACCTAAACAAAATGTTGGAATTAGCATGGTACAAAAAGAAAGCTGTCTTCTATGTTGGTGGAGGCACACCAAAAAATTACATTCAACAGGCAATGCAATTTTCTAAGCCAGCCCTGTATGGAGTGCAAATAACAACGGATGAGCCAAGTTTTGGAGGTTCTTCCGGGGCAAGCCTGAAAGAAGGGATCTCCTGGGGAAAAATGTCAGAAAAAGGTAAATTTGTTGATATAAGATGTGATGCTACTATAGCTTTGCCTTTAACTTATGCTGCTTTAATTGATAGACTAGAGAAACTTTAAAAGAATGTTTCTTTAGAAAATTGGCTTAAAAATTAAAAGTATTGCCAGAAAAGGAAGCAGATAATTTTGATTCTGAAGGTTTTGTTGCTGGTTTGGATTTTATCAAAAATCAAGCTATGACAAAAGCATATGAATCAATACATAAACCTACAGAAAATATTTTTTTATCCACTTGGAACATGCCTCGAATTAAAAAAAGCGGGCCGCAATGAGCCGTATCCTATATTTCTGGTAAAAAATATAAGAAGTGCTGTTGCAATTAAATTACAATAAACCTTTTAAATTCCTTATTTTAAGATAAATAATGAAAAAACTGGTGTTGATTTTAACTGTGGTTTTATGTTTAACATTATGCGATGCTGACATCGACAAAACAACCACGTTTGAGGTTAATATCTCAAACACGGTTTCAAGCACATCTGGTTTTTCAGCCGAGTTGTTTATTTTTCCAAGAAACACAGAAACACAACAAACAACTCTAGTCACAGAACCTGGAGCACAAATCCAAGATAACAAAATTCTTTTTTCTTTTGAAGAAGGTACACAGACCTTAAACGTCTTCTCAAATGTTGTTGTAAACTTTAATCTACCCAAAATAAAAGAGCATATAGATATAAACAAAGTGATAGAAACAAACCCCCACCCCGAGTATCTAGGAGCAACGGAACATATAGATTCGGACAATCTTCTTATAAAAAACAAAGCTAAGCAATTAAAAGAAAACGCTAAGAGTAATAACACCCTAAAAATTTTATATGAACTTGCTGAATATGTACGTAAGAGCATATATTATAGCCCATCCTACTCACAACCACAGAAAGCTTCCTGGATTCTAGAAAACAAAATAGGTGTATGCAGTCACTATACAGCTTTATTCATTGCCTTTTCTAGAGCTCTCGGAATTCCAGCCCGTTATATCTCTGGGATAGCCTACTCTAGTGATGAACAGAAATTTAGCGAACATGCTTGGGCTGAAGTCTATCTTGAAAATTACGGTTGGATTCCTTATGATGTAACATTTGGTCAGTATGGTTGGCTTGACTCGTCACACACGTTATTGAAATACGGTAAAGATTCTGCAGAATCTTCTATAGAATACAAATATAGAGGTATTTTAAATTCAGAAAAAATAAATATAAATGCTAAAATTACAGAAAAATATGGAAAAATCGAAATTCCATTCCAGATAAGTTTGAACCCTTACAAAAAACAAGTTGCTTTTGATTCTTATGTCCCGCTCGAAGTTCAAATAGAAAATAAAAACGATTTTTATTTTAATTTGCCGATCTATTTAGTTACAGCTCCAGGAGTTTATGGAGAAACAACCCAAGTTGCGTTTCTAGAACCAGGACAAAAACAAAAAATTTTCTTCATTTTAAGAATTCCGGAAAGTACTAGATTAAATGAATGTAAATATGGGTGCGTAGCTACTATAAGCGTAAAAGACTTTTTCAAGAATACAGCCACAGCAACAATAGAAATTTCAAAACATCATCAACAAATAACCCTTGAACAAGCACAAGACATAATAAACACAAATTTACAGAAAACCAAATTCGATTTTTTCTGCAGTCCAGATAAAGATATTTATTATGAAAATGAATCTGTTCAAGTAAGATGTCTTGTAAACAGTCAAAAAAAAGAGAGTTTTGATATTTGCCTAGATGGGAATTGTAAGAAGGTGATACAAGAAAACAGTTCTATTGTTTATTTTGACGTTCCAGTTAAAGGAATAATTTGTGCAAGAATTACACAAAATCAAGAATTGGTACAAACAACTTGTTTAAACATAAATGTAACAACTCAACCAAAAATTGAGATAGAAAATGTAAAGAGTAGTTATACAAAATACGGCGAGCCTCTTAAAATTTATATTAATTTTTCAAGTAATAATTTCTTGCAAGGAAAAATAATGCTGAGAAACAAAAAAAATGAAAAAATCTTCGAGCATGATATAAACATTTCACAAGGAAAAAATTCTATCTTTCTTGAGCTTAGCAGTTTAAAACTTAAACTAGGAACAAATGTTCTAGATGTTGTAATTCTATACCATGATGAAAGAATAAATTTCAGCGGAGAATCCAAAAAAACTTTTTCTTTGTATATTGAAGATGTCAACATTTTGAAAAAAATCTGGCTGATGTTTAAAAAACTTTTTATTTAATTTATTTTATAAAACTTTTTAAATAAGCTTTTTTTAGTATAAACATGGATGATTATGAAAAGCTTCTTAATGAAGCCTACTCGAAAATTAAGAAAGTTGAATCAGCCGAAAGATTCGAGGTGCCTAAAGTTGAATCCATGATAGAAGGCACAAAAACTCTTGTCTTTAATTTTTTAAATATTTGCTCTGTCCTAAGAAGGGATTGTCAACACCTATCTAAGTTTTTATCTAAAGAATTAGCCACACAAATAATTGTCGAAAAAGAAAGGACCATTTTCAATAGAAAACTTAACGCACAACAAATAAATGAAAAAATCCAAGAGTATGTTAAAGAATTTGTAATATGCCACGAATGCAAAAAACCAGATACGGAGCTTATAAAAGAAAAAGGATTCTTGTTTTTGCACTGTCTTGCTTGTGGCGCAAAACATTCTGTGAGAGCAAAAATTGTGTGAAATAAGATGAAATTCAAACTAAGAAGATTCAAAAGAAGAGACCAAGAATCTTTAAGAAGGAACATAAATGACAAAAAGATAGCAAGGAATACATTAACAATTCCACATCCTTACAAGAAAAAGGATGCTAGATATTGGATTAATCATAACCTAAGGTTGTACAAATTTAAAAAGCCAAAAGAAATAAATTGGGTAATAGATATTAATGGAGAAGTCGCTGGTTCTGTTGGTTTGGCTAAAATAGACCGAATAAACAAAAACGCTGAAATAGGATTTTGGCTAGCAAAGAAATATTGGAATCAGGGAATAATGACAAGGGCAGTTAGACAGATAATTAAATTTGGATTTAAAAAACTTAAACTTAAAAGGATTTATGCTTATGTCTTTGTTTTCAACAAAGCTTCACAAAAAGTGTTAGAAAAAACAGGTTTTAAATTAGAAGGAAAATTACAAAAACATGTTCTAAAAAATGGAAGATACTATGATGATTTAGTTTATTCCAAAATACATTAAAATGCCAGTCCTGGTAAAAATTCATGATCTTTATAGAAAGATAGTTGCAGTTTGTGATACAGAACTTCTCGGAAAAAAATTCGAAGAAGAAAACTTACAACTTGATGTGAATGAAAAATTCTATGGCGGCAAGGAATTCAAAGATGATCAAGTTATCAAACTTTTAAAAGATGCTCAAACCGACGATGCTTGCTTTAACTTTGTTGGTGAGAATTCTATTGCACTGGGAGTAAAAGCAGGAATAATAGATAAGAATTGTGTTATTAAAATTCAGAACATACCTCATGCAATGGCCCTGCTTTAAACAGAAAAAGCTTTTTATACTCTCTTTCTATATTTCTAGCATAAAATGCCATTTAAACTCGACATCGCAGATAAAGGTAGAACGTTTCATGTAGAGACAAGTAGCGAAGCATTCGTAAGAAAGAAACTTGGAGAAACAATTAAAGGAGAAGTAATTAAAGAAGTAAAAGATTTAAAAGATTACGAATTTGTAATAACCGGGGCAAGTGACAATGCCGGATTTCCTTGTTTGCCGAATATCGAAGGTTCTGGAAGAAAGAAAGTTCTTCTTACACGTGGCAAAGGAATGCGAATTAAAAAGCCAAAAGGTTTAAGATTAAGACGCACTGTTCACGGTAATGTTATAGATGAAACAATTGTTCAAATAAACCTAAAAGTAATAAAACAAGGTTCTAAGCCTCTGAATGAAATTTTTAAAAAAGAAGAAGTTACAAAAGAGTAAATCAAATAGCAATTCAGGGTTCGCCAATTTCCTTTTTCAACACAGAATAGTAATCTTTATCGTAAGATGGGATCCCTAATTTTCTTGCTTCTTCAACGTAAGATAGATTTCCAGAAACAAGAACAAATCTTGCATTGACGTTATTTTCTTTAAGCTTATCTAAAATGTTTTTCCAGTCACCATCAAGGCCATCAACAAAAAGAAGTTCTATATTTTTTGTTTGTATGTCTTGAACAATTTTTTCAATGTTGGTCTTTGGATCCAAGTAGTAAACATCTGTAAGATCGATGTTTTTATAAAATGTACCTATATAATTTTTTAGCGAATTTATTGTATTGAGGTCATCCTCAACCAGCATTACATTTTTTTTCATAAAATGATTAAGAATTTTTCATTTTTAAATCTTTCCTTTCTAGATAGTAGTAACAAAAACGAAAAGTTTATAAATACTGGTTTGTTCTTAAAAATATGAAAACTGAAAAAGAAAACTGGGAAAAAGAACGAAGCATTATTTATTTTAAAGAACCTGTAAATGCTTTGATAACGCTCCTTCTTGAAATTGATAAAGGGTTGCGTCGAGGAGAGAATTACGTAACACTAAGAAGAAAAATAATCAACAATCCAGAATATAGGGATGTAATTAAAACTATCAAAGAGTTAGAAGAAACTTTTGAAAAAGCCAACAATTACTTATCAGGCAATAAATATAGCGGTGGAGAAGAAAGTTATAATTTAATCGATATTTTAATAGAAGAAAGTAATAGTCAAGTGCCAGAAAAAAAGAAATTTATTAAAGATTCATATTTGGCAATCTGTACTTTGATTGACGAAACTGCTCCAACTGAAAATTATACTAAACATATGGAAACTATAAACGAACTTGGTAAAATGGTTGCTAGTGCAGAGAGGAATCTGGCAGTATCCTAAATAACTAAAAAGACTACGAAACCGCAAAACCTGGAACAAAAAGTTACCTAAGTATATAAAACAAAAAACTAAAATCTTAAACTTTTTCTTATTCAAAGCAAGGACTTTAAATATTTTTCTTAAGGCATAATCATCATTATATAAAAACAGCTATGGACTTTTTTGGTTTGATTAAAAATAATCTGTTAAACTTTAAAAACAGATCTTACTAAATTGGGGTATCTCCTAAAAGAGTAAAAAGTATAAAAAGATGCTCCACAATTAAGAATGGGTTTAAGAAATATTTAAAAGTAACTTGTTTTTTATCTTCTTATGACAAATCTAAAACAACCAGAACTTAATATAGGGTTAGTCGGCCATATAGATCATGGAAAGACAACCTTGTTGTATCACCTTACAGGTATCTGGGCAGACAAGCATTCTGAAGAGCTTAAAAGGGGAATAACAATTAAGCTCGGATATGCTGATGCTCTTATAAATAAATGTCGAAAGTGTAATTTCTACACAATCAAAAAAGAATGTCCGAAGTGTAACTCAAAAACAGAACCGGCACGTTATGTAAGTTTTGTTGATGCTCCAGGACATGAGATGTTAATGGCTACAATGCTCGGTGGAGCTGCAATAATCGACGCCGCACTGCTTGTTATTGCTGCTAATGAAGAATTCCCCCAACCACAAACAAAAGAACATCTTCTAGCTTTGGAAGCCAAAAATGTCAAACAAATAATAATTGTGCAGAACAAAATTGATCTTGTAACAAAAGAGCAAGCTCTTGAGCAATACAAACAAATTAAAGATTTTACAAAGAGAACAATAGCACAAGATGCAAAGATTGTACCCGTATGTGCACAGCAAGGGGTTAATATAGACAAGTTACTCGAAGAAATTACGCGATTAGAAATCCCTTCTCGAGACATTAGAGCTGAACCTTTGTTTCTGATAGCAAGAAGTTTCGATGTCAACCTCCCAGGAACTGTTCCTGAAAAATTAAAAGGGGGTGTTATTGGAGGAACTTTAAAACAAGGAAAACTCAAACAAGGCGATTTAATTGAAATTAAACCAGGTATGAGTATAAAACAACACGATAAAATTGTATACAAAACAATAAAAACAAAAATTCTCAGTCTAAGAGCTGGAAATAATGATATTCAAGAAGCACTTCCTTCAGGTTCACTTGCAATTCAAACTTCTTTAGACCCTTTCATGACAAAAGCTGATGCGTTATCTGGTTGTGTTGCTGCAAGAGAGGGGGCCCTACCAGAAATAACTTATAATGTGAAAATAAAATTTAAACTTTTCAAAGAAATTGTAGGTACAAAAGAAAAAATCCAGATTGAACAAATAAAAACAAAAGAATTTCTAATGCTAAGTGTTAATACAGCAACAACTATAGGTGTTGTTGAAAAACTTGTACAAGATACTGTAGAACTTGTATTGAAAATTCCAATTGTACCTTTCAAAAATGCAAGAGTCGGTTTAGCAAGAAACTACAAAGGTCATTGGCGTCTTATTGGTTATGGGGAAATTATTTAGATTTATAAATTCAATGTCCCTATTTGTTTCCAATCTTTTTGTCTTTACTCAACTCTTTAATTTTCCCCTTATAATCAAAAGCAACGTAATGGAAAATACAATAAAAGCAAGCGAGAACCATTGACTTATTGCTAATCCTAAAAAGAGTTCTGAGATTTCGTATTCGCGTAAAAAATCAATTAAAAACCTTGCAATGCTGTAATACAGTAAGAAAAATAAAAAGAGTGCACCATCAAAATTTAGAATGCCTTTACTGCCCCACTCCTTTTTTTTCTGCAATCTCAAAATAATAAAAAAAACAACAAGATTGGTTAAAAGGAGATAAAGTTGTGTTGGATGTCTCGCAACTCCCTGAACCTGAACAGCCCATGGCGCAGTAGTTGGAATTCCATAACAACACCAATTCAAAAAGCAACCAATCCGTCCAATCGCAAGAGCAAGAACAACATAGGGTGCAAAAAAATCAAGAATCGCTCCAAAATTTAGTTTGTGTTTTTTAACATAAAGCCATACAAAAAGCAGGGCAAGAAAACCGCCAAAACTCGAGCTTCCACCCTCACTAAAAGCAAGAATTCTTAAAGGCTTTTCGAGATAGTAAGAAAAATTAATAAAAACATACAAAAGTCTTGCTCCTACAATTGCCCCAACAAGAATCAAGATAACTATATTGAAAAAATGCTTTTCTTCAAGTTTATTTCTTGAAGCACGCCACGCAAGCAAGAAGCTTAAAAGAAATGCGACCACGAACATTAGACCCCAAACATAAATCTCTATTCCAGCAATACTAAAAAGCACATGAACAGGTTCAAATTGAATCATTTTTAAACCATGTTAAAAGAGTTTAAATAAATTTCGAAATCAAAAACTAAACATTTTTAAATTATGCTTTCCTTGTAAAAACAATAAAAAAAGTAAAAAGGAGGTGTAAATGGAATCCAAAGTTGGTTTTATCCTTGGATTGATTGGGGGTATCTTAGGAATAATAGGTGGTATAATCCTTACAGTCGTTGCAGGAACTGTAGGTGGAGCTTTAAGCATAATTGCCCCCTTTGCAGGCGTTCTAGGTGGTGCAGGTATTGCAATGGGCATCTGGTACATTATCTCTGGCGCTCTAGTAATATGGTTTAGCAGTTGGATGAAAAAGGCAGATAAATGCAAAACTGGCGGTATCCTAACCCTGATTTTTTCCATAGTCGGATCTGGTGGTCTTCTTGGGATAATAGGGGGTATATTCGGGATTGTTCAAGGTGCAAAAAAATAAATTTTTTCTTTTTATTTAAATTAAATTGTCTTTGAAAAAACTCTAAGTCAGTTTCTGATGACCTGAATAAGAGTATATTTTTAAACCTAAAAATCTTAGCCATAGCATGGGATTTTTTAATTGGTTATGGAAAAGTAACAGCATATTAAGCTGGGTACTCTTTTTGGTGATTATATTTGTGATAGTTAAATTTATAATTTTTCCTGTTTCTGGTTTTGTTCTTGGAACCAAGATGCCTTTTGTGATTGTAGAAAGTGGTAGTATGCACCATGAAGGAAATCTTTCTGAGTGGTTTGCATTGCACGGTTCTTGGTACCAAGCAAATAATATATCCTATAATGAAATAAAAGAGTACTGGCCTTTCATAAATGGCTTAAACAAAGGAGATATTGTTGTTGTAAAAGGTTCAAAAGAATATAAAAAAGGCCAAGTAATTGTCTTTAGAGTAGAAGGAAAAAAAATACCAATCATCCATAGAATAATTGCAGTAGAAAAAAGCCAAGAAACAATATATTCAACTAAAGGTGACCATAACGACGGCCAGTTACCACAAGAACTTGCAATAAAAAAGGAACAAATAATTGGCAAAGCCATTGTAAGAATTCCTGCTCTTGGGTGGATAAAATTATTTTTTGTAGAAATTTTTAAATAATTAAAATTGCATAGTAAGATACTTACTCTTAAGTTAATCTCTTTGTTACAAAAGCTTTTTAAACCACTCTGCCTTGAAAAGCAAAATGGAATTTTGTCCTAAATGTGGAACAATTCTTGTGCAAAAAGTAAAACATTTTGCTTGTCCAAAATGTAAATATATTTCAAAAAATAATATAAAACTGGTGTCTTCTGAAAAAATTCAAGAAAAAGAAAAAATAGGTATTCTTAAAGAAGAAGAGAGTAATGTTTGGCCAATAGTAAAAGAAACTTGTCCTAAATGTGGTTATGATGAAGCTTATTTTCACAGCGTTCAGATGCGTTCTGGTGATGAAGGTGAAACATCCTTCTTTAGATGTGTGAAATGCAAAAATACTTGGCGTGACTATAATTAATTTTTTCTAAAAATTTATAAATTATCTTCACTTGTTTCTTGAGCGGGCCCGTAGCTCAGCCTGGTTAGAGCACCGGCCTCTTAACAAAGATGAAGAAAGCCGGGTGTCGTGCGTTCGAATCGCATCGGGCCCGTTGAAAATAAAAAATGCATCAAACAAATCTGGCGGAAGAGATTAACAAAACAAAATCCAAAAATTTTTTTGTGATTGTTGAAGGTAAAAATGATCTTCATGCTCTTGTTGAATTGGGTTTCAATCCAAAAAATATTTTTGTTCTAAAAAATGGAAAAAACATTCAAGAGGATATTGAGTTTATAATAAATGAACTCAAGAAGAGAAAACAAGAATGTGTTATCCTAACAGACTTAGATTCAGAAGGTAAAAAACTTTACAATATAATAAAAAATGAGCTTAGCAAAGAAGGCATTAAAATAAATAATTTTCTAAGAAAACAACTATTAAAAGAAAAAATAAGCCACATCGAAGGCCTTGCAACCTTTACACTGAAATAAAGCCGACTAAATAAATTCTAACTTTTTCCATTTATTTATTTTTAAAATTCTGCTTTAGATTATTGCTGCATGCACAACAAAGTGTTCTGCCTCTTTTTTTTGTAACAACGCTTAAAGCGCCACATTCATCACATACCCCTTCCCGAGCCATCTCCTTTACTCCTATTCCTTCAAGATTCTCTAGACATTTATTAAATCTCTCTAGTTCGTCAAAATCGAATTCTAAAGGATTTTCCACAATTTTCTTACGCATTTTCACCCTTGGCCTTGATGACCATAAAGTTCGAAATGAAACCCATATATATATCTAATGGATATATAATATATACAGTATATGCTTGAAAAATCAATACCCTCAGAATTTAGTTAGATTTCTGCAGACTTTGCCTATTCTTTGTCAATTTCTTTATAATTCGTTAGTAAATTTAAACTTTTCCAAAGATCTTTACTAATCAAATTTTCATGATATAGAATATTTGAAACTTTTTGTATATGTGAATTGTACATATTGAATCGTCTCTCAAGGTCAAATTTTTCTACTTGATTGTAAGTGTTGGAATGGTGTCTCAGAATTCCTGATATTGAACCAGCTGCAAATATTGATCTATCTAAATCGACTAGTTTATATTTTTTTTGGATAGACAAACTGTCTTTTAAATTTTTAAGCTCTAAACTATTTTTACGTAGACTATTAGAGGTTATATCATCTAACCCACAAAATAGTTTTAAATGTGTAAGATAATCTACCACATCCGAAAACCAAGGACCTTTTGAACATCTATATAGATCTACAAGATATATTTTAGGATTTTTGTAATCTTCATTACCCACCAACATGTTTCCTGGATGGCAATCTCCTTGGATTATAGTTATATCTTCTCTAGACTCGTAAATTGGTGCAATAACTTCTTCAATGTAAGAGTCCAAAATTTCATTTCTCAAAAATTTGAGAGTATTATTTTTAAGAGCTATGTTTTCTAGTTTAGAAATAAATTCTTCTTTTAAGTTGTCTATGTTTGGATCTTTTGGCATGGCCTCCTTGTTAAATTTTGCCTTCTTTGCGTTCTCTTGTAATTTAATTATTGCTTCCAATCCATGGTGTATTAATTTATCCCTTATCATTCCAGGTTTGTAAAAATCGTCATTTTCATACTTGTACTGGCCGTGATAGATAAATCTTGTTTCCGGTAAACCACGAGTCAAGGTCAGTTTGTGGTTATTAGTTCCAGAGTCACCTTTATTATTACCTGTAGAAATAAATCCCAAACTAATTAAATAATCAAGAATTAAAGAATTTTTTTCTCTGTTATTTCCTAGATTATTTAAAAGTTCATCTTTTGTTACTGGTTGTATGTTAACAAATCTTTTCAAAACTTCTTTTTCGTCTGGTTCTAACTCACGCAGAATCTTCCCCAAAATACACCCCCCTAAATAATAAGTTATTTGAACTATAGGTAAAGAACTATCTGAGTCCAGATTAGGTGGTTGAAAATAAAGAACCCGTGGAACTGGAGATTCTGACACTCTGGACACGGCATATAGACGCTCTCCCTCCAAGATGCACCTTTCTCTACGATTTACCCCGGTGGAGTCTACAGTAGAAAAATAATTTTTGAACCATATCTCCAAGGTCTTCTCCTCTAAGACCGGCCCCTTACCTATTTTAACGGTTAGTCTGCACGGAACACCAAAAGAACGATACCCAGAAACAAATGGGCCAAGAAATTCTATATTTTGAATAGTTATCTTTCTTTTTTCCCCAAACTCTTGTGAAAGGAAGGAAGGCCCTCTTGACCTCAAAAATTCTTCTATATCTTCTTTTCTAGTGAGTAACTTTGGCGCTTCCATCTTAACTATAAATCCTCCTAGCTATAGCATGCGTCCCTCTTGCTATATTTTTAAGCTGTTCGCAGATTTCTGGAACTCTTTTTTTGTCCCAGTATTTTTCAGAAAGCAGTTTGCATCGTTTTTTTATTTCATCCTTTCGTGTACCAAGCTGTAATGCTAATTTAACATCATTTGAGTGCCTCGCTTTCATGACCTGCAAATAGGTTTTTTCGAGCTCAGTAAAAATGTCAAGTATTTGTTTTTTAATTTTAGGGTCTTTAAGCATTTTACTCCTTTGCAACACTTCTGCAATTTCTTTTATTCGGTCCCCAACAAATTCAAGATTAAAATTTGTATGCCAAGATTCAAAAATTTCAGTAAGTTTAGAATTCTTCACCAAGAAAGGATTTTCTAATCTTTCTTTCAAAATTTTGTGTGAAAGAAAAAACAAACTATTTAATTCTTCGTCTCGTGTGATAATTTCTTCCATTTCTCTTTCGGAAAAGTCTCCATCTCTAATCATTTGGATCATATCATGAAAAAGAGACCTAACCATCACATCAATTTTTGTGGTTATTTCTTTAAAATTAATTGTTTCTGGGTCAAGAAAAACTTTTGCTGTAACCTCTGTTCTTGTCTGATTTACAATTTCCATCGCAATTAAGTTCCTTATGATTGTTTTTATAGCTCTTAACTTAGAACCAATTTCTTTACCTATTAACTTAACAGTTGAGTAATTATTCAGATACGCTGCAATTATTTCCCTTCTTAATTTTTCCATATTTTTCCCATCAGCAGAAATTGTAGTTTCCTTTTCAACTTTTTCTTGGTTTTTTTCATGCGGCTGTACAACTAAATTGTCATTTTCATTTTTTGTTAAATAAACCAAATCTCCTTTCCCAAGTTTATTTTTATCTATCCACTCCTTTGGAAGAGAGATTACATAAGAAGAATTCCCAAAATGGATTAACTTTCTAACTTCATTTTTTGCCATTTCCCTTAGCCCCTATATATGATATATATACTTTAGATTTATAAGGTTTCACTAAGCTTTATAAATTTTTCTCTTTAGCAGTACATACAATATATCGAATGAAAAATAATTTTCTTTTTGGCTAGAGCGTTGAGTTAGTAAAGAATTCATTCTTTTGTTAGCCAAAGCTACCAGCACAATTAATGATGTATTGTCCTAACAAAACAATAATCAAGAATTAAGTGAAAGGAAGTAATTTAATTGTTCTTTTCTTGCAATTCTCGCACAGATACCTGTCTTCAACTTTATACAACAAATCATAAACACCACACTCATGACAAGGACCTTCACGAACCCATTTCATCTCATCAACAGCCCTCACACGTTTCTTTTTCTCCCGTTCTTCAGCAATTCTAATTCTTTGAGCAGAGATAGCCGATAACGCAGGCTCTATTTTCAAAATATCTTTCATAGTTACTAATCCAATAACATTTTTTTTCACAACAACGGGGAGCCATCTTATCCTTTTCCTTTTCATTAATTTAAGTGCCTTAACTATATCTTTGCTTGGACCTATTGTGACAACATGCTTGGTCATTATTTTGCTAACGCGATCTGTTAGCTTTATTCCTCGAGAAATCCCTCGGATTATATCACCTTCTGTTAAAACTCCACGAAGTTGTTGACCTTCTTTTATGATCATTGAACTCACATGTCCCTTAGTCATCATTTTTGCACAATAAATAATACTTGTATTTGGCCTGACTGCAAGAAAATTTCTTGTCATAATATCACCAACTTTTATTCTTGTCATATCCTTGTCTAGAATTTTCATTTTAAATACTTTTGGTTTTCGGTTCTCTCAAAGATTTTTCCTCTTTTTTAAAGCATCACTAACATCCTCTTTGGTAAGCACCACAGTTTCCTTACCATTTGTGCTAACTATTTTTTCTATCCTTGAATTTAGTATAATCCGTTTACATCTTATGCACGGAATATAAAGTTTTTCAGCTTCTTCTTTCTGATCTCTAGGGTAAAATTCTAAAATTCCACTACTATATAAATAAAGCGTGCTACCTAAAATACTTGCACCACTTCTTGCAGCATTCACCACGAGATTTTCCTATGCATGAACTGCACGACAAATATCATAACGTTTTCCAGGAGGAATTTTCAACTTATTCCCTAAACAAATTCCTGTTTCAATGCAATTTTTTTCATTTCTAGGTGAACCATTGTATCCTGTGCTTATTATAACATCATCTTTAACTGCAATAGCTCCTACTTTTCTCCTTATGCAAGTGCTTCTTCCAGAAACAGCCTTTGCTATATTCAGATAGTACTCCTCTTTAGCTGGCCTCATTTAGTGCTAAATTCAAAGAACTATAAAAGTTTTATTATACTCCAGTAAAAGAGAAAACTTTTTAAATACTATTTTTAATAATAAATAATAACAAATAATAAGGCTAAGTAAGCATTTTTAAAGCTAACTTAAAAAGTCATAAAATAGTATATCATTTAACAAAAATGGCAGAGAAACAACCAGTTTATATTTTGCCTGAGAATGTTCAAAGATTGTTAGGAAGAGATGCTCAAAGGAATAACATTCTTGCAGCAAGATTAGTTGCTGAAACAGTCAAAACAACTTTGGGCCCTAAAGGAATGGACAAAATGTTAGTTGATAGCATAGGAGATATTACAGTAACAAATGATGGTGTCACAATTCTTGAAGAAATGGAAATAGAGCATCCAGCAGCAAAGATGGTTGTTGAAATTGCCAAAACTCAAGAATCTGAAGTAGGTGACGGAACAACAACAGCTGTGATAATTGCAGGTAAGCTTCTAGAAAATGCTGAAAAGCTTCTTGATGAAAAGATTCATCCAACCGTTATTGCTCGTGGTTATAGAATCGCTGCTGAAAAAGCCCAGCAAATTGCAAAGAATATTGCTATTAAATTATCTGAAAATCAAGAAGATTTACTAAAACAAGTTAGCATGACTGCTATGGTCGGCAAGGGCGCAGAAGTCGCAAAAGAAAAACTTGCAGATATAGTAATAAAAGCTGTAAAAAAAGTTATGGAAAAAACAGAAGAAGGAATAATAATTGATAGAAATAATATAAAATTAGAAAAGAAAAAAGGTGCTGGTGTGGAAGACACTGAACTTATCGAAGGTATTGTCATTGATAAGGCAAGAGTGCATTCCGACATGCCGAGTCAAGTCAAAAAAGCCAAAATCGCCTTACTTGACTGTGCTCTTGAAATTAAAAGCCCAGAGACTGATACTAAAATCTCCATAACAAGTCCAGATCAGTTTCAAGCATTCATGGACCAAGAAGAAAGAATGCTAAAAGAGATGGTCGAAAAGATTAAAAAATCTGGCGCAAAAGTTGTTCTATGTCAAAAAGGTATAGACGACATTGCTCAGTACTATTTAACTAAAGAAAAAATATTTGCAGCTCGAAGAATAAAAAGAGATGATATGGAAAAACTTGCAAAAGCAACTGGTGCTAAAATAGTAAGTAATCTTAATGAACTAGGCGAACAAGATCTTGGGTATGCTGAAATTGTTAAAGAAGTAAAAGAAGGTGATGATGAAGGTATGACTTACATAATGGGATGCACAAATCCTAAAGCTTTAACAATACTAATTCGTGGTGGGACAGAGCATGTTATAGATGAATTTGAAAGAGCTATTAAAGATGGCATTGGTGGTGTTTCAGTTGCCTTAGAAAAAGGTTTAATAGTGGCCGGCGGTGGTGCAACTGAAATGGAGATTGCAAAAAAAATTCGCGAATTTTCTCATACTATTTCAGGTCGTGAGCAACTAGCAATAAATGCATTCGCGGATGCGCTAGAGATTATCCCAAGAACAATTGCTGAAAATGCAGGCCTAGATCCTATTGATATTCTAACAGAACTTAAGTCACGCCATGACAAAGGCGAAACATTTGCAGGACTAGATGTATCGTCAAGTGCAAAAAATTCTGGAGAGATTTGTGATACATTAAAGCGAGGAATTATAGAACCTCTTGAAATAAAAATCCAGGCAATAAAATCGGCAAGCGAAGTTGCTATGATGATATTAAGAATAGATGATGTTATAGCATCGAGTAGAGCTGGATCAAGCACACCCAGCACGCCACCAACAGAAATGCCCGAGTACTAATTCTAAAATGGCGGAAAGCAATGTTGGTTTAAAAAACTTCGTTTATAAGTTATGTGATTTTAAAAATTCTTTCTTAAAAAAAACTGCCGCTTACAAACAAGGTGTTAACGACGCTCGCAAAATGTTGGAATTTTATCAAATCCTACAAAAAGGAGGTACGTTGCCAGAAATAACTTCAGCATATCAAACTCTTAAAACTTTAAATTTTGAAACATCAATCAAATGCTTTATTAACCCTTTTTATTTATTGGGATTTATGGCAGTAGATTTAAGAGAAGTAAGACGCACTTTAGATTCTGTTTTGTTAATTGATTAGAAAGATTTTTTAAACCCTCTTTCTTTAAGGAAAATTGTAAGAAACCTAAGTTCCTTATGCGCCAGTAGTCTAGTAGTTAGGACACGTCCCTGCCAAATAAGGAACACATTTCCTTATCAACCTTTGGAAAATAAGGAACACATTTCCTTATCAACCTTTGGAAAATAAGGAACACATTTCCTTATCAACCTTTAAATTTTAGAGGGCGTGGAACGGACGCAACCCGGGTGCGAATCCCGGCTGGCGCATGCATAACTTTTAAAAATATTCTTTTTCTGGCTTTTTAATGAACTACTACTATTTTGCTGGAAGAATGTATAAAAAAAATAATTTTGATAGTAATTTCAAAAATTTTGTACGTGTAAGAGAAGAAGAAAAAATAATTAAAAGTTTAGCAGGCATGGCAAGGGATGGTGTACTGTTAATTTATGAGTCTGATTTTCCGCTATATCTTAAAAATGCAGAAGCTGGCCCAGGAAAAACAATAGATTTCATTTTAGATGATGAAACTTATTATCCTAGTTGGCACGGCCCATGCAAACTCGCTTGCCTTACTGTGAGATTATTAATAAATAAAACAAAAATAATTAACTCAGAAACAAACGTCGTGCCAAAAGGGCTTTTATTCTTGAATGATGGGCAACACCAAGGGTTCTTCAGAGAAAATGGGAGGATTATCTGGAGACCTTATGAAAAATGGTTTTTCCTTGTCTCAAAAGAAGAGTATAGTAAATTAAACAGAGCAATCCAAGCCGAACTGCTACGCCTATAAAACTGAAGCATGCTTAACAAAATATTTAAATCCATATTTCTACTTTTATAGAAAGAGAAATGCGAAAATGTCTGAAATTTATCCTGTCTATGAAACAAAAATACTACACTCTGGAATTTTTGATTTTAAAAATGTTTATAACTTTATTTTTGAGTGGCTCCGTTCTTTGGAATATGTTATAATTGAACAGAAATACTCTGAAAAAATAAAACCAGAGGGGAAAGAAATTGAAATAAGTTGGCTATGCCTAAGAGAGATAAACGATTATTTTAGATTTAGAATCAAGTTAGGATTGAGAATTCTAAAGATGGTAGATGTAGAAGTTACAGAGGATGGGGTGAAAATAAAAAAGAATAAAGGCGACATGGAACTAAAATTTTCAGGTTTTTTAGAAAAAGATTATGAAAATAAATGGGAATCAAACCCAATATCAAAATTCTTACGTGGTCTTTATGATAAATACATAATAAAAACAAAGATAGATTCCTACGAAGATAAGCTTGCAGAAGAAGTGAATGAAACTTCAGAACAAATTAAAGCTTATCTTTCCTTAGAAGGTAGAAAAGGGTTCTAAATTTTTTTGATCATCTCACGTAAATTTTTAAGTTCTTCTTCGTATGTTTTTGGTTTTTGAACCTCTTCCTGCAATTCTTTGATTTTTGGTACTACAGTCTCCGGAACTTTAGGTAACAAGTTTCTTAGCTTAAAAAAATCTCCTTCCAATTCTGTTAAAAGAATCCTTAAATTAGCAAGCTCCTTGGCGTAGTTTTCAGCTTTTTTTATGAATTCTCTTGAATCATTTGAAATTTCAAGAACATCTGATTTAATTTTCTTTAAAGATTGCTGAGACTCAAAAATTTCCCCGCTATAAACCCTTATAAAAACAGACATTTTTACAGTTTTTCAGAAAAGTTTTTTTCGAGTACTTTAAGTTGATCCTTAATGTCTTGAATTTCCTGTTGCCAATTTGCAAGTTCCTGTGCTTCTTTTTCTTTAATTTCCTCTAATTTCGAAATAATGGATTCAAGATCATCTAATCTTTTTTCCAGGGCAAGGATTGTTTCAACTATTTCCTTAAAGTTTTCAACACGTATGAATATTGGTTTTTCAGGACTGTGCTTAAAAACATCTTTAACTATGGCGCCTTCTTTTTTTATCGTTAGAGAAGAAAGTTCCGATCGAATGTCTGATTTCCAGGGTTCTAATTCCATGCTCCCAAATTCTTTTCTTTTAGCTGATTCCTCTAATTTTTCTCTAGCATGCTCTTCACTAGCTGGGACATCAAAACCGAAATCTTCAGGACCATAACCAGGAGGCTCTGGAACAATTGTTTTCTTTTTCTTGAATATCATCTTTGGAAAAATTTAAAAATATCAAAATATTTTTTCCTTTACAAGCAAAAAGACGAATGCATATAAACCTTTCTTGTCACTCTATTATGACAAAAAAATGAAATTAGGAAAAAAGGAAAAAGCTAGAGTTTTTGAATTGATTAAAGAACTTATTAAGAAAGTTGGAGGAAAAAACAGCGAGGCTATCGCATCTTTACTCTATGACAAAAAAAACGTAAATGAGTTTAAGTTAGCAGACAAACTGAAGATGACAATAAATCAAGTTAGGAACATTCTATACAAGTTGTTAGAGCACAATATACTAAGTTCTACAAGAAAAAAAGATAAGAAAAAGGGGTGGTATACTTACTACTGGACTCTTGAAACAGACAAGTCACTTGAAGCTCTTAAAAAAATAAAAAAACAAGAGGTTAAAGCATTAGAACAACTTAAACATAGTAGACAAGTCAAACAATATTATTCCTGCCCAAACAATTGTATAGAGTTAACAGCTGAAACTGCCATGCTGCACGATTTTATGTGCCCGGAATGCGGGACACTTTTACAACCATCAAACGAGGACAAAACAATAAAAGAGATATCCTCAAAAATAGAAACTCTTAACCATGAAATAGAAGAAATAGATTCTTTCTTAAAGCACTTTACAGCAGTGCAGCCTAAAGTGAAAATTAAGAAAGTGAAGAAAAAAAAGAGGAAATAAGATGCGTCACCAAGCTCATGGTCTAAGTTTAACTGTGTGGATTATAATAATAAATACAATTATATTTTTTTTAGTACTTGTTTTGCAGGCATCTTTTGGTTCAGAATTTTTATACAAAATTGCTGTTCAGCCAGCAGCAATTTTAAATGGAAAAAATTTATGGACTCTCGCAACAAATATGTTTGTGCATGCAAGTTCTATTCATTTGTTTGTAAATATGTTAAGCTTGTATTTTATTGGCACATTTCTTGAAAGATTAATAGGTAAAAAAAGATTTATCCTAATATATCTGCTTTCTGGTATACTGGCCTCTTTATTTTTTGTGTTTCTTGCGTCACAATCACAACTTGAAATTCCTGCAGTTGGAGCCTCAGGAGCAATCTTCGGAATTGCGGGGGTTCTAGCATTGATAACACCAAGAGTTCCAGTGTACATATTTTTTATTCCAATTGCAATTCCGCTGTGGATCGGCGTTGTTGTAGCGCTTGCAATAATGTGGCTCGCAAGTCTTGCAGCCGGCCTTCCGATAGGAAATACAGCACATCTTGGAGGCTTGGTAGCTGGTCTTATTTATGGTTATTATCTAAGAAAAAGGCACGCAAAAAAAGTTGCGTTGCTTGATAGAATGTTCAAGAGAATGTATTAGTTCTAATTAAATTTTTCAAAATGCCCAAACTCTTCTAAAATAATCACAGATT
Organism: Candidatus Pacearchaeota archaeon; assembly: GCA_038894195.1. Lineage (GTDB taxonomy): Archaea > Nanobdellota > Nanobdellia > Pacearchaeales > UBA284 > JAWAPZ01. The sequence continues at coordinate 21,185 of JAWAPZ010000004.1, forward strand.
TCATAAAAATCAGTGTAAAAATTCTTCGCCAATCCCTAATTCAGCAGGCACGATCAAACAAAACGGTTCTTTGATTTTGATCTCTTTGTTTATAAGTTGTTTAATTTTTCCTAAAAAAACTGTCTGTTCTGAAGTTCCGAGTTGAGACGCGACAATAATATCCTTTCCAGTTAATTCATTGCTTTTATCAACCTCGATCAATTCTTGTAGAGCTTCCCTTAAAGACAAACCAGGATCAATTAACAATAAAGTGTGCGCTCCAATCGACAAATTTTCTTTAATTATCTGAAAAAAACTTGTTGGTTTGTAATTTTCCTGCCATCTTGGCAAGCTTGTTGTTTTGCCAAATTTATAAAGTGACAAGCCAGTATCAGAAATTACATTTAAGATACTTGTATTGTGAATAACTTGAAATTTCACTTTTTCTTTTTTAGCCTCGCGCACTAATGCTATATGTGTTGTTGCTGCAAGAGGATCGCCATAAACAAGTAACACGATATCTTGCCTCTTTGCTTCTTTAATAAGAAAATCTGATTCTACTGTGTCACGATCTAGAGAAATTAAATCTCTTTTTATCAATTTTTCTAACTCACTTATTTTATAAGGTAGAGTTGTTGTATATGTTTCTAAATAAACCTTGTCACATTTTTTAATCGCTTCTAAAGCTCTCAATGAAATGTCTTTCAAGTCTAGGCCTAAACCGATTATATATAACATAAAGATTAAAATAAGATAGTATTTTTAATTTTATTCTTTTCACAATACTCTTGAATTTTTTCTTTTTCTTTTTTATAAAAGGCTATAAGCTGTTGTGCGTCTAGTTCTTGCTGTAAATTGTGTTTAAAAACAAATTTTTTTATTGCGTCATAAACACCGGCTCTGAAGTTAAGCCGGTCAAAATAATAAAAATCTGTAAAACTACTTGTATCTTGAATTATTTTTATTGTGTCAGTTATTTTTGGTATTATTGGCCCTACGAAAACGTAAGTCTTAATTCCTCTTTCATGCAACTTCTTCAAAGCTTTAATTCTTTCAGAAGGCAAATCTGCTTTCGGTTCTAATTCTTTACTCAAAAAATCATCACAAATTATTGTAAAACCAACTTCTGCTTTAAGCTTTTTGATCAATTCAAGATCCCGTAGAATAAGGATTGATTTTGTTTGTATCGAGATGTCAAATTTTTTATTGCTCCTCGCAAGACTATTTAAGCAAGATTTTGTTATCTTGCATTTTGTCTCAAGAGGCTGGTAAGGGTCACAAACAGAACCTATTAAAACTGAACCATTTTTTGCTTTTGAAAGATCCTTTTTTAAAATTTCTCGAGCATTTTTCTTTACAAAAACGAATTTACCCCACTCATCAAGAGACTTGCCAGCATATTTTCCAATGAATCTTGCATAACAATAAATACAGGCGTGTTCACAACCAGTATAAGGATTAATACAATAATTACATATTTTTGATCTTGTCAAAATAGTCTGACAATATTTTTCTTTAACTTGCATTTAAAATTTAAGAACACTGATTTAATAATTATTTCGCTTTTCAAAACAATAAGTTTGCCAGGACAAAAAGATTATGTGCACCATTTATTTATTTAATTTTTTATATTTTAAATTATAAAAAAGTTTACATATCCTTCTAAAGATGAATTTTTTATGGACAATAAAAAAATTAAAAAGATTACAAATAGCTTAAGTTTAGATGATTTAGTATGTATTTATACTCATCCTGATAATGAAAAGAAAAACCAGGTTATCATTATGAGATATCACGGACAAACGGATAAAAATAATAACAAAGAAGTGTATTTAATTGGGCCGGGAATTCTGGCAGATATAGTCAATTTGTGGGGAAATAAGCATATAAACAGAATAGAAACTATTAAATGGTATATCATACCTTTAGAAGATGAAAACCATATTGAAGATCTGACCGTTGGCTTGGATCTTATAGTAGAAAAATTAAACAGAAAAAATTTAACCTATTTAGCTGATCTGGCAAAACATCTATATAATAATTTACCTAAAGTGAATAAAGAAAATTAATTATTCTTTCTTGCCATTATCAATGCAGCAAGTGCAAGTAAAAAAATAAAAACAAAAACAGCAAGTAATAACAATAAGTTTGTTCCACTACTAAAAAATAAACTTAAAACAATAACAACAAGACAAGCAAGCATTATTAATTTAAACCACTTGCGACCTGGTTTGAGTTCTTCTTTGCAAGTATTTGCTATTAATAGGCCAACTGGAAATCCCGACAAGCTAATCAGTCCAACTATTAGATACTGCCATATTTGTATCATCTTAAATTAAAGAATTCTTGAGCATTTAAATCTGTTTGTTTTTCAACTTCAAGCAAAGAGAGTTTTTTTATTTCAGCAATCTTCTGACAAGCAATTTTAACATTAATTGGCTCGCCAAATTCTTGTCCTTCTTGCTTGAACCAAGGAGAGTCAGTTTCAAGCAAGATTCTGTTCAAAGGACAATCTCTTGCAATTTTTTTAATGTTTTTACTTTTCAATATGCTAGGACCAAATGAAACAAACCAGTTATTTTCAATAACCCTAGAAAATTGTTGTTTTTCTTGGAGAAGATGCATCAAAACTTTTTTTCTTTGCATTTCCTCTTCCTCAAGAATTTTAATAGCCTCTTCACTCGCTTCTCGAGAGTGAACAACAAGAGGTAAGTTTAATTCTTTTGCAAGTTTAATAAATTTCAAGAACAATTCTTTTTGTTTTTCTCTAGCCTCTTGTTCTTGAACATAATGATAATCAAGGCCAATTTCACCAATTGCTGAGATTTTATTAAGATGATAATGAATAAATTGTATTACATGATTGATTTGTTTTTCATTTATATCTTTAATGTAAGTTGGATGCAAGCCAATGCAAATTTTGACAAATGGTTTAAATTTTTGATAAATATTCAAAGTTTTTTTCAAATCTTGAGGATGCGCACAAGATGTAACAATAAACCTAAGCTCTTTTCTCCATTTTTCCATAAAGAAATCTAATTTCCCATCATATTCTTTCTGCTCAAGATGACAGTGGCAATCTATCATAAAAATTAGAACATCTCAAGACTTAAAAAACTTTATAAATACTATAAGTTTATAATTACTATAAAATAAAATAAGATAGAATGGCAAAAGAGGCTATAAAAAGTAAAAAGCAATTTAGCTTGATTGCTTGGCTTGTTACAACTATCTTAATTCTCTTATTTCTATCTTATGTTAGCTATTATAAAGAAGAAAAACTTGCCAGCAAGACAGTTTTTCAGCTGCCTCAACAACCGACAGAGCAAACAATACAACAGCCGACAGAAGAATCATCTGAAAGCGGAGCCATTTTTCAGTTGCCAAAATAAAGATAACTTAAAGTTCATTCCACAATTCAACACATATATGATATCTAGGAAATTTGCCAGTTTCATAAAGCCAAACATAAACTTCTGTCTTGGTTTTCCATTCCTCACTTTTTTTAAACTTTTCCCATAATGCTGCGTAGATTGCCTTAATTTCTTTTGGAACATCAAAAGTTACGAAACGCGTATCTGGATATGCTCCTCCTCTTACCTTACTAGCAAGTTCAGAAACTTCTTTGTCAGACAAACTTAAAAACTTGGACTCAAGAACATTTAATTCTTCATCTAATTTGTCTAGAATTAATCTTTCTTTTTGAGATTTTCCTTGAAAGTATCTAAATCTTAAATCAACATTAGACTCAAGTTTTCTTTTTATCATTAACATGGTTTCATAAGCTTCCCTAAACATTTCGGTTCCCATATAATTTTCTAAAAATTAAAATTATTAAATTTTGCTGTTCTAAAAAACAAGATAAAGATAAATTTAAAAATTTCTAATTATTTATTGTTATGATGGGCCCGTAGCTCAGTTGGATAGAGCACTAGCCTTCTACATAAAAAACCTCCAGCGGTTTTTTATGAATTCCAGCAACCATGCCGAGAAGAGGTTAGCTAGGGGTCGCAGGTTCGAGGCCTGTCGGGCCCGTCTATGTTTGAGATGATAAAAGAAAAAGAAGAGAGCAAATACTGGGCTGATCAAGTTGCAAGAAGAATAGTTGAAAAACACAAAAAAAAGGTCTATGTGTTAAGAGCAGGTCTCTCAGCAAGTGGCGTAATACATGCTGGAAAACTTAGAGAACCAATGACAGTTCATTTTGTAGAAAAAGCTCTCAAGAATTTAAAAAAGAAAACAAAATTTATATGCTACTTCGATGATTTCGATAGATTAAGAAAAATTCCATCAAATGTTCCAAAAGAATGGGAAAAATATATTGGTATGCCGGTCTGCTGGGCCCCAGATCCATGGAAATGCCACAAATCTTATGCAAAACATTTTATAGAACCATTCAAAAAAGAATCTAGTAAACTTGGAATCAAAGCAACTTTTTTACTAGAATCAGAACAGTATCTAAAATGTGTATATAAAGATGAAATAAAAAAAGCACTACTTGAAAGAGAAGAGTTAAAAAAAATTTTAAATAAATTTAGAGAAACTCCACTTGAAGAAGATTGGTGGCCTGCGAAAGTTTTCTGTGAAATCTGTAAAAAGGACGATACAAAAATAATAGACTACGATAAAGAGTATACCGTAACTTACACATGTAAATGTGACAATAAAAAAAGAATTCTCAACTTTTCACGAAAAGGTTGGATAAAACTTTTATGGCGAATAGAAACCCCAATGAAATGGAAATTTTATGATACTGTATTTGAGCCATGGGGCAAAGATCATTTCTCTCCAGGAGGAACTTTTGACACTGGAAAAGAAATAGCAAAAAGTGTATGGCCCTTTGAAGTGCCTGAGTTAGTCGCTTACAATCAAATACGTTTGAAAGGCCAAGGAGTGAAAATGTCAAGCTCGCAAGGAAACGTTATATCCCCAACCGATCTCCTTGAAATTTGGCCAGTTGAAATAATTAAATACATTTACGCAGGAACAAGACCAAACAAAGAATTTGCACTGCCGATAGACGATGATTTTTTAAAAGTTTATGAGGATTTTTATTTTGCAGAAAGGATATACTATGGAAAAGAAAAAGTAAGTAAGAGAGATGAACAACACTGGAAAAGGGTCTACGAAATGTGCATAACTCCAGGAAAAGAAATGCCAGTACAACCAGCAATAAAAACTTGTATTGAATTTTTAAATATATTCAGAAACACGGATAAAGCTGCTGAAAAATATGCAGAATTCTTTAACATAAAAAAAAGTAAAAGATTAAAACAAATAATGACATGCGTTAAAAACTGGTTAGAAAAATATGCAAAAGAAGATTATAAATTTGAGTTGCAAGAAGAGCCAAAAGTAATTTTGAAAGAAAACGAGAAAAAAGCAATAAAAGACTTGGCTGAATTCTTAAAAGAAAAAATAAAAGAAGAGGAATTGTCTCAAGAGCTATATAACATTGCCAAAAAAAATAATCTACAGGTTCCAGAATTCTTCAAAACATGCTACAAGGTTCTTGTAAATAAAGAGCATGGCCCAAGGCTCGCTCCTTTCATACTGGCAATCGGCCAAGAAAAAATCAGAAAAATTCTAGAAAAGGTTTAGAAGTACATAAGCACGTTAATTTCACTCTAGTAAATCAAAGGACTCACAAATCATTCATTTTACAATAAAAAATGACGTCCTCTTCAGCTGAGCCGAAGTTTCTTAAATTATGCTCATGGATGAGAAAGGAACGTTAGATAATACAATTAAAATTTATGAGAAAGCTTGTAAGGAAAGAAAGGCTATGGAACTAAGAAGGAAGACATCTGCAAAAAGGAAGTGATTTAGTTTCTATTTGAACATTGCCGCAAGATAAAGGCTTTTTCGAGATTTGATTGTTTTTTTTAGTTTTTCATTTCTCACTCAGCATAAACTCGACTTTGGCAATAGACTTCTTAACTTCATCAAGATAATGGTCAAGTTTCTGCAACAAACTAGCTTAGCGTGCCTTTTTTCCTTTCTTTAACAGATTACCTGTAAAACACGTAGGTGCTTATGCGCTTTGCATTTAAGCACGGGGAGGGACTTGCACCCCCGAATATCCGCTAACCACACAAGTTAAGGGAATGTGTCCCTTATTCTGCAGGCGGACGCCGTAGCTACTGGGCCACCCGTGCATAAATTTTTATGTTCTAAAACATTATAAATTTTTCCTTACCAAAAAGATTTAAATATAGCTTTTACATTAAATTAAAATAAAAAATGCCAAAAAAATTTAAAAAAGAGGACGACTCAAAAGTAGCTGGTTGGTTTTTTTTAATAGCAGTAGTCATAGCTTTAGTCTTTGGAGCAATATCAGCTAACTGGACAGTGCCATTACTGCTAGTGATAGGGATCGTACTTGGTTTGTTGTGCTTGGCCATTAGAGAAACAACAGAATTCTTGTTAACTTCTTTCTTTCTGGTGATTATCGGAGCTATAACTCCTTTAATATTTTCAGAAATAGGAATAGTTGCCTTAATGATAAAGAGCATTGCAGTGATTTTTACGCCAATTACGATAATAATAGCCTTAAAACACGTCTTTAGGTCAAGATAAAAATTAAGTAAGTTTAAAAGCAGGGAGCAAAAAAGAAGTCATAGCTTTGCTAAAGAATGGACTATTAAATAGTATAGCAATATCGTCTTCTTCTGTTTCCGGGGTTATTGTTATAATGGCTTTTTCATTATCAACTATGCAAAATCTTCCATTCACTTTAATTTTTTTAATAGGAACGCCCAATAACTTTGAAAGATTTACCAAACTTCCATCCTCTCTATCATTTGAACTTGAAGCTATGAGTATTTTAACATTATTTTGTTTAAGTTTTTCGAAGATTGGTTTTAAGAAGTGTGCCTTTCTTTTAAGTTCTTGTGGGTTTGAAACCATTATGACTTCTTTTTTTGCAGTACTAACAAGGTCCTTAATATGGCTGTATATGTTCGCGCGCCCCCTAATAGCTGCACTAAGATCCCCTGGATTTACTGGCTTTATGCCATCGTTATAAAGATTTTCTAGTTCCCTAAAATCCTCTGAATCCCTTATTCCAACAAGATTCTTTACACGAGTCTCTGCTTCCTTAAGAATTCTTCCTTTAATCCTTTCAAGAACAATAGCTGGCTTAACAGCAATATATTTAACCGGTTTTCCAAGTTTGGCTATTGCAAATCCTTGCTTTTCTAAACTTTCAAGAACATCATAAACTCTGCTACGAGGAACACCACTCACTTCAGCAATTTCGCCTACACTGGCCATATTCCTACTAAGAAGGGCAAGCCAAACTTTACTTTCATAGATATTCAAATTAAAGTGATATTTAACTTTTTTAACTAATTCTGGTTTTATTGTCATTTTAAACTAAATTATTTTACCACTTTAAAAGGAAAACATAATTTATAAATCTTTCGGTATGTAATCTCTTTTATGTAACAACAAAAATTAAAAAGACTAATAAGTGTTGTAAAATTCATAACAAAAATCCTTTTTTAAAATCAGAAAAACGATTGCACCGCAAAATTTTTAAATTTTTTTATCGAAAGATTTAAAAACCATTGTGAATCAATTTTTATAGACGAATATAAGGGATAGACACCTTAAAAAATGCACGTTCTGCAGCCAAAACACTCTTTGCTTAAACCCGAAGAAGCTGAAAAACTATTTTCAGAATTGAATATAAACAAATTTCAATTACCAAAAATAACAAAGCACGATCCAGCTTTGCCAAAAGAAGCAAAAATTGGTGACGTAGTAAAAATAGAAAGAAAAGTTGGAGATAAAAAAACGGTGTTCTATCGTGTTGTTGTTCCTTGAATCATTCAAAAATGATGAAGCACATACTAATTAAAAAATATTTAGAACAGCATTCTCTAGTTGAATCCAATATAAAATCGTACAATGATTTTATAGAAAGAAAATTACAAGAAATAGTTGATCACATAAATGAAGAAATCCCCAGAGATGAGGTTGAGTTATGGCTCGGAAGGATTTTTGTTGGAAAGCCACAACTCATCGAGGCTGATGGTTCTGTCAGAGAGATACTTCCTATAGAAGCCAAGTTAAGAAAATTGACTTACTCAGCTCCAATTTATCTTGAAATAGGGGTTGGAAGTAAAGAGTACACAAAAGTGGAGATAGGAAAAATTCCAGTAATGGTAAAAAGTAAAATCTGCAATTTAAATGGGATGACAAGAGACGAATTAATAAGGCAACAAGAAGACCCTTTCGATACTGGCGGCTACTTTGTCATCAATGGAAATTGCAGAGCTCTTGTTATGATAGAAGAGCTTGCACAAAATCAACCTTTCGTTGAAGAAACCCAGAAAGGAGCAATCCTAAGATTATTCTCTCAGAGAGGAAGTTACAGAATTCCAGTTACTATAAATGAAACAAGTGAGGGAATAATAGCTGTAAACTTCTCCCGTTTTAAAAACATACCAGCAATCCTTCTTGTAAAATCTTTGGGAATAACAAAAGATTCTGAAATAGCTTCACTAATCGGAAAAGAATCTGATACTGCAATAGTAAACTTATATGAATTTAGTTCAGTAAATACCTCTGAAGATGCCTTCCTAAAAATAGCAGAACATATGACGATTCAAGGAACAAAAAAAGAAATTATAGACAGGGTTAAATTAAGAATAGATTCTGCATTTTTACCACATATAGGTACAAGTACAACTGCAAGAAAAGAAAAAGCAACGAATCTCTGTAAATTAATTAAACTTTTTCTGCTTGCAAAAGAGGGTAAATTTAAGGTCGATAAAGACCACTACGCAAACAAAAGAGTCAAACTAAGTGGTGATTTACTTACAGATCTCTTTAGAGTAAACTTAACAATACTTATTAGAGATCTCCAGCATAGTCTACAAAAAATAGCCCGCAAGAAAAAATTTTATTCTATAAAAAGTTTAGCAAAATCGACATTATTTTCTCATAGAATTGAGAGTGCTTTTGCCACAGGTTCTTGGATCGGTGAGAGGACAGGAGTAACACAAAATATGGACAGAACAAACTGCCTCTCTATACTTTCACAACTTCAAAGAGTCATAAGTTTACTTCCTGGAGAACAAGAAAATTTCAAAGCAAGGACCCTGCATCCTACACAATTCGGAAGATTTTGCCCTATCGAGACACCTGAAGGAACTGCAATAGGTCTAAGAAAAAACCTTGCACTTCTCTCTAGAATAAGTACAGACACAAATATGAACGAGAGAGAATTTATTTCAGTGCTCGAAAAAATAGGGATGAAAAAACAAGGTAAAACAGATATATACCACAATGGAAAATTTATTGGATGTAGCGACGATGCTGAAAATTTTATTAATTTGGTAAGAGAAAAAAGACGCGTACAAGAATTTCCTTACGAGTTAAGTGCAAGATACGACAAAACAACAGATAGCATTTTTCTGAGCACAGATACTGGTCGGGTCCTTAGACCATTAATAATTGTAAAAGATGGAAAGTCTACTCTTAAAGAATCTTACGTAAAGGACCTTGAAGACAACAAGATTACATGGGACGAATTACTAAAAAAAGGGATTATAGAGTACATAGATGCTGCAGAAGAAGATAATCTTTACGTGGCGTTGTACGAAAAGGATATTACGCCAGAACACACTCACCTTGAAATAGATCCAGTAGCTATGTTTGGTTTGATAACCTCTTTAATTCCTTTTGCAAACCACGACCAGTCAGCAAGATTAAACAAAGTAGGTAGAGCACAAAAACAGGCTCTTGGGGTTTATTCAGCTAACTTTCTAGATTTGATAGACAGTGATGTAAGTTTACTTCATTACCCTCAAAAACCTTTAGTCAAAACCTTCGTTTATGATACTGTTAAGATGTACCCTGCTGGTCAGAATGTTGTAGTAGCAATAATGCCATACCAAGGATACAACATGAGTGATGCAATTGTAATAAATAAAGGTAGTGTTGACAGAGGGTTTGCAAGAAGCACTTTTTTCAGGCCCTACACTGCAACAGAACTTCATTATACAGGTAACTTGCGTGACAAAATTTGTATCCCAACTAAAGATATTCGAGGTTACAGAACAGAAAAAAGTTATCGTTTTCTCGAAGAAGACGGGGTTGCTTATCCTGAAGCTGAGCTTACAGAAGAAGACACAGTAATTGGGAAAATTTCCCCTCCAAAATTCATGTTAGAAATGGAAGAAATTTCTTTAGCCAAAGCAAAAAAAGAAAGTAGTGTAGTTATACGGCAAGGAGAAAAAGGAATAGTAGATGCTGTATTTACAAGCATAGACGGCGAAGGTCGTAGAATGGTGCATGTAAGGATGAGAGACAACAGAATTCCAGAGATAGGTGACAAATTTGCTTCACCACACGGACAAAAGGGGGTTATAGGATTGATCGTTCCTGAAGATGATTTGCCGTTCACAAGTAACGGAGTCCGTCCAGATGTTATTTTTAATCCGCATGGAATTCCAAGCAGATTGACTGTGGGCTACCTTCTTGAATTACTTGCAGGAAAAATAGCTTGCTTGCAGGGAAAATGCATAGATGGAACTGCATTCAATAACATGAAAGCAGACGAACTCGAAAAAATGTTGCTTGAGCTTGGCTTTAGAAAAGATGGAAAAGAAACATTGTACGACGGTGTAACGGGCAAACCCCTAGAAGCTAAGATTTTTATTGGTAACATGTATTACTTAAAATTAAAATACATGGTAGCCAATAAGATTCAAGCTCGTGCTACCGGGAAAGTTACCTTACTTACAAGACAACCTGTAGAAGGAAGAGCAAAAGCAGGAGCATTGCGTTTAGGAGAAATGGAAAAAGATGCTTTAGTTGCGCATGGAGCAAGTCTTTTGCTGAAAGAAAGATTCAGCTCTGACAATGTAATAATATACATCTGTTCTAGTTGTGGTGCACTTCTCGGAAAAAGCAAACTAAAGAAAAAACACCCGTGTCTTGTATGTGGTAGTTACAAGATAGAACCAGTAGAAATATCCTATGCCTCAAAACTATTAATGGAAGAGCTTATCTCATTGCATATTTTTCCTCATTTTAAATTAAAGAATAAGTACGAAGATTAAAATGAAAGTTATCCGCTAAAATGCCGCAACCAATATCAAAACAAGTAAAAGAAATAAAATTTTCATTATTCAGTCCTGAACAAATTAAAAAATATGCCGTAGCAAAAATAGTTACTCCAGAACTTTACGACATGGATGGTTATCCGGTAGATGGCGGCCTTATGGACCTAAGACTTGGTGTTATAACCCCTGGTGTAAGATGCAGAATTTGTGGTGGCTTCATGAAAGAATGCTTAGGACATTTTGGTTACATTGAACTTGCAAGGCCTGTTTTACACATAAAATTTTTGCCATTAATAGAACTCTGCCTAAAAACTACATGCCAGCAATGCGGAAGAATTCTTCTAAATGAAGAAGATATAGAAAAGAAGAGGATTGATAAGGCAAAACAAGCAAAGAAGTGTCCTTACTGTGGGGCAAAACAAGAAAAAATAAGATTAGAAAAACCATCTTCATTTTATCAAGATAAAAAAAGACTTTTTCCAACAGAAATCCGTGATATGTTAGTGAAAATAAGCAACGAAGACTGCAAAATTCTTGGAATTGATCCAGAAAGTTGCAGGCCAGAATGGGCATGTCTCACATTGTTGCTTGTCCCACCAGTCACAACACGTCCTTCAATAACTCTTGAAACAGGGGAGAAAAGTGAAGATGATCTAACACATAAATTGTCTGATATTGTGAGAGCGAACCAAAGACTTTGGGAAAACTTGAACGCTGGTGCACCTGAAGTCATAATTGAAGATCTCTGGGACTTATTGCAGTATCATGTAACAACATTCTTTGACAATACTCTCTCACAGGTGCCACCGGCTCGTCACAGGAGTGGCCAGCCACTAAAAACAATAACCGAAAGAATTAAAGGCAAAGAAGGAAGAATAAGACATAACCTTGCAGGTAAACGTGTAAATTTTTCCTCGCGTACAGTTGTAAGTCCGGATCCTTTTATAGAACTTAATGAAGTTGGTTTGCCTTACGAAGTAGCAAAAGTACTCACTATTCCAGAAGTCGTAACATCAACAAATATAAATTATTTAAAAGAACTTGTAAAAAAAGAGGAGTACCCCGCGGCTGTTGCTATAGCGCGACCAGATGAAAAAAGAAAAAGGATAACTTCTGATTTAAAAGAACAGCTTGCTGATGAAATAGATGTCGGTTATATTGTAGAAAGACAGGTTCGTGACAACGACGTGGTTCTCTTCAACAGACATCCTAGCCTACATAGAATGAGTCTTATGGGGCATTTTTCTAGAGTTTTACCAGGAAGAACATTCAGGATACACCCGGCAACTTGTTTTCCTTACAACGCTGATTTTGATGGAGATGAAATGAACATACATGTTCCGCAAACAGAAGAAGCACGAGCAGAAGCAAAAGTTTTACTTGATGCGGACCAAAATTTGATGTCCCCAAAAATAAATGTAAACATTTTCGGTTGTGTCGATGATGCAATCACTGGCCTGTACCTTTTGAGTATAGCCGAAAGCATAGAAAAAAAAGAGGCCACACAACTTCTTTCAGAGTGCGGTCTTGAAACTAGTAAAATTTCTTGCGGAAAAGAAAAAATGTCAGGGAAAGAAATAATTTCAATTATAATGCCAAAAATAACATTTGAAATGCAAAATAAAGCCTGCAGAAAAAAAAATTGCCCTTACTTCAAAAATTGTAAGAAACAAGATTGTCCAAATAATGCATACTTCTTAGTAAAAGACGGAAAGATCTTAAGCGGATCTATTGACGAAGAAATCCTTGGGGTAGAAAAGAATACACTCATCAAAGAGCTTGATAGAGAAGTTGGAAGAAAAGAAACAATGCGCTTCTTGAAAAGAGTTTTCTTGCTTGGAATTCTTTATTTGACTAAAAAAGGAATTTCAATTGCACTTTCGGATATAGAAACCCCGAAAGAGATTGAAAAACAAGTACAGGAGACTGTAGAAGAGGTCTATAAGAAAGTGCAAGAAACTATTAATTCTTACAATAATAAAACAATGGAAATTTTACCAGGAAAAACAGCAGAAGAAACTAGAGAAATAAAATTGCTCCAGACCTTAAATGACACAAGACCAAAAGCAAGTGAAATAGTTGAAAAAGGCTTAAAAAGAGATAACCCAGCATATATAATGGTGCTCTGTGGTTCTCGTGGAAGTTTACTTTACATAACACAAATGTCCAACATTGTAGGTCAACAAGCTCTCTGGGCAAAAAGAATTAATTTTGGTTACACAAACAGAACTTTATCATTCTACAAAGAACAGGATCTCTCGCCTCGAGCTCATGGATTTGTAAGGTCAAGCTTCTTGAAGGGTTTAGAGCCAGATGAATTTTTCTTTACATCAATAACTGGACGAGACGGCCTCATGGATACTGCATTAAGAACCCCAAAATCTGGTTATTTATCAAGAAGATTAGTGAATGCATTACAAGATATAAGGGTGGAGTATGACAAAACAGTAAGAGACTCTAACTCAAGTATAATACAATTAAGGTACGGAGACGATGGGATAGACATAACAAAAGAACACTTAAAAGAAAATGAAATAGCTCCAGGAGAAGCTGTTGGTGTTGTAACAGCGCAAAGCATAGGCGAGCCATCAATGCAAATGACATTGAATGTTTTTCATTTTGCTGGAATTTCAGAGATGCAAATTAGTGTAGGATTACCTAGGCTCATAGAAATATTCGATGCAAGAAAAAATCCTTCGACTCCTTCAATGGAAATCTATCTTGAAAAAGAATTTAACAATGAAGATGGTGCGAAAAAAATTGCAGCACGAATAAAAGAGATTACGTTGCTCGATATAGCTAAAGAAATAACAATAGATTTCACAAATCTGAAAATAAATGTAGAACTAGACAAAGAAATGTTAAAAAATTTAAACCTAACAAAAGAAAAAATAATAAACTCTCTCCAGGAAAAACATATAAGTGTAAGTAAAAAGGAAAACAGTTTAATAATTAAAAGTAAAAGCGAAGATTATAAAGGAATTTACAGGTTAAAGGAAAGATTGAAAAAAACAACAATAGTTGGGGTAAAAGGAATAACACAGGTACTTCCTGTAAAAAGAGGTAACGAATATATTATATTGACAGCAGGTTCAAATCTTGAAGAGGTCATGAAAATAAAAGGGGTGGATAAAGAAAGAACAACAACAAACAATATCTACGAAATTGCCTCTATTTTAGGAATAGAAGCAGCAAGGCAAGCGATAATTAATGAAGCTATAAAAGTTGTAGAAAAACAAGGTATAGATATAAATAAAAAGCATATTCAACTTGTTGCGGATGCAATGACATCAAACGGTTATGTTAAGGGCGTTACAAGAGTTGGAATAATAAGTGACAAATCATCGATACTAGCAAGAGCAAGTTTTGAGACCCCAATAAAACACTTTGTCAATGCTTCTATCAACGGCTCTTCAGACTATCTTGTAAGTGTTGTTGAGAATTTGATCTTGAATCAACCAGTCCCGATAGGGACTGGCTTGCCAGGGTTGCTCGTAAAAATAATTGACCAACAAGCTCTAGCAAGGAAGTAAAATGACAATTCAAAGCAGTTCAGTTCAAGAACTTCTTAAAGAAACAAAAAAGAATAGATTTGTAGTTGGTTCAAAAAGGACACTAAAATTTTTTAATAAAAATTTAGTCGAAAAAATTTATCTATCTTCAGACGCCCCAGCGCAACTAGTAAAGAAGATAGAACAGGAAAAGAAGTACATGAAAAATATCAACATAGTAAAAGTAAATGCAACTAAAGAAGAACTGAAAGAGCTCTTGAAAAAAAAATTCAATATTTCAGTAATTGCAATTTTAAAAGAAAGTACAGAAAAAACAGAAAAATGAAGGTTAAACTAGACATAAGAAAGATACAAGCAATCAACCTCTTTGAATACATAATGAATATCAAAGCAACTTACTGTTTCTCGTACAACAATTATATCGTTTTTACAATACCAGTAACAGAGATGAAAAAAATAAAAAAATATAAAATAGACTTGCTAGAAAAAAAACTTAATTGCAAAATAAAAATAATTCCATCTCCAAAAGAAAAGAATTTTCAAGAAATTTGCAAGTTTATAAAGGCTTTGGTGCCATATGCTTATAAAAAAATTTATCTGAAGAATAAAGAAATTACATTCTTTATACCGTCCTCAAGAGCAAAAGCGATGTTTATTGGTAAGAGTAAAATAAGATTAAAACAACTGCAAAGCGTGCTTGAAAAATTTTTCGAAATAAAGACAACCTGTGTAAAATAAAAAAATTAACAATCAATTACTAATCTACTGAAACGTTATTTTTCTTTAATATTTTTTTAGATTAAAATCATCGAATCTTCAAGCAGGGCCACCGCACATGATTACACTACGGTGAGAACCTTGTTTAGAATGGTCTCATTTAAAATAGCATAACCATAATTATTTAAAAGGACTCTAATTTAAAAAACTATGGAATATGATTTTGAAATAAAAAAAGTGATAAAAAAAATAAAAGCAATGAAAGCAAAACTTGTCTGTTTACAATTCCCAGAAGGTCTAAAACCAAAAGCATTAGAAATCGCGGAAAAAATAGAAAAAGAAACGAATGCAAAATGTTTAATCTGGCTTGGTTCTTGTTATGGTTCTTGTGACTTGCCACAAATCAATAATGTTAAACCAAAGATAGACCTGCTTGTACATTTCGGGCATGCTAAATTTAAAAAATAAATCATCCATTATTTTTGGCTACAAATCAAAACAGCTGCGGCAACTACTGTTGTCCACAAATTTTTTTTGCTACCTATTGCAGACTGTGTAATATTTGTTGTTCTGTATATTCCTTTTTCTATTTTCCATATTTTTTTTCTTTCATCGTAGCTTGCATTTGGATCAAAGGATATACCTAGAGTCTCTGCAAGCATCATGGCTGCCAAATCTTCAGCATAGTCTCCAGCTTGTTCTGCTGTTTTTCCGTAATCGTGATGTTCACTTATATATCCTATTTCAGACCTATTTGTTGGTATTGCTATCCCAACAGATGCTGTAATCAATCTACTAGGCTCATTGGTGTCATTCTGCGACATAACAACATGAAGAATTTGCCCTTTAGTTAGATATTCTAAACCTTTTTCTCTAGAGATTAGCTTGCATTTTGGTGGAAAAATACTAGAAACTCTAACCAAATTATAGGGCGCAATTTTGGCGTCCCTAAGAGCAGCCTCAAAAGATTTCAATCTTTCAGGACTTTGTCCTACCCCTTTGGTCAAGAAAATTTTGGTTGGAACAAGCATCATTTCTGCGTTTGAGTAATAAAAAATAGAATATAAAAATTCCTTATAAATTTATCGTTTTTAGCCTCCTTTGAAATAAGTTTGTGGATCAAGTCTGAACCTAGATAATAAAATTTTTTCAAAAATTTTTAACTGCTTTACATGAAAAATATTCTGAATGCTCGAAGAAAAATTAATTAACAAACAGCTGACTTTATATTTTCTGCACAATTTTAAATTTTGCATAATTCTTCCAAGTAAAACAGCTCTTTCTCTGTCTTTTTTGTTGAGAATATCAGAAAATCTGAAGATAATCATTTTCCTAGTCTCCTTCGCAATCTTACAAAGCACATGATTTAAACCAGAATTCCTTTGATTCAAAAAATCTTCTTTCCTGTTAAATTCTGGTGCAACTAAACCAAAAACTTTTTTATGCTTAAGAGCAGCCCTGTTTATTTCATCATTCAGACCAAGAACAAGAACATAATTAAAGTAATTTGAAGCTTTATCAATCATTCTTCTCAAAAAATTAACATTTTTAACAGAAAGTAAACAAGCATCATAATCTTTTTGTTCTTTCAAACTTTTAAAATCATTCATATCTTGAATTTCTTTAACAAATAAAATTTTCTGAAAACCTTTTTCTCCTGCAAGTGTTATAATCTCTTTGTTCTTTAAACCAAGAAAAAAATCTATTTTTTGCATAATTTTATAAATCTCAATAATTTTAAAACTTTATGCAACTAACAATAAAAACGAAAAAAAGAGAGGAACTTATTGATATAACTAAAGAAATAGAAGTGCTAATTTCAAAAAGCAAAATCAAAGAAGGTTTATGTTTCTTGTTTGTGCCACATGCAACTGCCGGCTTAACAATAAATGAAAATGCTGATCCGAATGTAAAACAAGATATCTTAAATTTTTTATCAAAACTGGTACCGCAAGGAAAATGGTCTCATGATCAAGTTGACAGAAATGCAGATGCGCATATAAAATCTTCACTTATTGGATCAAGTGTGGTTGTACCAATCCAGAATGGCAAACTTCAACTTGGAACCTGGCAAGGTATAATGTTTTGCGAGTTCGATGGACCTCGTGAAAGGAAAGTTATACTAACTTGCATTGAAAGATGACTCAAAAAAAACTATTCATCGTCTTTGATGGCATAGATGGAGACGGTAAGACAACTCAAGTAATGTTGCTCAAGGAATATCTGGAAAAAAGGGGGTTTAAAGTTTTTTCAACATCCGAACCAACGAATAGCGAATACGGAAAACAAATTGATAATCTGCTTAGACAAAAATTTGCCTCAAGAGTGAGCAAGGAAAAATGGCTCGAGCTCTTTACAAAAGACAGCAAGGAGGACGAAAAATTAATAAAATCTGCTCTTGACTCTGAACAAATAGTTATAGCCGATAGATATATTTACAGCACCTTGGCGTATCAACTAGAAGAAAAAGAATGGCAGTCCTATACAGAACAATTCATTAAGCCAGATCTGGTATTCATACTAGACCTACCAATAAAGGTTGCAATAGAAAGAATAAAAAAGAAGTATGAAAAAACAAAAGAAAAAAAATCTTATTTCGAAAAAACAAAAATATTAAGAGAAGTGAAAAAAAAATTTCTTGAACTTCCGAGATTCCTGAATCATAACATAAAAATTATTGATTCTAATAGAAAAATCGAAGAAATTTTTAATGATATTAAAAAAGAGGTTGAACTTTTACTTCACTGAACACCAAGAATTTGTTTAACAAAATCTTGATCAACTAGAATATTTAAATTAAAATCATTATTAATTTTATCTTGTATTTTTTGTACATTGTCTAAAACAGCATTTACATAGTTTTTATAAGCTTTTGTATTTCTGTAAGTTTCACCCATATGTTTACCAAATCCATAAATATCTTTTTGCTCTATGGCTTTGCATGCTCTGGCCTTGCTATCTTCCGAAACCACAATTTCTTTTTCCATATCCTCCAACATCTTCGGAAGTTCCCACAGTAAGGCGGTATACATAACCCATTCCCTCACAAGATTAATACTATTATAGCTGGTCCAACCATCTTTTTGTAGAGTTTTTTGAATTTCAAGAATAGAAGCCCTAACACTTGCTGAATTGTCTGCAACAACTCTGCATGCAAAGAACTGTGCATAGTAGTTTGGATTTGCCAGTATCGGCACTATTAAATTAACAGCATATTCTTTTACAGGCTTAGAAATTTCTTCAATTCTTCCAAGAAAGTCAGTTATCCCATTGAAATTAAAATTTTTTGTTTGCTCTATCAGATTTCCAAAATATAAAACTAAAGCTTGTTTTTGTTCTGTCATCATATTACTAAAATTATTAAGTTCTTTCATAAAATCATCAAGCACGGTTTTCGTCTCATAATATCCACTAATGTCCCTTACTTTACTTTCTAGATATCTGTTTCTTTTAACTTCATTGTTAAACTTTGGGTCTCTTAAAAAATCAATAAAACACGCTGTTTCTATAGCTTTTTCTATAGTGTCTTTAGGAACTGGTTCTTTTCCCTCGAATCGCCATACATGCTTCTTGTTGGTTCCAACAAAAAACTTTTTTGCAACAAAAACTTTGTAAGGTTCTGCTAAAAGTAGAGAAGATAAAAATAAAAGTGAAATTATTTTTTTCATTCTTATGCAAGCAAACTTTCAAAAGCCCTATCGACCATACTCTTTGGCCACCCTTTTTCTAATAATCTAGATTCTATGTCTTGCTTTGAAAGCCCGGCGCGTAAAGCTTTTTTTATATATTCTAATAATTCATCAAATTTGTTCTTTTCTGTTGCTTGTGATGTTGCACGAGCAACTACTTGGCCAGCACCACTAATTGGTCGACTTGTCTTAAAATATTTTTTAGAAAAAAATTCAACTATTTTTGTCTTCATGACAAAAAGAAAAATAACAACAACCGCAACAATAATAATCAAAACAATAAACAAAAGATTTGAAGTTTTTCTACAACTTTGTTGCTCTGCAGGTTTATTAAATTGTGTTCCGCAGCCGTTTATTTCATCACATGCTCTGGTTTGAATATTATTCTGGCACTTACTCCATTTACTGCAAGACCAATCCTCAACGCAACAGGTTCTTGTTTCTTCAACATAGCTTAAATTGTTTGGGTCACATGAAGCAAGATCTGTGCAAACTTTTTCTTGCAAATTGCCTCTACAGTATTGCCATGAACAACTCCAGCTTGGTGTGCACATGCTGCAATTTCTTAAAAAAGTTCTCACTCCAAAACCACATCTTAGGTCTATACATGTTTGATTTTGCATGTTATTAACACACTCGCTCCAGTCAGTACAATTTCCCCATTCTGGTGTGCAGTTACAATCCGCATCACTATCACACCCATTTTCACCAGAACCATTAACATACTCACATCTATAATTTCGACATTCTCTATGCATTTCTTGCGCTATCACAAAAAAACCAGCTCGTACAGAGTCTGGTTCAACAAGAAAAGTGTTGTTGTAATTAAAATTTGCAACAACAAGATAATAAGCTGTTTTAGAAGGTGTCTTTAGTCCAATTCCACCAGTTCCAAGAGGAATGCTGTATTGATTGTTCCAACCTGCACAACTACTCTCTTGCATATTGCATTTCCCTTCGTTACATCCAAGATCGCATGACCTTGTAAAGTTTGTACAGGAGGGTGCATCCAGCCAATAACTATCTCCCGGCCCACCTGATTCACAAATAGGAGCATAGTACCTTGGATCAAGACCCTGACATAACTCATATTTAATCAACGTTTCTGCACCATTTTTTGGATCCCCATCACAATCAGCGTACCATCCTTGACTTAAACCAGCACCTGTGCAAGTTATATTGACACAATTGTCACAGGGATAGGCCCTAATTCTTAGTCTATCACAATACCACTCCAAAACACCAGAATCACTACAAGAATCATTAACATCCCTGCCTAGCCAATCTTTACAATTTCCTTTTGTAAATGTTTGATTAGACACTGTCAAATTGCCGTCACTATCATTACAAGCAAATAAAACTAGTGATCGCGGCTGTGGTTCTACAGACGAAGTATTAAAACAATATCCAACGCCCTGGCCTGAAAGAGTCCCTGACAAATTTTCAAGTCTGCCAGAAGTCCGGTTGAAAAATTTGTAAACAGCCTGGGTAAAATTACCTTTGTCTGGTGTGCTTGACTTGCTGATCAATTCTTGTAAAGAAAAAATTGGGTTAAAAGATGAGCTAGAAGGAACACAATAATCACCACAAAATCCTTGGGGCTCTGGAGTATTAGAACAATTTAAATTAAAATAGACTTTTCCCTGAACACCATACGGACAGCAAGTTTTGTTGTAATCTCTACATTTTCTTACTACAAAACTATAATCGCCACCACAAAAATCATATTCAGCATACTGCCAATCCGTTTCACCAAGATAAGTGCCATTAATATCAATCATTTCATATGCGCTTCCACCTTCACAAACGTAATATAGAGGATAAAAGGCAGTAATTAAAAAACTTACATTTGTGGTATAAGGTAGAAACTCTCCAGCACTAAAATTAATTTTTATTCTCCCATCTAAATTTTGACTAGCATTATAATATATTCTATTCAGCGTGAATTCTGAAGTAACGCGAGAAACTATTTTTTGCGAAGGTAAAAGTAATAACACAACTAAAAGTACGAGAATAATAAGCAAAGGGAGCACTGGAATAGAAAAAATTTTCAATTCTCGCTTTCTTCTATCAAATTTTTGCAGTATCGTCATTCTGCCTCTTTTTGTTTTTTCCTTGTCTATATATTTCTTCTTTTGTAATAAAATAAAAAGCCATATTTAAAAGTTTCTTATAAAAAGGGTCCTTATTGTCAGTTATTTTAAGATAAGCCAAACTTTCATAAGGGACTGTTGGGACTCTCTTGAAATGAATCCCTTCTGTGCAATAAAGTATAGATTGTGTTATAAGCATTAATTCATTAAGAACAGCAGAGGACCAAAATTCAAGTTTGGTTTTCAAAGGAATAACTTTCTTCTCTAGTCCTTCAACTTTATCAGTTTCTGGTATGAGGAAAGTAAAGCATGGGGTTTTAATTTTATATGTCATTCTAACCCTTTATATTTCCTATTGGTTTTAATCTGCAGACTTTTTTAGCTAATCCTGCATTGTGGGTTGAATCAACAACATCCTCTACTGGTTTGTAAGCAAAGGGAGCTTCTTCAGCAAGTCCTGAAAAACTGTGGCATTTAACATAAATTCCTTTGACATTCAACTCTTCAATAAGTTTTGTGCCTCGCCATTGTTTTTTTGCCTGAGTTCTTGACATTGCTCGGCCAGCACCATGGCATGAGCTGAAAAAAGCCTTGCTTCCTTCTTTTGTTCCATGTAAAATGTAACTTGCAGTACCCATTGTCCCACCGATAAGAACCGGCTGCCCTATGGTTCTATAAGCTTTCGGTAATTCTTTACGTTCAGGACAAAAAGCTCGAGTAGCGCCTTTCCTATGAACATAAACCTCAGAAATTTTATTATTAACTTTATGCTTTTCAGCCTTACACGAATTATGAGAAACCTCATAAAATGTTTTTATATCAGTCTTAGGAAAAATTTTCTCGCAACCCTGTCTTACAAGGTGTGCTATAACTTGTCTGTTTGCATGTGCATAGTTAAGAGCACAGCACATTGCTCCAAAATATCTGTGGCCTTCATCGCTTTGGATAGGAGCGCATACCAATTCGCGATCACGAATAGGAATTTTATACTTTCGAGAAGCTTCGGCCAGCACTTTAAGATAATCCGTACCTATCTGATGTCCTAAAGCACGAGAGCCACAATGAATCCATATCATTACTTGTCCTTGCTGCAAGCCAAATTTTTTTGCAGCTTGCTCATCATAAATTTCATCGATATAATTTACCTCAAGATAATGATTTCCAGAACCAAGAGTACCAACCTGCTTTTTTTCTCTTCTTAGAGCAAGATCGCTAACTGCTTCGGGCAAAGCACCCTGAATCGAACCGCCATCCTCGATGAACTGTAAATCTTCTTCAGTTCCATAGCCTTTTTCAACAACCCATCTAGCTCCAAGACTCAAGACATCATGAACTTCACTGTCCTTCAATAAAATTTTTCCTCGAGAACCCAAACCTGCTGGGACGATTCTAAAAAGCTCGTCAATGAGCTCTTTTACCCTGGGCTTTACATCATCAAGCATCAAGTCAGTTTTTAGAGCACGAACACCACAACCTCCGTCAAAGCCTACGCCACCTACACTTACAACTCCATCTTGAGAAAAAGCAGCAACACCACCAATAGGAAATCCATAGCCCCAGTGCGCATCTGCCATTGCTAAAGCTGCAAGTTGTATGCCAGGTAAGCAAGCAACATTACTCAGCTGTTCCCAAACTTTATCATCCATCTCACGAATAAGTTTTTCAGAAGCAAAAATTTTTCCTGGCACAAGCATTTCGTCCTGCTGTGAGATAAGCCATTCACAATCGCTAATCTTTTTGAATCTTTTAGGATCCATAATTAAGATAGTAAAAACTAATTTAAAAATTTTTGTTTAGAAACAGTCCAGAATCGAGATTCTCAAAACTCAAAATTTTTTCCCCACCCTAGATTTTTTCTTTTTGTTTTTTAAAAATAAAAAGAAAAATAAAATTAAAAAACTAAGGGATTATCGTGTGAGTAAAAGCACCTGTAGAAGCTCCTTTATCTGTAACAATAGTAAGAGTCCCATCTTTAAATCTCTTACCAGCTACTATCGAATCAGTCCCTTGTGCTCCGCAATCTCCGCCAGCAGAAGTACTAAATGCTACAGTAATTGATTTCTCCTGTTCTGATGGTAGCGTGTCAGCAACTGGTTTAGAACATGTTATTTTATTTGCATCAACTTTACCAGTAAGGGAAACTGATTGAACTGTTAACTCACTATCTCCACCATTGTAAACTGTAACGCTCAAAGTTACCTGATCTGGGGTTGAATCCTCCTGCAAGTAACACCCTTTTGCTTCCAAAGGGGCTGTCAAAGTGCAGATGTTCGCTGCTGTTTTTCCGACATTCAAAACACCAAAAGCTATCAATGCTGCGATTGCTATGATTGCAATTAAAATTGCCCATCCATAAGTCATCAAGAACTCCATTGCTGCTTGTCCCTTTTTGTTCTGTCTTGACATTTTTAACCTCCTTTCAATTTACCTCTTTTACGATTGAGTATTGAATTTTTTAAGAATTCTGGATATTTAAAGTTATCGGCGAGGCAACGTAATCTGGTTTTATAAAAGAAATTATTTCAAATAAAAAATCTTTTAACGTTTTAACATGAGCTGAGAGAAAAATATTTAAACTTACCATCCTGTTAAAAAACATGATAAATAAAAGAGTGTTACTAATGATATTATTTTTTGCGTTCCTATGTTCAATTTCTTTGGTCCATGGAGCTGAAATTTCAAAAGAAATAATAACAGATACAATTGCCATAGAACTAACAATACCTGCTCAGTACAATGTAACTTTGAGAAACAATGCTTCAAGGGGGATAAACTTTTCTATATACAGCATTGCTGACATAAACATAACGCCTGAAAAGATGTTTGTACAAGCAAATTCTGAAGTTAATTTTCTGCTTAAAGCACTTCCTGCAAGAAAAAATGAAGGTTACCACCTATATAAATACTATTTCAAAGAGGCTGGTCAACCAGCTTTAGAAGATGAACTGATAATAAAAATTCTTCCAGTAAAAAAAATCCTTTCTATGGAAATTCCTGGCGAACTTGCCAGAGACGACAAAGCTATAAACCTCATTGTAAGTAACAAAGAAAACATAGATCTAGGAACAATTAACCTTACTGTATCATCAGAACTTTTTACTTTCTCTAACACCCTTGACTTAAAACCAAAAGAAACAAAAAATTATACAATAAATGTTGACCTGAAAAATAAAATTGCTGGCCCGTATGCAATAACTTTTCAAGCATTTCTCAACAACGAATATCTTTATGAGAAAAAAATAAACGTTACGCTAAAAGAAGTTTCAAACATCACAGAAGTTAAAGATAAAAAATGGCACTTCTTCGGTTATACAAACATGATAACAAAGAAAAATGAAGGGAATGCAAGAAAGATAGTCACAGTAGAACTTCCTCTTGGTTCATTTGAGCAATCATTTACAGATTATAATATTGAGCCAACATCAAAAATAAAACAACAAGGTAAAGTTTTGGTGACATGGCAGCGCGAGCTACAACCTGGTGAATCATTCACAGTAGAAGCAAGAACAAATTACACCACCTTGGTTGTGGTTGTCATTATTGTTGCGATTGTCTTAATATTCTATCTTATCTTCTTTAATAAAAAAGTTCTAATAAAGAAGAAAGCAATAAGACTAAGGACTAAAGGAGACGAATTCGCCGCAAAAGTCATAATTGTTGCTAAGAATATAGGAAAAGAAATTAGGAATGTTAAATTAACCGACAGATTGCCAATGAATACACAGCTTTATGAAAAGTTTGGAACTGTGAAACCAGATAAAATCGAGAAAAACCATATAGAATGGAATTTCCCGAACATACTTCCAGGAGAAGAAATTGTCGCATCTTATATTGTTTACAGCAAAGTTGGCATGACCGGCGTTCAATTACCTCAAGCTTCTTTAAGTTACACTGATGAGAAAGATAAAAGGCGCACAATTAGTTCTGCAAAAGTTCTGGTTTTATAAACAAAAAATTCTCTGAAACGGCCTCTGCTTTAAGGCTATAACAGAAACTTCATTAAGTTTAGTCTAAAAGTAAGTTTTAAATAACTCTCTTTCTTGAAGAGGTTATGGAATTCATTAGTATCGAGCAAGCATTACAAAAGAAAAAAGGCGATGTGGCTATTCGAGGTTGGGTTTATCGCGATAGGAAACATAAAGATAAGGTATTTCTTGTTATTCGAGATTCAAGCAACATAATACAAGCCGTTATTTCAAAAGATTCTGTAAAAGAGGAGATATGGCAAGATGCTTGTAAAGTCACAACCGAATCAAGTGTTGTGTTGCAAGGCAAGCTTCGTCAAGATGTCAGGGCTCCAACCGGATATGAAATTGATGTCAAAAATTTTAAGATAATTGGCTTAGCAGAGCCATTTCCGATTACTCGAGACTTGAGCGAAGAGTTCTTACTTGACATAAGACATCTTGCATTAAGATCAAGAAAATTAACCTCCTCATTAAAAATTCGCTCAACAATTCTTTTCGCGTTACATGAATTGCTACGAGAAAAAGGATTTGTTGAAGCTGAAGCACCAAGTTTTAGTGCAGCAACGAGTGAAGGTGGTTCAGAAACTTTTAGAGTGGATTATTTTGGAAAAAAAGCATTCTTAACACAATCCTGGCAGTTCTATGCAGAAAATCTTGTTAATGTATTTGAAAAGGTTTACGCAATTGCTCCCTCGTTCCGTGCAGAAAAATCAAGAACAACAAGACACCTAACAGAATTCTGGCACTGCGAAGTGGAGCAAGCCTGGGTTGGTAGAGAAGAAATGATTAAACTTGCAGAAGATTGTATTGCACATTGTATAAAAAAGGTCCTTGAAAATAATAAAAATGAGCTAAAAATTCTTGGAGTAGAAGAAAAGCATCTAAGAATAAAAACACCATTCCCAAGGATAACATACAAAGAAGCGATTCAATTGCTAAACAAAAAGGGTTCAAAAATAAGATACGGGGAGGATTTCGGTGCAAAAGAAGAAAGAGAACTAGCAAAGTTTTTTAATAATTTCCTTGTTGTAACAAATTATCCTTTAGAAATTTTAAAGTTTTATCATGGCGAGGATTTAAAAAATCCTGGAACCGGCATGAACTTCAATGTTCTTGCTCCAGAGGTCGGTGAAATTGTTGATGGTTCTGAGCGTGAACCTAACTTAGAGAAGATAAAAGAAAGACTAAAAAAAGCAAGAATAGATTTAAAAGATGCTGATTGGTACCTTGATTCTCGAAGATATGGTTCTGTACCGCATGCTGGCTTCGGTCTTGGCACCGAAAGGCTAGTTCAATGGATCTGCAAGCTTGACAACATTAGAGATGCGATCCCTTTTCCAAGAACAGTTACTAGAATAAAACCCTAAAATGATAAAAATTCTTGGTGTAATTGACATAATCATAGCGATATTCTTATTGCTCGCATTCTTTTCTTTACATCTAAACCCAATTTTACTGATTTTTGCATTCTATCTTCTTATGAAATTCGTAGTCTTCTCTATAGAAAGCACAGGTCTTGGAAATTTCTTTGATTTATTTGCATGCATTATCATTTTTGTTTCACTTGTAATCCCCCTTTCTAAAATTTTTTTTCTTCTAGCTGCAATTTTAATACTACAAAAAGGAATTTTTAGTTTGCTTTGAGTGACAAAAAATTTAAAAATTATAAATAATTTCATAAAGCATGAAAAAAGAGATGCGATTTAAAAAGAAAAAATCAAAAACAGCCTTGATTCTTGCACTGATTGCTTTAGCGATTCTGGCTCTAAACGTAGTCATTATTTTTACAAGCCCTCTGTGGATAGAAGAAGTAATGCAAAAAGCTGGTCTCTCTCTTGGCGAGAATTTTTCCGAGACACTTTTTACTCTAGGCACTTTATGGCTTGTCTTGGCTATACTTACTGTAATGCTCATACTAATGTTTGAGTCTGGAAAAACAAAAGCGTGGTGGATGATGCTTATACTTGGAATAATAGTTCTAGTTACCGGAAGAATAGAGACTTGTATACTTTTAATAATAGCTGCCCTTCTCTATAAAAATCAAACAACAAAAAATTAAAATGAAACTGGATGGCCTTGAACTTGAGTGGCTTGGGCATGCTGCTTTTAAGATAAAAACACCCAGAGTAATTTATATAGATCCTTATCAGTTGAACAATGACGAAAAAGCAGATATTGTTTTGATAACGCATAGTCACTATGACCACTGTTCTTTGAATGACATTGAAAAAATTGTTGAGACAGGAACAACAATTGTATGCACACCAGACTGTCAGAGCACTATTGCAAGGATAACAAAAAAAATTAATCTTATGCTTGTTGAACCAGGAAAAGAAATTTCTTTAGATAACTTAAAAATCAGGGCAGTTCCTTCTTATAATCAAACAAAAAAATTCCATCCAAAATCAGAAAGATATGTTGGCTTCATTTTGCAAATCAAGAATATTGTGATTTATCATGCAGGTGACACCGACTTAATAAAAGAAATGCAAGAATTAACTGGTTATGGCAAGAAAGGTAACATCTTTATTGCATTATTGCCTGTCGGCGGTACATATACAATGAATGCAGAAGAAGCTTGCAAGGCAGCGAGCATTTTGAAACCAAGTATTACAGTTCCAATGCATTATGGAAGTATTGTTGGCTCGACAAATGATGCTAAAAAGTTTTCTGAACTTTGTAAAGAGCAAGGAATTAAAGCTGAGATCCTTGAGAAAAAAGCTTAGTCAAAACTGCCGCCAAAAGCTTCACCAGCGCAATAGCCTGGATAAACAAAACATTCATTGTGAAGCATCCAGTCTTTTATGTTATTCCCAGTCGGAACTCTACAGCAAGTGCAGAGAGCTTGCCCAACTGTAGAATTAAATGCACTTTCACAAGGATATGTCTGTTTTATCTTCCAGCTAGAATTACCCCCATCAACAAGTAGAATGCCACCAATGATGCAGGTACTATTTTCAGAATCATAACATATTTGGTTACAGGAAAGGCCCTGAGGATTCGCTCTTTGCACATACTTGCAAGAATTTAACATCTGCAAAACAACCCAATAAATTCCTCGATGTGCAACTAAATCTCGAATACTATCGTTAAGGTTCATTGGCCTTTGACAAGCGCCATTATAGCACTCTCCAGTGGAGTTAGTTAAATTCCTGCAATCAATCGTTTGTGTTACACATCTTTGCTGAGCATTGCATCTGTATTCATAACAAACATGGCTTGTAAATTGCCCTACAGCAAGCCCAGTCAATCTTCTTACTGTAGGATTTTCAAGTGACTCTTGAAATTCTGGGCTCATTGCTTCGCCCTCACAATAATCCCATTGCTTTGTTGTACTGTTCCCTTCCTGGCAGTATCCTCTAACAAAATACTGGTTTGGCCACGTTAAATTAGCATCTGAATCATAACAAGTTGAAGTTTGTTTACTACTGAATAAATTTGTAATACTGTCAAATATTCCTTTTCCTTGGATATTTGTAGATATACTAAAAGCAAGTGTAACGCCAAGAGCTGCAGCAATAACTACGAACATAAGAAAAATAGCGCTAAAGCGCTTGTTATGTCTGTGCTCAAAATACCAAGGTTCTAAATGTTTCTTCATTTTCCTCTTTTCTTGACCCCTATAATAATCTTGTATTTTTAAACTTTCCTGATAAACCTCTCTTTATTTTTCCCAAGTAATATAACTCTTGAGTTTTCTTTTTCATCAAGAATTCTGTACCCAGAGAACTTAGAAATTTGCTTTGCAAAATTTTTAATTTCAGAATGCTGCGGCATATTTTCTTTTTTTAATCTATGCTGAGAGAACCCTATATGCATGTAAGCTTTCAATTCAACAAACCATGGTTTTGAAATTTTGATTAATTTAGCATATTCTTCCGGATTCATCATGTTTAAACTTTTAATTAAAGTAATCCTTATAACAGTTCTTGTTTTTAGTTTAGGAAGCAATTGCAGAGTTTTAAGAATATTTGCCCATCCTCCTGCAATCGGCCTACAAATTTTTTTAAAAATTTTTTCATTGCTTGCATTTAATGAAACATATAATTGTGTTGGCAAAATATTTTCATTTTGCATTTTTTCTAGCATCTCAGGATTCTCACCGTTGGTCACAAGGAATGAAGTAATTTTTCTTTTTTTCAACTCAAGAATCAATTCGGGGAGTCTTGAATATAACGTTGGCTCACCTGCCAAACTTATTGCAAAGTGTCTAGGATTCTGAGCTTCAAAGAACTTTGTTTTGTCTGTTTTTCTGTTTCCAAGAAATCCAGACAAAAGTTTTCTCTGGGCTTTTATACAGCCGTCCACAATTTCTTTTGCATTGTCAGGATTTTTTATTTTTTTAAAAGTAAATTCTATAGGACGCCAGCAGTAAACACATCTATGATGACAAAATGCAATTGCTGGTGTCATTTGACAACATCTATATGATTGAATGCCATAAAACTTCTGTTTATAACAAAAATCTTTGTTTCTAAGACTTTCCTTTGTATATTTACAAATCTGAACTGCAGAATGTTTCCCGACAAGGGCATAATGCTGCTTTTCTAGCATTGACTTTAATTCTTTTGAAAGCATAGAATAAATTATAAAAGAAAATTTTTATATCTTTTTGTTACACTTTCCGACATAATTTTTTAAATAAAAATTATAAGCTTCAGGAGGTGTAAAATTTTCTATTTTCTTCTTGTTATCCCTATAGATTATTTGTCTTTTAACTTCTATATTCTTTCCATTATAATAGATATAAACTTTTAATACTTCTTTAATTTCCAAGCCGTCTTTGCTTCTATTTGCAGAAGCAAGAGTAGATAAAACTTCATCAGAAAGTTCAGCAGGAAGTTTTTCTTTGGCTATACACAATATAATTTTCTTTTCGATTGCCATAGTTTTTCGTTTTTTTTAACATTTTTAAATTTATCTCACGAATAGTACCACTCAAAATTACAACAAATACCGACGGTAAAATATATATGTTGATTTGCAATAGTGTTTATAAATAAATGTAAGTTTTACTTAAAATCTTTATAATAAGATAATCTTCAAGCTTGATTAGGTTACTAGTGCCTAGCCAAGCATTGAAAGGAGGTTTTAAAAAAATGGTGACAAAAAGCAAGTTTTTACTTGCTGCTGCAGTGATCTTAGTGATAGCTTTTAGTTTAGTGAGTGTTTCTGCGGCTACCCAAAATTTCT
The DNA here is from genome assembly GCA_038894195.1 of Candidatus Pacearchaeota archaeon. Lineage (GTDB taxonomy): Archaea > Nanobdellota > Nanobdellia > Pacearchaeales > UBA284 > JAWAPZ01. The sequence goes on from JAWAPZ010000004.1 coordinate 51,414, forward strand.
ATCCAAAGTGGGGAATCGACACTACTTCTGGAGTTTATATCATGAATTCTAGCGATTTAGCAAAAGTCAATTCTAGTGAAGATGATAGATATTCTACTAAAGGATATTGGTCCTCAAGTTATTGTGATGAATATTTACAATGGAATTTCAGTTCTAGTTTATCTGGGCTCACTATCACAGGATCTTCCTTGACATTCGAATGGCAAAGAACTAGTTCAACAGAAGCTGAAGCAAGATTAAGAGTATGGGATCATACAGCAGGAAGCTGGAGCAGTTGGTATAATCTCAGTGCTCCTAATGCTAACCAAGATTACAATTTTACAGTAAATCTCTCTTCTTTTATAAACACAGTAAGTGATATCAATAATTTTAAGGTTCAGTTTCAAGCAAAAGACGGTTCTGGAGCAAAAACAAAACACGATTTGGTTCAATTGACAGTAAATTATGAAGAACCAGATACTCAAGAGCCAGACACAAATGTAACTCATTTCACTAGAGATGATGGAAGTGATAGAAGGAACTGTACTTGGAATGGAACAGCGTATCAAGCATTTGTAAACTTTGCAGATGACGATATAGTTGGAAACGGTGTTTCTGCTGATGACCAATCTAACCTATCAAATATTTGGTATATTAGAACCGGCTGGGCCTACTGGGATCCAGCAGGGTATGGAAACCTTAAGCAGGTAGTTCCATGGTGGACGCATGCTGACGATTTCTGGGGTGGAAGATCTGTTTACAAAGTTTGTGGGAGAGCAAAAGATGTTTATCATAATGAAGAACCAGCATTACCAGTTGAAGAAGTCCCAGAAGATGACTGCTGTTGGTTATGTATTGATCGACAAAACCCTGGAACAGTTAGCAATTTAAAGCCAGACGTAGATGATTGCTCAGAACAAGGGCATTACTCTAACTCTAGTTGTGTGACATGGACTTGGAACCATGCCATTGATAATGGTTGTGCAGGGATAGATTACTACATCGTTAAGTTATATTTTTCAAACGGAACTTTTGTAAGTGAAATAGAAACAGAGGATACATCAGAAGAATTTTGTAACTTAGAAGATGGTGAAGACTACTATGTAACTGTCGAAGCTGTTGACAAGGCAACAAATGTTGGTAATCCAGTACAATCAGATGAAGTTATAATTGACTTGACAGATCCTGAAGTAACAATTACAGGACCCGATCCTGAACAATGGTATGATCCTGGATTTTGGGTTTCTGAAACAGATTTTGATGTAAACTTAGATAAGTGTTATTACAAGATAACAGACACTTATGATGGAAGCCATACAGAATGGATACAAACAACATGCAACCAAGATGTTTATGTTGATCCTGCAATATATTGCCAACATGATGGTGAGTATTGTAAAATTGAGAAAAAAGCAACTGATTTTGCTTGCAGAGAAGGTTTTGATGATGAAACTTATAAAGTAGATACACATAAACCTACAGTAAATAAAACAGTTGGAGAGCCAAAATATCCTGGAAGACAATGGATGCAATGGCTTCTTGATTGGTTTATCACAGATAAAACACCAATAACAATAACTTGTGATGATGGCCAAGGAAGTGGAGTTCAAGCTATTTATTATAGAATAAATAGCGGAGAATGGTTAACTTCACCAAATCCATTCACACTAAGCCCTGATGGGGTTTATTTTATTGAATATTATTGTGTTGACAATGTGAACAAAACAAGCGACATGAAGAACGAAACAGATAAAGTTGACACAGAAGGACCGGAAACAACAAAGACAATAAGCGAGCCAAAATATCTTAACGGAGCTTACATTTCAAGTCAAACTTTATTTACACTTACAGCAGAAGATGAAGAAGTTGGTTGTAAAGAAATTCATTACGAATATGGAAGTCCTGGTTCTGGTCAGGGAAGTGGACCTTGTAATGGAACATCTTTCCATATTGTAGGACCTGATGGAAATTATACACTTGAATTCTGGGCTTTTGACTTGCTTGATAATGAGGAAACACATAAAACACAACATCATTTCTTAGATAACACACCACCACAGATAACAATTGAAAATCCTGATTCGCCTGTAGGATGCGCAATGTTGCAGTTTGATGTTATTGCTAAAGTTATAGACCCTATTGTGAATGGTGGAGCTTCTGGCGTCAAGAACGTGGAAGTAAGAATTGATGGGGGCAATTGGCAAGAAATGATTTATCTTGGAAATAACAGATGGTATGCAAGATTTAGCAATTTAATTGATGCTGGCTATCATAACATTGAAGTAAGAGCTTTTGATAATGTCAATAACAGTAATACAAAAATAAAAAATGTTAAATTTGAAGAGGATGTTTACTGGGAAGTTCAACCAAACAATTGTGAAGTTTTGAAGAGTGAGGGCAAAGAATGTTCATTCAGGTATAAAATGACATTATGCCATGGTGGCAATTCTGTTGCAATGGCAATGCATAAACTATGCTGCTTGACATGGTTAAACCCAAAACTATACACTTCAAGTGACTTAGTTGATGTAACAGAACTCTGGAAACTAAACACTTTCTGGTACGAAGGTAGTTTACAAGAAATGTTTGGATGGACACATTTCCCTGGATGGTGTGACAATACTGTTGTGCGAGAATGGAATGAAATTGCTTTAGAGAATTTTAATACAACAACAAGAACTGGTTATGTGACACTAAACTTTACAGTACCTCAAGGAATAAGTGGTTCTTGCGAGAAAATGTACTATGCTGTAAAACCTAGTTATAAAATACACGAACCTTATGATTCAACACAACAACTAGTACTTGACCATATAATACCAAGAGTTAGTTATTTCAGAATCACCTGGCCTACTGGTAAAGTAATTTTTGAACCAGTTGGTCCAAATTATGGAGAGTGTGGCAATGGAATTATTGAAGCAGGAGAACAATGTGATCTAAACAATCTTGGAGGCAAGACATGTAGCGATTATGGCTATAATTCTGGAACACTATCCTGCAACAGTGAATGCAAGATAGTAACTTCGGCCTGCTATAACACTGGTGGCCAGGGTGGTGGTCACGGTGGTGGTGGCCAAGTAGCAGGCGGTCAAACAACATGCAAGGAGAACTGGATATGTACTCCTTGGGGTCCTTGTGTAGCTGGATTTGAATACAGAACATGTAAAGATATCAATAATTGTGGAACAACTCTAGAGAAACCGGATGAAAAACAAACATGTACAGGAGAAGCTGCAGGGCCTTCAGAAAACAACATAAATTCAGCAACAAGTAACGGAATAACTGGGGCAGCCATTGGTGGAAGAGGGAATCCTCTTGTTGGGGCACTTATAATGGCGGTTATTGTAGCAGGAGCTTTAGCAATAATGCTTGTAACTAAGAAAAGAGGAAAGAAAAAGTTTTAATTTTTCTTCTTTCTTTTATTTTTGTTTTTTCTTTTTTATTTTTATATTAAATTCCTTATTTTTAAATTCTTGAATGTAGTATCATGCTTTTGTTAAAATCCAAATGATTTAGACTATGGTAAAATCAAATAACTTATGCAGAAGTTTATATTTTTAGATAACAATTTAGCTAATTTTATCTAAAAATTGTCTAACGCGACTTTTACCCTCTTCCCTGATTTGAGAAGGCGCGGGATGCTGCAACAAAAAAGTTTCTATTGCTCTTTTTTCATCAACATAAAGGGGTGTTATTCTCTTTGCTTTTATAACAGAAGCAATTTTCATGTAAAGTGGCATGCTTAACAAAATCTCATTCTTAAATGCTTTATTAGCAAGAGCTTCTGAGATTTTTAAAGTTTCATCTGAAGACACTCTAGCAATTCCTTTATCAACTGTAAATGCAATCAGTCCTGAATGCGCACCTGAGCTTACAGCAAGCTCAAAACCAGCCTCCTTTGTTAGTTCTCGATTGAATTTTTCTGTAAATGCCTTTATCTCATTCAGTGTTTTTATGAGGTACAATTCCTTGCCTTGTTCAGGGAAAAATATGATTAACTTGTTATTATGCAAATCTGCAATACCCCCATAACCTTTGATTATTCTTGTTATCCCATCAAAAAAATTGGTTGTTATTCTTTCAAACATAGCTGTACTTTTCTTCTTTAGATTTTCTAGCTCGTTAAGACCATGGACCTTAACAAAAGCCAAGCTCACCTCCTGCCTTGAAACTCCAATCAACTTAGCTGTTTCGATATGACAAGCATTTAGCCTTGACGCATGCTTAAGAAAAATTTTTTTCAAATGATTTTCTTCATCTGCTTGTTTTCTGCCGTAAAAAAGTTGTGAAGGTGGAACACTGGAGGGTGACTGACCCTTTATTTTGTTTGGTTCAACATATCTGCTCACCATCTTATCTTCAGATTCCTTGACTTTAAATTCTTTTTGCTTTTCTTGTATTGCTTGTTCTGCTCTCTTTTTACCGCTATCATCAGCATAAGAAAATTTCACGTAACGTTTTCTCTTTTTAAAATGAAATATACTCTCTAAATAACTTTTCAAGTGAATTCTTTTTCTCAAGAGATAAACTAAACAAACTACAATAACTAAGATTACCAGCCACAAGTAACTTTTTCTTGCTTCTTGTCCACTTTTATCAAGTTCTATTGCTGCAACAACGTCTCCTGACAGAGCGACATCGCTAAATTGCTCAACACTACTCAAAAAATCAAAAGAAACATTATAAGTTCCCTTAGGTGCTTGTATTCTAAACGTTTGTGTTTCATTAACCCTTAAGTTAAGATCAAGTATTAAACTTTTTGAAGAGTTCCCAAAATTTAGTTTCATATTTAGTGGTTTGTTATAAGGTACATTGCCTACATTTCTCGCAATTAAAGTGCCATTGCTAAGATTGACTTCAATTTTTTCAACCAAGGGCATAACAACTATTTTTTCAGCTTTGAATCCTTCTGAATAAGCTGTGATCAAATAATCTCCAGGACTGGCAAATAAATCAAACTGAAAATTTGTTGAATTTCCACTTACAAGAAATTCTTCTAGAAGTAAAGTTTTCCGCTCTAAAGTTAAAAATTTATCCTCCCTTCGAAACAATCTTAAAGAAACATTCTCTGGCAGTGTTGTATTATATTGATCAATAAGTTTCGGTGTTATTGTTATCATGCTCCCAGGCATTATACTTTCATTATTAATCTCTATGATTAACGAAGAAGGTACAGAGGCAACACTGAAATTCAAAGTAGCTGAACCTTTATTCCCAAGATCATCTAAAACTTCAACGTAAAATAAATTACTTCCGGGTTTAACGTCCTCAGGGACTTCAGAAGAAAAAACAAAATTTCCTTTGTCAACAGAAACTGAAAAATTCTTATTAAAGACAACTAAGTTAGCTATTCCTGTAAATAAAGCACCACTTTTTTTGTAAATTTTTCCTTTCACTTCAAACTTATCTTTTGGCATAAAAAAAGCTTTATTAAGGCCTAATTCAAAATTTATTGCATCGCTAATTAAAAATTCATCAGAAACTGCTGTTTCTATAACAGCGTTATCTTTTTCAGTCGAAGCAACGAATTTACATAATCCGGTTGAGTTAAAATTAAAACTCAAGTCTATATTTTTTGTTTCATCTTTCTTCAATTTAATTGGTGCATAATAAACTAAAAATTCCTTTTCAGCGCAATTCAGGGTAACTTTCAAAAAACCATCAAAATCTTCATTCACAGCTAAACTTACCGATTGTGCTATCTTATCTCCTAAGTTATACGTTTTAGAAGGCTTAGTAAAAACAATCTTAGCATCAACAACGCTAAAAAGAATTAAAGTGAAAATTACAAATATAAAAAGAGATACAAGTTTTTTATTTAACATTTTATTAACCTTATGCATAAAGGTACACCGTTTTTATAAAAAAATCATACAAGCAAGATATTTAAAATTTTGTATGCTAAAATATTTAAAGTATGCCACACAAAAATTAATATGGGAAATCTGAAAAATGCTTTATCAGCCTTTTTGACTCTTGCAGTTATGGGTGGTGGTCTTTACTACGTTTACCAAAGAAATAAAAAGCCAGATATAAATTTTTTCGAAATTCCTGAAAAAAAGCAAGCGTATGAACCAGAACCTTCTACAGGACCCATGAGCCAAAGTATAGAAAGAGGTGTTGAAAGGAATGTTTCAGAAGAGAAAAATTTGGAGTATGTTGAAAAAGAATTAGCGGGGGGAAGAGTAAAAGAAATTGTTAAAAAAAAGAAGAAAATCGAAGAACAGCGAGAAATAGCAAGAGAAATGAATGCAAAATTATTGGCACGTCTGAAGGAAAGGGCTGCATGGAGCAGGGAGGAATATACGCAAAAATATGGGGAAGATCCAATAACTGGAGAGCGGGTTAGCACAGGCACACAAAATCAAAGCCAAACAGAAAATCTTGAAGAAATAATTTTTGATGATAACTGGGGTTACTGGGAAAAACAATCCTGGCCAGCCCTTATATTAAAAAACAAGAATGTAGCTATAAGAGTTCTTAGTCAAAGAGTAGAACATTATCCTTATATTTTTGGAAATGATACAGAATTAGCACCATATCTTGTTATTAGAGTAGAAGCAAGGGCTTTAAAAGGAATTGCAAAATTTGACTTCTTGAATAACCTCTGGATTTCTTGTGGTGGTGTAAGAAGAGATATCAGAAGCTATCGTGCAATAGACCTTTACCAAAAATTAAATGGAATACTGCCAGGGAC
>JAWAPZ010000005.1:0-23124 GCA_038894195.1 Candidatus Pacearchaeota archaeon
TGTTTTTATTTCAGCTCCTGCTCTTTTTGCTTTTTCAGCCATCCATTTTCCGAGATCTTTTCTATCGATTGTCGCAAATATAATTTTATTTTCTGTTTTAATTTCTTCCTTACCTAAAATAGTTAAAACTTTAACTTTATTAAACTTCCTTTGAAAAAGTTTTTCAGGGATTCCGAATTCAAAATTTTTAAAATCTAGTCCACCAGCACAAACTTTGTCTCCAATTACTTTGTTTTTTTCAAGAACAATAATCTTTTTTCTTGCTTGAGCAAGAATTTCGGCACATTTCAACCCAGCCGGCCCTGCACCAACAATAACAACATCATACTGTTTCATCTTTTCTTTGGAGCTTCTGGGAGTTTTGGCAGAAACCTTGGTTTCGGCACCTGGCCCTTAACTTGAATATTCTCAAGCTCTTTAGAAGCTTCATCAACCTCTTGCTTTGGATAACCAGCATTCAACAAACTTATTTTAGCTTCGGCAAGGGTTTCACCTCTTTCAAGAGCATTCTTCAAAGCAGCAATAAGATCCTGGCGTGCCATTTTCTCTTTTTGTCTTCTGATTCAAAAGAAGAGTAAATTTATAAAACTTATTGAAACAAATTTACAAAATTAAGTAAGCTCTAAAGTCATCCCATCCTGCATCAGATGTAAATCACTCCCTAATTTATAGCCAAGTTCTGAAGCAAGTTCAGCAAGTGGTGTTGTTTTATCCATGCCCCCATGTGCAGGAATTATATGTTTTGGCTGTAACATTTCAATGAGGTCGCGCAAATCTTCTCTTGAGCAGTGACCAGAAACATGAACGTCTGTAAAAATCCTTACACCACTCTCTTTCATCTTCTTCTCCAATTTTTGCCTATTGGCTACACTCCAAACAGTAGGAATCACGCAACTCGCAAAAACAACGTGATCTTTACTTGAAAGTTTATAAGGCAACACCCCTCTTGCAATTCTATCAAGAATTGAACCCGGTTCTCCTTGGTGTCCAGTACATACCACAAGCCACTTGTTTCTTTCTTTTGCAACTTTTTTCAATGCTTTCTCAACCTGATTCCTATAACTCACTATTTTTATATCTGGCATAAAAGGAATAAGACTTAATTTTGAAGCAACAGAAACATATCTGTGTAAGGAACGACCAAGAAAAACAACCTTCCTTCCGAGTAATTTGCCACAATCAACAATACTTTTTAACCTTGCCATATGTGAAGAAAATGTAGTCACGAAAATTCCAGCATTTTCATTGCTAGTGGTCAGTAAAACATCTTCAAGCAAACCACGTGCAATTTTTTCTGAAGGAGTTTTTCTCTCAGTGTCTGCGTACAAAGAATCAACTATCAATGCAAGAACACCATCTTTGGCTAACTCTTTCAATCTAGCATAATTTGGTCTCTTACCAAGTATAGGTGTATTATCAAACTTAAAATCGTTTGCATAGACAATTGCTCCTTTACTGGTATGAACCACTATCATCGCTGTCTGCATAGTAGAATGTGTAACATTAACAAACTCAACCTTTATATCTTTCTTGCCTTTAACAATAAAATGCGAATTCGGAGAAACTGTTCTTGTCTGATTTTTTAAAATAAAATTACCATCTTTCGCTATTGCTTTTAAGAATTCGATTGTAAAAGGGGTTGCAACAATCTGTGCTTTGTAATTGTATTCCATGTAAGGAACAGCCCCGACATGATCGAGGTGTGCGTGACCTATTAGTATAGCGCGAATTTTTTTTCTCAAGTCACTTGAAATTGTTTTATCTCGTGGCAGGGCCTCTATGTCACGAAGATTTTTTTCACTGTAGACTTCGCCTTTTTTATTCTCAAGTTCAACTATTGGGGGCATAAAAAGGCCCATGTCAAATATAACAGCATCTTCACCAACCTCAAGAACAGACATATTTTTTCCGACTTCGCTAAAACCACCAATCGCATGAAATTTTATCATGCTCAAGCAACGAATTTTTGATTTATAAATTTAAGTAAATTGTACAAAAAACTTTAAAAGTTAAAATAAATTTGATAAAAAGGGGAGGTAGCTCAGCCTGGGAGAGCACGTGGCTGAAGCCCACGGTGTCCGGGGTTCAAATCCCCGCCTTCCCATTTATGGTGAAAAAAATCTTGATAGCCGTACTTTGTTTATCAATTCTTAGTATTGCTGCAAGTTGCGAAAAAAGTGATCAATTAACATTGGTTGATGAATGCAAGCAAGTATGCCAGCTAGCTTTGAATCAAGGAAGAAATCTTAGTAACGGTCCTTGCCTGTTAGACCCAATGTCAAATAGTGCATGGGTATGTGATATAGCGCACACACCAAGGCAAAATATTGACAACTTATTAGAAAACCAGTGTAACGCATATCGAAATGGAACTTCAACTCATTTTATTGAACTAACACCAGAATGTGAACTGATAAAAGTCGTATAAACAAAAACTTTAAAAAACCCAAAACCTTCAAAAGAATAAGAAAAGAGGGGAAAATGTGTAAAACACTTATGATTATTATTGGACACGTCTTACTTGTTATAGGAATATGGCTATTCTCAAGAGGACTCATTTACAATCCAACAAGACCAGCACTACTGCACCCGATTTTCTGGGGTTTAATCCTTATCTTTGCAGGAATCTGTGTAATGAAATGTAAATATGAATGCAAAAAGGGCGGGAAATGAGAAAAAAAGCTGCTTTCGAGATGTCAGTAACAACGATGGTTGTTATTGTTATTGCCGTCGTGCTACTTGTTCTCGGACTTGTTTTTGTGAGACAAATTTTTAGTGGAGCAACAGAAAATGTTTTAACAATAAATGACAAGGTGCGGTCAGAAATTAATAAATTGTTCTCAGAGGAGAATCAAAAAACAGCTATATACTTATCTGACAGAATAGCAGAAGTCAAACAAGGTAAACCGTTTGGTGTCGCATTTGCGATAAGAAACATAGGATCAAGGGAAAGTACGTTCGGTTATACTGTAAGTGTAAATGATCCACAGATACAGAGTAAATGTGGAATAACAACGAGTGATGCTATGGCATGGATTGTGGCTGGAGGTTCTGAAACAGGAATAACCTTACCACCCGGACACTTATATTTCACAATAATTAGGTTTGAACCAGATTTAACGGCTCCTCTTTGTACAGTAAGATTTAAAGTAGCAATAACGCAAGGAACGACCACATACGACACTTTCAGTTTTGATGTTAAAATAATGGCGAAGTAATTACTTAAATTTTTAAACTTCCATTTTTTTTAAATTGCATGTTAAAACTGTATAATACATTAACGCGTAAGAAAGAAATCTTCAAACCAATTAAAAATGGTCAAGTAAGTATGTACACTTGCGGCCCAACAGTTTACTGGTACCAGCACATAGGAAATTTGCGCGCATATATCTTCGCAGACATTCTAAAAAGAGTTTTAATATTTAATGGTTATAAAGTGAAACATGTAATAAACATCACAGATGTTGGTCATCTTACAAGTGATCAAGACGAAGGTGAAGATAAAATAGAGCAAGCGGCAATTAAAGAAAAAAAAACAGCAAAAGAAATAACAAGTTTCTACTTTAAAGTTTTTCATGATGACTTAAAAAAGTTAAACATTCTCGAACCAGATGCTTGGCCAAAAGCTTCGGAGCATATCAAAGAGCAACTGGAGCTTATTAAAAAACTTGAAAAAAAAGGCTTTACTTATAAAACAAGCGACGGAATTTATTTTGATACAAGTAAATTTAAAGAGTACGGAAAACTAGCAAGACTAAAAGTTGAGAAACTAAAAGCAGGTGCAAGAGTTAAAGTAGGTGAAAAAAGAAATAAAACTGACTTTGCTTTATGGAAATTTTCCAAGGAGCCTGGAAAAAGACAACAAGAATGGCCAAGTCCATGGGGTCTTGGATTTCCTGGATGGCATCTTGAATGTAGTGCAATGTCAATGCATTATCTTGGAGAGACATTCGACATACATACTGGCGGCATAGACCACATTCCAGTGCATCACGAAAATGAGATAGCACAAAGTGAAGCTGCCACAGGAAAAAAATTTGTAAACTATTGGCTTCATGAAAATTTTTTAACATCCAAGGGAGAAAAAGTAAGTAAAAGCACTGGCGGTTTGTACACACTAAAGGACCTTGAAGAAAAAGGTTTTCAACCTTTAGTTTATAGATATTTCGTTCTAACTGCCCATTACAGAAAACCACTTAATTTTTCTTTAGAAATTTTAAAAAACACAAAGAAAAGTTACGAAAGACTAAAGAATATTGTCTCGGAATTAAAGGATGATAAAAAAGAGAACAAAAAGTACCTTAAAGAGTTTAAAGAGGCAATTAATGATGACCTTGATACTCCAAAAGCATTGCAAATCTTATGGAATCTTGTCCGAGACAAAACAGCAGAAGGTAAATTAAGAACAATAGAAAAAATAGATAAAATTTTTGCTCTTGATTTGTTAAAAAAACAATATATTGAGATCCCAAAAGAGGTACAAAAATTAGTTGAGGAAAGAGAAAGAGCAAGAAAAAGAAAAGATTGGAAACTTGCAGACGATCTAAGAGAAAAAATAAAAAATAAAGGTTTTACTATAGATGATACACCGGAAGGACCTAAAATAAAAAGGACAAAATGAAAAGAAAACCATGTCCCAACAAGAAAGACAATGAAAATGCTTGCCCATGTCCATTTCCAGAATGCCCACGCCATGGAATCTGTTGTGAATGCTTGCAGTATCATAAAACAATAGAGTTCCCAACAGCATGCACAAAAGGATTTAAGAACGGATTTACAGATGAAGAGATGGAAGAAGTACTAGATAAAGAAGATTTGGAATATTAAAATGTCTACTAAAATAAAATTAAGGAGTCTTTACACTTCTTTAGGCAAACTTGTTCTTGCTGGTAAAAATGCAGAACAAAATGAAGAACTCGTAAAGCAAGTTAAGCCTGATGAGATAGTTCTGCATACAAAAGCCGCTGGCTCACCTTTTGTGAACATAAAAGGAAATGCTTCAAAAAAAGATATAAAAGAAGCAGCGATATTTTGTGCGAAATATTCAAGAGATTGGAAAAAAAATAAGAAAGATGTTGAAGTCCATTATTTCAAAGGGAAAGATATTTTTAAAAGCAAAGAAATGAAGCAAGGAACTTTTGGTGTTAAAAAATTTAAAAAAATCATTGTTAAAAAAGAAGAAATAACGAGAGAAAATTCAAATGTCAAAAACTAAATTAACCTCTTTTCAACTTGGAAAGAACGGCTTAACAGATAACTTCATCAATAGTATTGCAAAAACATTTAAAAACCACGAGCTTGTTAAAGTATCTGTCTTAAAAAGTTGTTCAAGAAACAGGGAAGAAATAAAAAAAATTAATTTGAAATTATGTGAACAACTTGGGAGCTTGTGCAAAAAAAAATTCATTTCAAGAATTGTGGGATACACAATTTTTATAAAAAAATGAATCAAATAACGCCACATCATATAAATGCTGAAAAGTTTATTCTAGCCCTAGCTCAAAAACTCAAAGAGATGCCAGAATTTAAAGCACCTGAATGGTCTCTGTATATAAAAACAGGTCCATCAAAAATGCGGCCTCCAGAATCACCAAACTGGTGGTACATAAGGGCAGCCAGCATTTTACGTGCCCTCTACATAAAAGGTGTTGTTGGAGTTTCTCGTTTAAGAACAAAGTATGGATCAAGAAAAAATCGAGGAATGAAACCTGAAAAATTTTACAAAGGGTCTGGTAAAATAATTCGTGTTATATTACAACAGGCAACTCGAACAGGCTTTATAGAACATATAAAGGGAAAGAAAACAGGAAGAAAACTAACAAAGAAAGGTAAAGAATTTTTAGAAGAGTTTGCACAAAAAATAAGTAAACAGGAAAAAAATGAACCAAGAAATTGAAGAATTAACCAAACAGTTAGTAATGCTTGAAAAAATTGCAAAGCAATATATGACAAAAGAAGCAGTATCAAGATACGGCAATCTAAAAATAGCACATCCAGAAACAGCTGTAAAAGCAATCTCAATAATTGCACAAGCTTCACAAACAGGCCAGATAAATGAACCTATAAGTGACGATGAGTTTAAATCTTTACTGATCGAAATACAACAAGGTAAAAAAACCTTCAAATTTAGAAGATAAAATGGGATTATTCAGTATAGTTTTAAAATTGTTCAACAGAAATGCTTATAATAATTACTTAGAAAAAAAAGTAGATTATAAACATCAAGCAGTTTATGATTGTTCTACTGGAGAAAAAATATACCATCAAGAAGTATATAGATTAGACACAAAAGACACAAAATATAAAGTAAAAGTATGGGAAGTTGTAAAAGAAACAATCACTTTTTGAAAATGGCACGCTACAAAACAATCACAAAAAAAATTCGTCTAGGAAAACACGGAAGACGGGTTAAATGGGCTCCTTTCTGGACAATCCCAAAAGCAAAAGGAAAAGGTAAAAGAATTCATCCTTCCCAACTGACAAGAATCAAAAGACATTGGAGAAGAAGAAAACTAGCAAAAAAAATAAAAAGACAAGAAAAAAGAAGAAAAAACATCGAATTTAAATCTGGCCGAATAAAAAAGAAGTTCTAAGATGAAAAACAAATTTGCTCTTGCATCATTTATTTTTGGAATTGTTGGTTTAGCATTGTTTTTATCTATAACCTTTTTACGTTTTCGCATTGATTCAGTCTCGGGTGGGGCTTTCTATTTTTTTTTGTTGTTACTAATTTCAATTTTAGCTATTATTTTCGGAATTATGGGAATTAAAAAATCAAAAGAAAAAAGAAGTAGTTTTTTTGCTTTGACTGGTTTGACTCTTGGAACAATAACCATGACATTCCTGATACTACATTTAATAATTGCTATAGGTCTCGTTCGCGTGGTATAAAATGGCAAAAAAAGAAGAACAAATAATTGAACGTATCTATACAATTCCACTTCGTAAAGAATGGTTAAAAGTTCCGAAATACAAAAGGGCAAAAAAAGCAATAAAAACAATCCGTGAGTTTGTTAAAAGACACATGAAAGTTTATGATTCTGATATAAAAATAAAGATAAGCGACTGGGTAAACAAAGCAATCTGGTGTCGCGGTATCAAAAATGTTCCACATAAAATAACTGTAAAGGTAACCAAAAAAACTGATGAAATTCTTGTAGATTTCCTTGGATTACCAAAAAAATTCAAACAAGAAGAATCAAAAATAAGAAAGAAAAAAGAAAAAGCATTAAAAAAAGCTTTAGAAAAAGAAAAAAAAGCAAAGGAGAAAGAGGAAAAAGCAGAGAAAGCTGAAAAAGCTGAGGAAACAAAAAAAACAGAGGAAGAAAAAAAAGCTGAAGAAGAAAAAAAGGAAAGAGAGAAAGAACTCCATAAAGAAATAAAAGAACAAGAAAAACAATTATTAAAACTTTCAAAACAAAAAAAGATTCAAATTAAAAGAAAAGCTCTGGAAAAATAAACCTATTCTTCACAACAAAAATTATCAAGACAGGATTTATGAATCTTGTATATGTCCTGCCCTTCTTTTTTTACTTCTCGAAATTCAATATATCCAGAAATGATTGGTCTTAAACAGAAAAAACACAACCATCTAGTTTTATCGAAACGACTAATTTCTTTTGTCTCATATTTATTTTTATCCCTAGTATATTTTTGATGGATGTGTTTGACAAGATCGGAATATTTCATTTTACATTCTTTCATAGACAAAATATCAAAGTATTACTCTTATTTTTAATTCTTTGATCATCTAGATTAGGATTAGTTAAACTTATAAAGATTATTACATAACCTTGCCTATGTATGGTTTTGTAATACTTGACAAGCCAGCTGGATTAACAAGTCATGACTGCTGTGAAAAAGTAAAACAGATTGTTAAAGCAGGTAAGGCGGGCCATGCCGGCACACTTGACAAAAATGTTACTGGTGTTTTGATGATTGCAATTAACAATGCCTGTAAATTAATGCCTCTCTTCGAAAGACTTAATAAAACTTATGAGGGTACAACACATCTACATAAAGATGTAAGTGAAAAAATTTTAAAACAAAAAATTAAGAAATTTCTTGGAAAAATAAAACAAAAACCGCCAAGAAGATCCAGAGTTCTCAGAGTTGAAAGAGAGCGTGAGATTTACGAATTTAGAATTTTAAAGAAGCAAGGTAAGGATTTTTCTTTTATAGTTAAATGCGAAGCAGGCACCTACATAAGGAAACTTATTGATGACCTTGGCAAAGAACTATATGGTGCGCATCTCACGCAATTAAGAAGAATAGAACAAGGTCCTTTTAAAATCAAGGAAGCTGTAAAGCTAGAGAAAATTAATGAAAAATCTATAAAAAGTATAGAAAAAACAATCAAAAGACTAAAATTACCTTCCATCCTTTTGAACAAAAAAAGTCTTGAAAAATTAAAACAAGGTAAATTTCTTCAAGCTAGTGAATTTAAAACAAAAGGTTCTTTTGAAAAAGCACAGCTTTTGCCATGTTTTTGCAATAAAAAGCTTGTTGCTCTTGTAAAGCCATTTTTCGGTTCAGAAGAAATTAAAAAGCAAAAAGGTTATGTTTTAAAACCCGAAAGAATTATTTAACCCATTATTTGTTCTAACTCAAATTGATAGTCCTTTTTTTCTAAATTAGTGAACTTGTAATCTAATTTATGAACACACATACAAGTTGCACACACGTCACTTACCGCATCTACTTTATATTTCAATACAATTTTGGTTCCATTTATTTCATAATCTCCTTTAGTAACATTTTCACAAGCACAAACTAAACGAATATAAACTTCAACAAGCAAAGTATTATTGTCCAACCAAGTTACTCTCTTGATCCCTAATTCGGATTGATTATAAACATTCACCGACTCGTCACAAGGACCAGAATTAAAGTCTAATTTTATTGTTTTAGATTGCTGCACACATCCACTTACAAAAAGAATCCCTAGTACAAGGATGACCACTAAAATAAAATAACAAATATATTTCATCACAAGGTAAAAGTTTAATAGACTTAAATAAGTTTCGTTCAAATACGTCAACTTAAATTACTTGAATTTTTCTTACTCATGTTGGGGCCATTATTTTTCAAGCAATTTAGACAAAAAGATTATAACAGCGTCTGCACTAGAGATGTTATTTTCTTTCCGCTCATGAAAGAGAAGCTAAAGTAGCTCTAGAATTCATACAAGCTTTCAAAAAACCATAAAATAAAGGTGCTGGCTTTTCAAAAGTGCTCTTAAATTCTGGATGCGCCTGTGTTGCAACAAAGAATGGATGAACATCTTTTGGCAACTCGATAAACTCAACAAGTTCTGTACCATCCCCACAAGTATGCAAACCAGAAATTATTAAACCTGCGTCATTAAGGACCCTAACATACTTTGGATTTACTTCATATCTATGCCTATGTCTTTCAACAACAAAAGAACTTTCTTTTTCATTATGCAATCTATTAAACAAATTATAAAGCTCATAGACAATTGTATCTTTTTTTATCCTTGCTGAACAAGCACCTAAACGCATGCTTGCCCCGTATACGTTATTTTTCATCAATTCTTTTTGAGGTTCCATTAAATCAATCACAGGATTTTCTGTTTCTGGATCTATTTCTGTGCTATGTGCATTTAACTTACAAACATTCCTTGCAAATTCAACAACAGCGAGTTGTAAACCTAAGCATAATCCAAGAAAAGGAATTTTATTTTCACGAGCAAATTTAATTGCCTTTATTTTGCCTTCAACACCACTAACGCCAAATCCGCCAGGAATAATTAATCCGTTATAATACTTAAGTTTTTCTAACATTGCTTCATCTTTTTCAAAAGACTTAGAATCGAGCCAGAAAATTTTAGGCATTAATTTAAGATGACTTCCTGCATGCAAAAGACTTTCACGTATAGAGATATAAGAATCTTCCAGAGTGTAAGAACCTATATCAAGATATTTTCCGATTATTGCTACACTTATTTCTTGAGAGGGTTTTTCTATGTTTTCTAAAAGTTCGTTCCATCTGCCCCAGGAAGGTTCCTTTTTCGGAGTAAGATTAAGTTCTTTTAAAAGTTTTTCCCCTAACTTTTCTTTTTCAAGATTTAAAGGAACCCTATACACATTTAAGACATCTGGAGCAGAAATAACTCTTTCGCTTTTTATATTTAAAAAATTTTCAATTTTTTTCTTTCGAATGTCATCAAGAGGTTCATGACTTCTGCACAAAACAAAATCAGGAAAGATGCCGTGTTCCCATAACATCTTCATTGCATGCTGTGTTGGCTTAGTTTTCGCTTCTTTGATATTAAAAGGTACTGGTAAGTAACTCACTAAAACATAAACGACACTGTCCTTACCAAATTCTCTTTCAAGTGCTTTTGCCGCTAAAAGAAAGGGTATATTTTCATAATCGCCAACAGTACCGCCAACCTCAACAACAGTTGCCTCATAATCATTAGAAATTTCAACTATCCTTTTCTTAATTTCATCGATTACATGTGGAATAAACTGAACTGTTTCACCAAGAAAGAATCCCTGCCTTTCCTTCTCGATCAAAGACTTATAAATTTGTCCTGTGGTGATATTGTTCTGTTTTGGCAAACACATATTCAAAAACCTTTCATAAGTTCCAAGATCCTGATCAATTTCACCACCATCTTCAGTGACCCAAACCTCTCCATGTTCAGTAGGTCTCAAAGTGCCAGCATCATAATTAATGTAAGGATCTATTTTTATTGCAGTAACATTGAATCCATACTCTTTAAGAATTTTAGCAATAGAGGCCACAGTAACCCCTTTGCCAATACCACTTAGAACCCCACCTATAACAAAAATATATTTAGTCATCCTACATCCTTGCCTTTTTTTCACACAACAAAGCAATTTCTAGTCTTAAAAAGCTTTCGGTTTTGATGCTGTTACTTTACCAAGATAAAAAATCCTTTAGTTAGCTTTATAAATACAACTAGACAAAAAAAAATATGACTCACGAAGGATACTGTGTCAAATGTAAGAAAAAACAGAAGATTTCAGATGCAAAAGCAGTTGAAGTGAAAAAAGGTAGGTGGGCAGTAACTGGGAAGTGTCCTACATGTGGTACAAAGATGTACAGAATAGTTGGAAAAGAAAAACCAACCGTATAATAACGCTAACACAGAAAAGTCAAGAAAAAAAGAAAAAATGGCAGAAATTGTCATAAAAAGTAAACTCAAGAAGTTTGTAAAACTTCGGGTTGCTAGTGACCTAGCCCAAGCTCTTGATAAAAAAGTTGAAGAAATTTTAAAGAACGCTGAAAAAAGGGCAATTGCAAACAAAAGAACAACAATAATGCCACAAGATTTATAACCTTAAATAAGCAAAAGTGTTTTAAATTCTAGCCCCCTCAATAAACTATGTTAAGGAAAAAGGGGCAAGTCACCTTATTTGTTATAATTACAATTCTAATTGTTGCTGCTGTTATGACCTATTTCTTCATTTACAAAAATTATCAAACGAGACAAGAAAAACTTAGCCAGGAAATTGCGCCATTTAAAGTTTATGTTGAGGATTGCATAAGAAAAATTACAATAGAAGCTCTAGAACTTATAGGTCTGCAAGGTGGTTACTATGAAATTAGTGACCCTTATCTACCTTACTTCAATAAATATTTGGCCTACTATTATTATGATGGCAGAAATACAATGCCATCTAAAGCAAAAATTGAAGAGTCGATATCTAATTACGTTTCTAAAGAATTGGGATATTGTATTGACAGTTCAAACTTTCCAGCCGGAGTAGAAATTTTATTTGAAAATTTTAGTATAAATACCTCAATAGAAAAGAATATAATAATAAAGACTTCTTCTCTTGCAATTAAAAAGAATGATGAAAAAATAATTTTCAAAGAAATAAAAGTTAGCATACCTTTCAGATTAAAAGAAGTCTATGAAAAGTTAAGCCAGTTCATTAAAAAAGAAGTAGAAGACCCTGGATACTTTCATATAAGCTATTTGACCGAGATTCTAGGAGATAACTTTCATGTAAACTCAATCCCTTTTGGTGAAAACAATATAATCTTTATAATAGAAGATAAATCACCAACAACAATTTCAATTTTTAAAAAACCATATATCCTCAGATTCGCAAATAAATATTAAGTAAAAAGAAAAAATGAAAATATCATTATCAAAAACAAAAAAAATTGTAATTTTTTTAATCTTATTATCTTTCTTATTTAATTTTAGTATAATTTTAGCTCAAGAAGAATTCATAGAAGAAACACAAATTGGAAACATTTTTAACCTTCCAAAGGAAAATTTTGTTGTTAAAAATGTTATTCTAACTCAAGAACAAGGCAATCTTACTCTTTTCATCAGATCTGGCGGCTATATAAAAATCAAAATAATTGCAAGGGAGAACAATCAAGTAAAAGAGATCGATTATATTTACGATAACCTTCGCTACGGAAAAGTTATAGTGAGCCAACAAGCAATCCCAATTTTTGCAAATTTAGAATCTACCGGAAATTTTACTTATAATTTTCCTGGTCTCGAGCCTGTTCAAGTAACTTCTCCTGCAAGAATTTATTTTAACGAAGGTAAATTAACACTTGTTCCAAGTAGCTTCGAAAATAAAATCACTCCACTGGCATTCGATATTTTTTTTAACGGAAAAACTTATACCATCAAAAGTTCTGAAAATGTAAATTTTTTCTTAAACAGCCTTTACGGAAATGAATTTGAATTAAATGACCTGAAAATCAGAAAAGGAAAAATAACTATAGCTGAAGATGGATATTTCCTGGAAAAAGGAGAGGTTATATATAAAAACATTTTAACAGGGGTCACCGGCTTAACAGATAAAATCTTAATTGTGGATTCTAACAAAGATATAGGTTCTTTTAACGAGAACTGTTTAAAAATTAGTAACTCTGTACTAGAAGCAAAATCTAAAGAAAAAGAAGTTTTATTTTTAAAAGTTCTTCCTGGAAATTTGGTATTCAATACAAATAAATTTAAGTATGAAGAAGGGAAAAAATCAAAAGTGCCAGATGAATTTGATTCTTTAAGTATCACACTATATAATGGTGGAGAAATAAAAGTAAAAAATAGAGAACAAGAAAATCTAATACCCCTAGTAGAAACAAAAAGTGTTCAAGAAGGCTTAATAAGGGTAAACAACGGACGTAGTTCTATAGAAGCTATAAATAACGAATTCAAAAATTAGAGGTGTTCCTCTTCTTGAAGAGAGAGAAGAACTAAAAATTTCTGGAGTAACATTATACAAGTTTCCTGGAAAACAACTTAAGAAAGAAAGTGTGCCATTGCAAATAATTTCTAACGATGAAGAACTAATCATTAACTCGGCAAATCAGTTCAGGCTTTTAAAGAACAATAAAGAAATGGTGAATTCTTTTCCTGGAGTAAAAATAAGTAATAAATTTTCAGATAATATGATACAAACAGTTGAAGATTTACAAGAAAAATGGAAAAGCAGAGGCATTAATTTCTTTGGACCAGAATATACAACCCTTGAAAAAGATGCTACAGGTAAGGTAATAGAAAAAATTGAAAAAAGTTATGTAGGCCCAGAAGCAATTCAAGCAGTTGATCAATGGCTAGAAAAAAATCCTTCTGTCAAGATAGATATAAAATTTATAGATTTTCCATTAAATGCCTTTTCAGGAACAACTTATGAGAAAGGTAGACCATACACCCGAATATCTGTTGGAAACGGAATATTGGACTGGACTACAATTTCACATTACTCAAATTGGATGGAAGATAGAACACTAGACCCATTGAGCGTTCTTGATCACGAACTAACACATAGTGAAGTGAACCTTGCCTATATAGAAGACGTAAAAGATAAAATAGATCTAATTCAAAAAGAATTTGACAGATACAAAAATGAGATGCTGGGTAACGACAGAGGAGTGTCATATTATTTAAATGAATTAAAAAAAGAAAAGGAAAAACAAGAAGAATTGATACAAACTGGTGTGATCACTGAAAAGTCTAGAATGTATAAATATTGTATCGAAAATATAAACAGCATTAACAAAGAGATAGAAGAAATCGCCAAACTCCAAAAAGAAGGGAAGTACGAAGAGATAGAACAGAAGTACAGCTTTAGGATAGCTGCTACTATTGAAATTAATGCTCAAACAAAAACGAAAAATTTAAAAGAAAAAATAGTTGAAGAAATAAAAGCAATGCCGAAAGAAGAACAACCAATTTTAATTCAAATCAATGATATGGCTATAGACAGACAAACTAGGTTAAAAAACAGTGACAATTACCAAAAATTTATAAGAGATCTTAAAGGTGCTTTCTGGCTTCCAGGTAATTTAAAAATAGCAAAAATGGCTGAAGAAGATTTTTTTAATTTAGGCGAGAGTCTCGAATTGCTTTCTAGAAAATACCCTGAATTATACGGCTCTCTAAACTACAGGTTTAAAAAAATTTTTGATGAAGAAACTGGTTTTCCAGCAAAATACTCTTTTGCAGACTATGGTAGAGGAATTGGAGATCTTCTTGCACATGATTATAACGAAGTGCTAACTACTTTTATTGAAGAAGGGCCTGAGGAGTGGCTCAATAAAATTGAAAACGGAAATGAAATGCAGAAAAAAACTTATAAAGAATTGACACAACTATCTTTTGATCTAGGCTTAAGTAAAATGACCCCAGAAAATTATCAACACGTACTTGGAATAACTTGTTCAACTCCAGATTGTATAGAGTATAGATGTATTAAATATAAAGCCTCATGCTGTAAAAAATTCCAACATTCACCAAATTGTTTAACAGGATATTGGGGGTAAATACAAACATTCAAAGATGAATAAAAAAAGAGGAGCAGATGCAGAAAGAGAACTTTTACATTTGTTAAGCCAGAACGGATTTGCTGTAGCTAGAGTCGCTGGTTCAGGAATGATTGAAGAAACCAATTGTGACCTTTTTGCTGGAAATGGTAAAAAGAAATATGCCATAGAAGTAAAACTATCTTCTAAGAACAAAAAGTATTTCACCAAAGAACAAATTCAGGAGCTTGAAAAATTTTCTAACAAGTTTGGTTTAGAACCTTTGATTGCAATAAAATTCTTAAGAAAAGGGTGGTATTTTATTAAGCCAGAGAATCTTGAAAAAACAAGCAAGGCCTTAACAATTTCTTTTGAAAAAGTGAAAGCAAATAACTTGAATTTATTAAAAAATTAAAGTTTAATTTTTTAATTAACTAGTAAGCTCCATAATTACAATCTACCCTTGCTAGTCAAGCCAATTTTTTATTTTTCAAAATAGCATTCTTTTAATCCTAACAATCTCTGGATTTTTTTCAATCAGTTCTTGAAGCTGGGCATGCGTTAGAAAAACAGCATTGTTGCTCTTTGCATACTCTATAAAATCAGAAAAATAATCTATTTTTTTCCAAATTAAACCAGGATGTCCTGAAAAAATAAAAATTTCTTTTTTCT
Source organism: Candidatus Pacearchaeota archaeon (assembly GCA_038894195.1). Lineage (GTDB taxonomy): Archaea > Nanobdellota > Nanobdellia > Pacearchaeales > UBA284 > JAWAPZ01. Next base: position 15,445 of record JAWAPZ010000005.1, read on the forward strand.
TGACTGCCCTATCAAAAGCTTCTTTTGTAATTGCCAGTGCTTTTTCCTCACTTAGCTTGCAATGTCTAAACAAAAAATCATCGTCAATAGTATAACCAAAAATTTCTGGAAAGATGTAAATAAAACTATCCTTGCTACAAGAAGTCGGATGCTGTGCTATGTGTTTAGACAGAGGGAAAATAAAGAGATGTCCGTGACAATGATAGTCGGCACTATATTTAAATCCTTGTTCATACAAAATTTTTAAAGTATCTGAATCGATTAATCTATAAGGGGCTCTAAAGCCAGTTTCCTTTATATTAAATTTTTTCTCAACAAGAGCTTTTTGAGCTGAAATCAACATTCCCTGCTGAAGTTTTCCTAAGCCCACATGTTTAAGATGAACATGAGAATGTGAAGCAAATTCATTATTTGAATTTGCAATTCTTTCAGCAACTTCTTCATTCTGTTCAATAAAATCACCATTCACAAAAAAAGTTATAGAAATATTTTCTTGTTTTAAAAAATCAACAAGTTTTACTGTTTCCTCTTGCATTCCAAGCTCTGTATCTAAACCAATGACAACAACTGGCACATCTATTGGATTTTTTATTGTTATAGTATAAGCTGGAATAAAAACCACGATAAATAAAATAATGATAACTACAAAAACAAGTAAAGATCTACTTTTTTGCTTCATAAATGGGGTCAGAGGGAGTCGAACCCCCAACTACCGGTTTCGCTATTGTAGTTTCTCTACCTTCCTAGAGTTTCTCTTTTCTAAAGAGAAACTGTAGACTGGAGCCGGTCGTTTTGGCCATTGAAACTATGACCCCTAAAACAAACAAGAAAAAAGGATTTTTAAAACTTTATTAAATTGAGAAAATCAAACAATCAAAATTTTTAACTACTATAATTAAAAATAATTAATGAATAAAAAATTCTGGAATCTCATATGGATAAATGATCGTGGTGCAGTAAGGAGCTGCAGGATTTGTTGTTCCCTGACCGCTTGGTCCAGGGTAATTATCCCATTTATCCTTACACTTAATGTAATAAGTATTTGCCAACCAATCCGCTCCGTGTAAAAATCCATCCATACTAGTCAGGATATTTCCATCACTAAAATTATATCCACAATTAGCATGCCTTGTAGAATATGCACATGCAGATTCTTCATTTGTCTCAATTACGAGTATTCCTCTTGAAGGATCTCTGTATATTCTAATCACTTCTGGAGGTGTTTCATCTTTCTTTATTTTAAATGTTACATCATCTTCTACTTCCAAACCACCGTAGTCTCTGCACTTAACATACATAATATGTCTCAATCCTTCTCGAGTAGCATTTAAAGTTACATTAATTTTACCATGATGCAACAAACTAAATTCCTCATCAATCCAGGACATTTGATTCCAATCAGGTTTTCTTGGCTGTATCCGACCTTCAGGCCACTCATGTACAGAATACTTACATTGTGACACTCTTGAAGTATTAACCTCAATCTCAGGCTGTCTTTCAAATGTCTCGTAACCCCCATCCCAAGGAGGAATGGTTATATTGACATCATAAGGAGGATAAGTCATGATAACAAAAAGCCTGCTATCTTGTTCGTCCATTTTATTCCCATCATCATCTTGACATCTAAACATATATTTGAAAACCTTACTTTCACCAGTAAATCCTATTTGTCCTGCTTTTTTCAACATCTCTTCAACAACTTCAGGAGGAATATTGCTATGCTCAGAAATATTTCCTGCTTCAATCATATCATTAAGATTCGTCCAATTAATTATTTCAAAACCTGTTCTTTTGTCTATCTTTAAGTAAGCTCTTGTACAATCATACTTCTCATAACAAGTAACTTCGCCTTCTGCATTTTGGGCTGAGCAACACTGTGCAGAATCATTTTCCCAGAAACGTATGATATTCCAATCCCAATCTGTTCTACCACCGGTTGTGCCGTCACACATATTGCTCCAATTTGTTGTTAAATTTGCTCCACAGTTGCTACCATCGGGATTTGGAGTTGAAAATTTGCAATCACCCGTTTCATCAAGCCATACTTCAATTGTTTCGGTCCAGTCTCCATTTCTTGATTCATTGCTCCAATGCTGTCTCAAAGGATCTGGAACAAACTGAACAATTACAGGCGGTAATAAATCTGGCTTTGGATCAAACTCAAATCTTATATAGTTCCAGTCAAAACCAGGATCGTGCGCCTGACCACACGTGCCCTCACATTTAATATAAACAGTATGATTTGTTCCCAATTCTAATTGTGAGATGTCTATAAGTACTGATTGCTTTTCAGGATAAAACTGATTTTCATCAAAATCCTGCATTTCTTCAAAAGAAGCGCCTCTTTTGTCTATTACATACTTACACTTAGATTTCTGATTCAAGGTAACATTAATTTCAAGTTCCGTTGCTTTCCAGGAAATATTCTGATTAACTATGAAAGCCCGGCCATTGTTATCTGTTTTCAGTGTGCAATCATCGGGACATTTTCTGTTTAAGGTGGTTCTATCTATATAGAACTTTGCTTTCATATCCTCAATTTTAGGGACACTAGTTGGTTCACAAATTCCTTCCATACAAACGCCACCACTTTTGTCAGACTTTTCAACCCATTTGCAAGTTCCTAGGATATTACATCTTTCCTGAGTACAAACGGTGTATGGTTTATTGCACTGATCGCAATTTTTAGTTCCTGCTAAGGCTTGTTCTGGAAATGCAGAACCCCAACCACCACCGGTGCCCCAAACATACCACCCTGCTTCAACAAGTGAGTAACCTAGAACAACAGCCTGATAAATGCATGTCCAAAAATACTGTGAGAAATTTTTTAAATATGGAAAATTAATTCCCTTTCCTTTTAAAAGCCCACTTGTATTTAGTTCAAAGCACCCAAGAGTTCCTACTGGAGGAATTTTTTCTGCTGCTTTCCCATTCTCTTGGCTCGTTTCTGTACCACTCTGGTTCTTAACAGTGATGGTCTTAGTCCCTTTTAATTGTACCTTATTCTCTATTTTAGAAGCTGTAATTGTGAAGGTCTTTTCTTTCTCAGGAATAGATGGTGCCATAAAAGTTACAGTTCCGTCCCTTGATTTTGTCTTTTGCCCATTATCAAAGGCTACAGTTGCTCCTTCAACAGCCACATCTTGTTTTTTTACAGTAACTTGAAATGTGTCACCTGCGTTTACACTATCCGGAGCCTCTACCTTCAACACTTGACTTACAGTTTGTCCTTCCTTACCTGCTTCTGTTACTTTCACAACAAGACTAGAAGTCGCTTGTTTCTGGGGTGTAGAACTATCTTCACAAGTCACGTCTACATTAAAATTTCCAGGAGTTTTATAAGTATTAGTACGAGTAAATTCATCATCACTACTTTTAAGGATATGCTCCCCTGCACCATGCCCCCCCGCATAATTCACTCTGCACCTATACGGTGGTGTTCCACCCTCAGCATAAATAAAGAACTCAACAGTAAGAGGAGCATCTCCTTCCGGAGGGCTCGGATCCGTATCTATAATTACATGCAGTTCTTCCCCGCCCCCCGTAGAGGATTTAAGAGCCCTCCATGTCTTCGGTCCAACAACACCATCTATTGTTAAATCCTTATCCAATTGAAAATCCCTAACCACAGTTTCTGTTTGAGGGCCAAAAATACAATCTACTTTAAGCGGGCCATAATTCTTCTCATTTAACAAGTCTTGTACAAGACCAACACAATCACCAGTACTACCTCGGCTAAGGATCGGTTCATTTGCGCAATTTCCAGGACTGCATGCTTGCGCTAAAACTGAAAATGACAAGATAAGTAAAAGTACCAAAATTCCCAGTATCATAAATTTTTTGTTGTTCATTTTATTTGAAAATTGTATTTATTATAGTATTTTGAAGCTGGCCAAATACACTAGTTAAAATTAATTTAACAATTCCAGCAATGGCCCCAATACCATCTAAAGCAAGTTTGATTGGACCTACAATTATTCCAACTGGCACACTTAAAAGATTTGGGGCCCATTTACCTGGTATGCACGCCCACTTATCCCATCCACCGCACTCATCAACTGCTAAAAACAAGGCTTCAACTGGGAATAACCCAAGTCTGTTGTCAGCAAAAAATCCTATTGCTGAGATTAAAAACAAACCAAATTGAGGAAGAGGTCCATGTGGTTTAAATTGGCAATTTCCTAATGCATAGGCTTCTTCTCGCTTACATATATTCCATAATTCGTCTCCACCGCCACCGCATTCTTTACAAGTATCATTCGTACCTGGAGGAAATCTTGGAACACAAGAACCCGGGGGTGTTGATCCTGCCACATCCCACCCATCTCTGTCATAGAAGCACAATTTTTCACCATTTGTAGCTGTAATGTTTACACACTCTTCAGCATGGCACTGTTCTCCAACTTGCTCACCAAGCCAAGAAGCTATAACCCAACCAGGAGCAACAAGGTCTCCAATTGTATTCAAAACTTTATTAGATGATTCACCACACTTCATGCATTTTTCCCATTCGTTTATAAAAGTTCTTGCTGTAAAATTTGAATCATCCTCTACGCATAATTGTTTTCTGTCAATTCCTAAACCAACAATTTCAACTTTGCCATAATTACAAACAAGTTTATGATTCTGCAATCCTGTTGATCTGCCTAACATAATTTCTGTGCTATTCTCTCCCTCTTTTGTCTTGTCAGCACTTTTGTAAAAATTATAACATATAGAAAAGCCATTGACAAGTGTTTTTTTTCCAGCATCTAATATGTCAGGAGTAACCTTCCCTTTTTCATCAATTTTTTGATGTTCCAGAGTGAGATTGTTGTTAGGATCTAAATAACAAGTAGTGTCTTCACAATAGCCCTCAAACTGATGTGCGGTCAGATTCCACTGCTTGTCAGTGCAAGTTTCATTTAAACATTCCATGCACATGTATTTTGGTGTTGTACACGTTCTGTCTAATTTCTCGTCACCCAAATTATTTGTGTAATAAACATCATCTCCAATGCATTTCAATCTCCATTCACCTGCTTGACACCTCTCTCTAATATTTTTACATAGAACATTAGGAAAAAATTCGCCATCGCATTCTGCAGATTTTTTCCATCTGCATCCAGAACTTGTGATACAGCAACCCTCTAAAAATTGATCAAAATGATTTATACAATTTCTTTCATTTGTAATTTCAGGTAGGAATTGTACATAACTATCATTATACCCTCGAGCATAAGCTGTTAAATTACATGTCTTCCTAGTAACTATTGGATTCTCTGCATAAATCGGCCTATTCGCTATCCCACAACAACCTTTTTGACATTCGCCCCCAATAGCGGGAGTACCTTTAAATTTGTACAAACATGTATACCTAGGAACTTGCTCCATGCAACTCGTATTGAGGGCGCAAGTAATTAGTCTACATTTGTCCGTGTTTGTAGCGCAAGGCGCGTTATAAAATTCGCCCGGCTCACATAAATTTTCAGAAATTCCTACACCCCCACCATCTTGACAATACTCCCCATTTATTGTTCTAGCACAACAACCAAATCTCTCTGCTGTGGCTTCTCGAGAATTGAAAGAAAAAGCAAAACTAATTGTCATACTTATTACTAAAACTATTAAAAAGATTGCTAAGCTCTTTTTTACTCTATTTTTCATTTTAAATTATTTTATTTTTACTTTATCTTCTATCTACAGCAAAATAAAAATAAAATGGTTTTTCACCAGCCCTATACGGGATAGTATTTAACATATAAATAGTTTGTTGATATGTTGGATAATTGACAGGCGCAATTCTTGAATATCTTAACAAATAAGGATGCGCTCTGATATAGCGTTCAATTTCATCTATAAAATTTTTTCCATTAACCTCATTGGTTACAATATCATTTGCAACAAACCACAATCTTCCGAGAGGGATTAACAACAAAACATCTTTTTGCTCAATTTGCTGGCTTACTGTTTTGGTTGCTGTCTTTTTTGAAATTTTTATAGGCCAGTCAACTATTATAACAATTTGTTCTGGCATTATTTCAGCTCTTATACTTCTTGCTTGCGGTTCAACAATCATTTTTTTCTTGAATGTTTTAAAATCGTTCAAGCAAGCATCAATTTTATCATAGCCATCTGTTTCAAGTGCACGGTTGAACTCATCTGCAATGCCTTCCAAACTTAAAAGTTGATTAACGAATTGCCCATCGATTTTATAAACAATAATAACTTTTGATCCAGCATAGCCAATTGCACTTAAAGTTTTCCAATCATAATAACCCCCTTGCATCCCAATTTTTTCAAAAATTTCTAGAGAAACTTTTTCAACACAATCATGAACAGCATCACGAAGCGGCTCGGCCTGGCTTGCTAGAATCTGTGATGCACGTTCTTCTGACATGAACCTATCACGAATAGAGGGCCACAAAAAAATTGAAATAAGCGCTACAGCAACAATTACAATGGCTATAACAATAAACAAAGTAACTTGTCCTCTTTTCTGCATGCTTATCTAAGAATTTAAGTATTTATAAAATTTTCCAAACTATTCTTCCTCGCTTCTTGGGGCAAGGATAAAGGCAAGCTCCAAGCTCTCTTGCGTGAACTCGAATTTAGCTGGATACTCGTTAGAAAACAAGATGTTCAGTTTATCAGTAAACTTAGAAGCTTTTGCAAATTTAACAAGATAGTCAAGGGAGTACTTTGCTCTAGAACTCTGTTCAGTTTCTATCTTGACTTCATCGCTTGAAAATTCTGTTCTCGCGCTATGTAAGGTACCTCTTGCCTCTATAACAAAAGCATTATTAGTTACAAAAAAAGTGCAAGAGTCAGAAACAATAGCAGCATCATTAATAATGTCTGAAAAATCTAAAGAGCTTAATTCAACTTTCGAGTTAAATGATAAGTTGGGAATTTTTTTCTCTTCAGTTTCAAGATTGATTAAAGCAAGATTAAAAGTTCTTTTTACCTTATCTTCTATCTTTATCTTAAGAGTCGTATTTTCTTTTTCCAGGACAAGAGAGGCGTCTGTTGGAATACGTCTTAGGATTTGCTTAAAATCCTCAAGATTTAAACCTAGTTCTTCGTTCTTCTCAACTTCAAATGTTGAAAAAGCTTTACTAGGAATTTTTAAATCAACAAGAGCAACATTTGCGGGATCTATAGCCGTTATCTCAAAACCTTGTTTTGTCACTTTCGCATTAACCTCTAGCACAAGTTCCGAGATTAAAGAAATGGCATCTGCAAACAATTTAGGATTAGCAAGCTTGATTAACATGTTAAAGATACAATAAAACAATTTTTAAATTTTGTTATTCTGAAAGTCTAACATCATAAATTATTTAAAAATAAATACATAATCCAAAGTATGGAAATAAAAAAATTAAGAAAAATTGCTCACGCATATTACTCAAGAAAAGACATTCAAAGAGCAATTCTTGAGCAAGCAAAAAACCGTGAGATGATTCCGACATATTTAACAGGAGAAGGAAAAGTCTCTAAAGAATCTCTTGTTGTTGGAAAGCGACCCGATACAATTGAGTACGAAGCTGATTTTTTAAGTTATATACATAAAGGTGCAACAAGTTTTCATGTTTCAGAAGAACTCTGGAGCAATCCTCTTGAACTTAGTACAGCTCTCACCCAAGAGTCTTTAAACAAATTAAGAATAGGTTGGGACTTGATATTTGATATAGACTGTCC
>JAWAPZ010000006.1:0-20875 GCA_038894195.1 Candidatus Pacearchaeota archaeon
GCTGTTGAGAAATAGGTTTTTGAACTGTTTGTGTTTGAACTTGTTGTGTTTGCTTCTCGTCTAGCATTTTCAAGCTAAGAAAAATGGTTTTATAAAGTTTTTGCTAGTAAAGTTTATAAGTTTATCTCACTTTAAAAATAAAAAGAGGAGAAATGCCAGAAGACATAGTTATAGGAAGAGATGAAGCAGACAAGAAAAGATTTGGCAATGAGGCTTTAATTTATCTTGGAAAGCACTATGTTAAAATGGGTCACGTCACAAGTTTAAGCAACAGGATCATGATGGATGTTGCAAGATCGCATGTTATCCTTATTGCAGGTAAGCGCGGTTCTGGAAAATCATATTCTCTAGGAACAATTGCAGAAGAGCTTGCAAACTTACCTCCCGAAGTTGCACAAAATCTTAGTATTTTGATATTTGATACAATGGGTATCTTCTGGACAATGTCTTACAAAAATGAGAAAGAAGAGGACTTGCTGAAACAATGGGGCCTTGAAGCCAAAAAACTACCAGTTAAAATATTTGTCCCATTTGGTCATTATAAAAAATATAAAGAGAAAGGAATTTCAGTGAGTAAGGAATTTGCATTGAAAGTTTCCGAAATAACAGCAGACGATTGGGTAGTTACTTTCAACTTGAACTTCATTGATCCGGTAGCAATAGTGATCGAAAGAAATGTCAACATTTTACTTGAAGAACTACAAGAAAACAGGATACAAGATTTTGATATAAACGATATTATAAAAATAATTTCTAAAGATTCGCATGCAAATAAGCAAGAAAAAGATGCAGCAATTAACTTGTTCGAAGGTGCTCGCACATGGGGAGTCTTTGCACAAAAAAAAGAGCAAGGAACACCTATTGAAGAACTTGTTAAAGCAGCCTCAACAACAATTTTAGATTTAAGTTGTTACAGTTCTATAGGATCTTTCAATGTTCGTGCACTAGTCATCGGACTTGTATGCAAAAAAATATTTCAGTATAGATTAGAAGCAAGAAGGCATGAAGAAATTGAGGCTGTACGCCACGGACTTGATTATCTTGCTTATAAAGAAAAACGTGAAATGCCTTTAGTTTGGATCGCAATAGATGAAGCCCACGAATTTCTCCCAAAGGACGGCAAGACAGCCGCAACAGATGCTCTAATTCAGTTATTGAGAGAAGGAAGACAACCAGGTATATCTCTTGTTTTAGCAACGCAGCAACCAGGGCAGATCCACAGAGATGTTATGACCCAGGCAGATATTGTAATCTCGCACCTTTTAACAGCAAAACCAGACATTGACGCTTTAAACTATATAATGCAATCCTACCTTGCAGCTGATATAAAAACCTATCTTGATAATCTGCCGCACCTTAAAGGCAGTGCAATAATTCTTGATGACAATTCTGAAAGAATTTATCCAATGCGTGTAAGGCCAAGATTCACATGGCACGGCGGTGAAGCTCCAACTGCGATAAAGATTAAGAAAAGATTATGATGTTAAAAAATAAAAAAGGAATTCATCATGTTGAATATGCAATAGCTGTGAGTATCTTTCTTATAGCTCTCATCTTTATACTTTCCTTTTCTTATGTTCCATTACAAAAAGAAAAATTTTCCACAGATTCTTTAGAAAAAATTTTTAGAAAACAAACTGAAATTTCTGTAACTAAAATAATTCTTAATGTTACCGGAACAGAAACATGCTATAATATTTCATTAAATTCAAATCTTCCAAATGATGAAAACAAAGTAATTATTAAAAATAACAACGCTAATCCGGGTTTTACAATACATGACGGACGATTACTGATAGAAAATGGTATTTCAAATATTTATGAAATCTATTCTTTTGAAGGTGTTGCTGGTCATGACACGGTAAATGGCCCATGTACCTCTCCGACGTACTCTTACTCTTTGCCATACGAAGAAAAATTAATCTTTAACAATTCTTTTGCAAATTTGAACTATGATTCAATAAAATCTTCTATTGGAAAAGACTTTTCAATAATAATAAAAAATGAAAGCAGTGAAATTTTTAATTTGACAAAAATGAAGCCATTAAACGTTGAGGTCCAGGCAAAAGAATTTCATGCAAGAATGATAAATCCAAATGCTGAAGTTCAAGAAATTAAAGTTATTTTACAAGTGTGGTAAGATGTTAAAAAACAAACATGGTTGGCTTTTGATTGTTGAAGTTGCTATAGCCATAGTTATCATGTTTAGCTTTCTTTTTGTTGTAATTCAAAAACAACCAAAATCACAAAAACTCGATATGGATTCAGAGTTAGATTATATTGTTGAACAATGCACAAAAAATGAAATTATTCGTTCTCTTATGCTTAGTGATATAAATAGCGCAGAAAGCATGTTAAGGACAAAAATAAATCCAAGATTAAATCTAAGTTTTACGGCTCCAACAGTTAATAAAGACATTTACTCAACAACATTCGTACTTTGGAATAATCAGACAGGAGAATCAGAAAAATTTGTAGCATATGTCTGGCTTGAAGACTAGAAAAACTTATAAACAACAAAGATCTTAAGATCCAATGAAAAAGAAGTGGATTTTTTTATTCACAATTTTGATTTTATCATTTTTTGTAATTGGTGCAGGATGCGGCACTCAAATAAAAAGTATGGACTCTTCAGAATACTGTGGTTTCAATATAGATAGCATCACAGTAGAAGAGATTAAGAATAATGGATTCGAAGGAGAACTTGAATTCTGGGAACCAGAACCTATAGAAGAACTTGAATTAAAATCCGGAACAGTTTACAGAAATGAAAATAAAAACATCTATGTGCAAGAAACACCTTCTTCTTGTAATCTTTGGTATAAATTTAAAAGTAATGATTTGACATACCGGATCAGAATAATTCAAGAAAAAAATAGACAACTGACTCCTGAAAGAGAGTTCCGCCAAGATTGCCTGGTCACCAACGAATTTGGAGAAGCTTCATGTGAATTAATTTTACTTTCAGCCTCTTTTAATGTTTATTTTATTAAAAATAATTTAAGTGTTATTGTGTTGGCATTCCCACCTTGGGGTTCAAACATCAGTGAACGTTCAGACTTGGGAACAATTAAAGAAAATGTTAAAAGAATGGCTAGAATCGTTGAATCGAAAATCTAAAAATTTATAAGTCAATTCTTTTTTATTGTTCAAAAATTAAGATGAAATGACATTCGAAAGATTCGAGCACAAAGCCGATATTGGTATTCGTGGTAAAGGTAAGACAGTTGAACTCGCATTCTGCGAAGCTGCGAAGGCGATGTTTTCTGTTGAGTGCAATATACAAAAAGTAAAACCGTTCAGAAAAATAAACATAAAGTGTAAAGCTTCGAACATTGAAGAGCTTTTTGTAGAATGGCTTAATGCTTTGCTCGCACAATCTTCTGTACATGGAATGTTATTTTCTAAATTTTACTGTAAAATCAAAAATAATAAGTTAGTTGGTTGGGCAAAAGGTGAAAAAATTCAAGCAAAGCATGAACTAAAAATAGAAGTAAAAGCAGCAACTTATTCTGAGTTGAAAGTTTATAGGCAAGATAGGTTATGGACAGCTCAATGTATAGTTGACGTCTAGAAAGTTTATTTAATCTTCTTCACAGGTTTTGGGTTTATTTCAATACCTTTACTACTTATTTCAAAAGAATATAAAAATTTAGAATGACCTGTTCCTCGCATCTTCAAAACTTCAATAAATCTTTTTCTCTGGCCATCCCGTCTTAAAAAATAAAGGAGGATTATAGAATCTGCTTCAAATTCCAAAGCAGAACTTGAGCCAGCTGTAAGATCTTTGGTTGTAAGCTCTTTTTCTAAAGTCAATAAAACAGTAGTTTTCCATCGTCGCGTCATGTCAAATAAAGCTAAGGCTGCTTCTCTTTTAGCAAGCTCACCCTCAAATAGTAAAGTAAATGAAGTCACAGAATCTATAACAAGTCTTGTTATTTTTTCTTTGTACATCAAACTTTCTAGAGCACCACCACCCTCTTCCAACATTTTTCTGACTTTTTCAGGTGTATATTCAATAAAAAGAAATTTCCCTTCGCGCTCAAAAGCTGCAAGATCCCAGCCAAACTCAAGCATGTTCCTGTAAAGTTCTTCTCTTTTTTCTTCAAAAGTGATATACAAACATTTTTCTCCTTTCCTTATGCCATTGACAAGAAACTGCATAGCTAATATTGTTTTACCAGCTCCGGCGCCACCTACAATCAAGTTTACAGATTCTTTGTTAAAACCACCATCAGTTATCTTATCGAACACAGGTATTCCTGTGGAAATCTTTTCTTGTTTAATGATACTTCTCCTCTCGCTTCTGTCTTTTTTTATTTTGGTTCTGGCCTGTTTTATTTTTTCCCTCTTTTTCATTTTCCTAAATATTAAAACCACCTATCAGTTTAAATTCTTTTCTATTTGCTTGCGTTGTTAAATAAGTATTATTTCTTTTTTCTGACTCTTTTCAATTTTTTAATTTTATCTAAACTACCTTTTTTGAAAATTTTCTGAACAAATTAGAAAGAGTTTCTGTGACAGTAAAAGATGTAAAATTTATCGAGAGAAATTTCTTGTTAACGAGTAATTTACAATTTTTAACTTATTCTCAATAAATCTTATCTATGCCGCGAATCTGTAACAGTGTCATTAGAAGAAAGTTGCAAGAATCTTAACTATCCCAAGTCTGACAACAAAGAACACAACAAGAGCACATCCTGCTAACAAAGGAATGTACTTCAAACCAGCTTTTTCTTCCCCTTTAGTTATTAGACCTAAAACAAAGGAGCTTAAAACTGAAGATACTAAAAGGAGGATAATTGAAAATATCATAACAAAATTAATGTTTACATTAACAGGCGAAATTGACAAAGGTACTTGACTAGTAACTTCTGGTGGAGGAGCCTCAACAGATGAAAGGGTTGTCTGCATAGTTTCTACAAGAACAGAGCTCAAACCAAAAAGCAAAGGAGCAATGAAACCAACTGCAACTATGATAAAAATGGTATACATTAAGATGCTAGCATATATTTGTTTTTGTGTGATGTATTGCTGTCTTAAACTTGCAGCTGATTCTTCAAGTAAAGAAGCCAGCTCACCACCAGAAACTATACCAAAGATAATTAACTGGATAGTTCTCTCAATCAGAGGAGATTTTATTCTTTTTGACATTGCCAAAAGTGACTCTGTTATGTCCCTTCCAGTAGCTATCTCTTTAGCAACACGTTTAAATTCTTCATTTAGCACACCAAACTCCTCCCTTGCAGAAACAAGTAATGCTTTATCTGTAGTCAAACCAGCCCTTAAGTTTGTAGCCATTAATTGTAAAGCATCTGGTAAAGATTCCTCAGCATTCTTAGCTCTTTTGTCTGCTTGAAGATTAAGTGCTAAATCAAAAGATTCTAAAACAATAAAAAAAGCGGCTACCGAAGAGGGTATTGCATAGATCCAACTGAAAATGAAAAAAATGATAAAAAAGGCAGCTATAGCAATAAGAATTGCTAAAAAGATTATAAACCCAGCAAATTCTTTAGGGTCTTTCTTTAAAGCAACATACATTGAAAGTTTTTCTATTTTTTCTGTATATCTTGGTAACCATGCTGATAAACGTCTATAAAACATTTTATATCAATGGGGGCCTCCTAGATTTTATCATACCTAAAAATACAATTTGGAGCAAAACAACCAATCCGAGTACCACATACATAATTAATTGATAGTTATTCCCTAAAGCTTGTACAAAGGTGGACAAAACTACAACAAAAGTTATTCCTAAAGCAGGGAAAATAATAGAAATAACCATGTAAAACATTGCTAAAGGTGAAAGTCTGCCACCATATGCCTGAATCTCTGTTATCTGTTCCTGCAATAAAGAATTTACAATTTCTTTAAGAACTATGGAAATGTCAGCACCTACTTGCATGCCGGTTATGACCTGCCAGATTGCACGCCTGAAAAACATCGAAGGATTATTCCGGGAGATTTTTTCAAGGGCCTCTACAGCAGGAACACCTGACTCCATAGAATTAATCGCTTTTTGAAATTCTTCTGAAATAATCCCATAATTGCCTTTAGCCACATTCTTCAAAGCATTAAAAAAAGTGACACCTGCATTTAATTGTATCATCATGGCTCTGATTGCAGGCAAAAGATTTACATTGATGTTTCTAACACGTCTTATAATAAGAAGCTTGGGATAATTCATCTGCTGAAAAAACATAAAAAAAGTAACTATAAAGCCTATCAAAACACCATAGAGAAGGTTAGCATGAGCAACTCTAAATAACAAGACAAAAACAATAACAAAAACAATCAGATTAAGTATGCTAGACGCAAAGCACAAAGCAAGATATTTTTCTGGTTTTATCGGAAAATCTGCTTGAGCAAAATATAGTTGTAAATTCTTTTGCTTTGCAGCTATTTTTTTTCCAAGCTGTAAAAAAAGATTAGAAAATCTATCTAAAAATCTTTCTGGATAAAATGCAAAAGGTACCTTCAACATCTAAACCTCTTTTTATCTTTTCCTTTTTTTATATTGCTTCTTTATGTTAACCTTAGTTTTTTCGCTTTTAATAGTTTTCCATCCATGCTTTAAATAGTAATCTTGAATAGTTTTACCTATACTATTCATGTCTCTTAAATTATTTTTAACAAGCCACTCTATAATTTGTTTCTTTGTTGCGAGATCCCGGTTTATTTCTGAAAAACTCATACCGGTGTTCCTGCTTAAATCTTCGATCAAACGCATTGAAGTCGCATGCTCTATTATCCTGTCACTAGAAGGTTCCCATCTATAGAGGATATTTGGCTTAACTCCGTGTTTGTCTGATTCATCAGGAATAAGCTCTGCTACCTGATATACTCTCCTTATACTTCTTCTTCTGTCACGAAACATTACCACATTCATATCTACTGCCTTTAAAAGATTAGGGGCAATGCTTATCGGCGGATTAACAAGCCTGGCAACAGTCTCTGAAGTTGTATCTGCATGAACAGTAGCATAAACACTGTGACCTGTATGCATTGCTTCAAATAAGACCTCAGCTGTCTCATGCTTTCTAACTTCACCAAGGATAATCCTATCAGGACGCATTCTCAAACTATTAACAAGCAAATCAAGCATAGTCACCTCGCCCTTACCTTCAGGATTCGGCAGCCTAGTGACCAGTGGGCACCAATAAAGATGTTCTGGTAACTGCAATTCACGAGTATCTTCGATACTGATTATTCTATGATTGCTAGGAAAAAAAGGTGTGCAAACATTCAGCATTGTAGTTTTACCACTTGCAGTACCCCCTGAAAAAAGTATATTCATTTCATACTGAATTGCGAGCCATATCAATGAAAAAACATCTGCAGTGCAAGTACCATTCTTAACGAAATCAACAAGAGTCCATGGCTCGCGTGCAAATTTTCTTATGGTTATTGTATTCCCTTTTGTACATATTGGATATAAAACAGCATTGACCCTATCGCCAGTAACAAGATGCGCATCCAACATCGGAGTTAGTGTAGTTATCTGTCTTCCCACACGTCTGGCAATTATCGCAGAATAATTTTCAATCTGTTTTTCATTCTCCAAAACAAGATTCGTAGGCATCCACCCAAATTCTTTGTGGTACACACGCACTGGTTCAGTAGCAGAAGTTATTACAACTTCCTCTAAATTGGGATCTGCAACAAGCAACTCGATATTTCCAAGCCCGATCATCTCGTTAATAAGCAAACCAGTAAGAAAATTTATATTCTCTTTTGGTAATCTGAATTTCTGAAGCAAAGAGATTGCTTTTTCCTTTAGGTCACTTTTCAATCTTTCAATTGCATTTATGTCAGTTATTTCTGCAGCGCCGATCTCTATAGTGGTTATCAATCTCTGTTTTACTGTTTCTAGTAAAGCACGAGTTGGTTTTGAGATATCTGGAAGTTTGATCTCATAAAATTTACCAAAATCAGTATCCAAAAGAGTGACTTTGACAAGAAGGTCATTAGTAGTTAAATTATAACTTGCAATAACTCTGCCGCCAGAAATCTCCCTGTGTAATTTCTTTTTTATTTCTTGCTCTTCTTCTCTTTCTTCTACTTTCTTCTCCTCTTTCTTCTGACTGATAGTTATATTCTCTTTACTTATAGGAGAAGGCAGTCCCAATTTTTTTTCATATTCTTTAGAAAGTGGTTGTTTAATTTCAGCTATTTTAATTTTTTCCTGCTTCATTGCTTGTTCTTCTTCTCTTCTTTTAATTTCCTCTAGTCTTTTTATCAATTTTTCTTTTTCTTTTTCTCTTTTGATTGCTTCAGAACTCTTCCATAAAGGAACTGGGACTGGCAGTTCATGAAATCTTCTACTTTTCACTTTTCTATGCACTTTCCCCAGGATTCTTTTTTTTCTCATGGCCTAAAAAATTTATTTTTTAATTAAGATTGGATCTCCAAATGCAGGATATTTAAGTTCAGCTAACCCATGTTCAACAAGAATATTGCACCACTCAATTGCTTCTTCTTTGTCTATACCGAATGTCTGAGTTATATAAGTTAATTTTAAAGTTTTGTATTTTTCAAGTAACTCATAAAGCAAGTCTAATTGAGTTTCTGTTCTTTGAGCAATCTTTGGTAATACTTCTCTTTTAATTTCCTCTTTACCTTTCTTCTTTATTTCTTTTTTAATTTCAACGTGTTTTGTCATTGCCTCGACCATTTTTTTTCTATCTTTATCGATACTGGCTGGAGTTACTGAAATACGCACTCCCTTAATTGCTTCTTCGGGTACAATCCCTCTTTCCTCCAATCCCCTCATTCGTTGAGCTTCCTCTAGTTTTTTCCTAAGCTCTTCTTCTTTACTTAATTTGGTTTCTTTTTCCAATGCTCCCCTTTCTTCCATCTCTTTCCTGACTCTTTCCTGTTCAAGCATTTTTTTCTCTAGTTCCTTTTTCAATTTTTCTTCTTCCTTTCTTTTTCTTTCTTCTTCCTTAAGCATCATCCTTTCTAGTTCTTTTCTGATTTCTTCTTCTTTTTTTCTTTTTCTTTCTTCCTCTTTCGCTTTCTCTCTTTCTAATTTCTCCCTTAATTTTTCTTCCTTTATCCTTTTCTTCTCTTCCTCTTTTTTTCTTTTTTCAAGCTCTTTCAACAAGTTCTCTTCTTCTTTCTTTTTCTTCTCTTCAACAAACTTTAATCTAGCCTCTTCTAGTCTTTTCTTTTCTTCTTCTTGTTTTGCTTTTCTTAATTCTTCCTCTCTTTTCTTTCTTTCCTCTTCACTTATTTGTTTAGTTAATTCTGCTCTTATTTTTTCTTCAAGTTTTTTTCTTTCTATTTCTGCTCTGTTCCTCTCAATTTCCATGAGTTTCCTCAATTCTTCTGCTTTCTTTCTTTCTTCTTCAGCAGATTTCTTTAAGGCCTCTATTTCTTTCTTCAGTTTGAGTTCTTCTTCTGCTTTCTTCCTCTCCAATTCAGCTTGTCTCTTTTCTTCCTCTAATTTTCTTTTTCTTTCCTCTTCCAATCTCTTTTTTTCTTCTTCCTCTCTTGCTTTTTCTTCCTTTTCTCGCAATTCTTTTTCTTTGTACTTTTCAAGTTCTTTCACAAGCGCCGTTCTTTTTTCCTCTATTTTCTCCATAAGACCAGCTTCCATTTTCCTCTCTGCAACAGCTCTTGGCTTTTCTCCAAGTTTGACTTTTGCTTGCAATCCGCTTACAATAAGGGAAAAAATTATTAAAACCAATCCTACAAAAAGAGTAAGGATAGCATTGTTCTTAGAGATAGAATCTGTAAAAACTTTTTTGAAAACTTCTTGCTGGAATTCTTTAAATATTGTAAGGTGATAGGACAAAAGCCAGAACGCAAAAAATATCAACAATGCTAAACCCACCCAATACAATGCTCCAAATTTCTTAATAATTGGCGGTCTGGCAACATAACCTTTTTCGATATAAGCTCTTCTTACAGTGTTTCCATCCCAAACTTTATTCAAAACATCTAAACCTTTGACAACTCTTCCGAATATGGTGTACTCCCCGTCTATCTCAGGAATTTCTGACATACATATGTAAAAATGATCAAGCAAAGCTTTAGATGGATTTCTTTTAGAATTAATTAAACCAACACTCCCTTTCAAGTTTCTTAAATAAGGTCTAATCACTTTATCGGTCATCTCTTTTTCTTCAATCTTCTTGCGCAATTGTACAAAATAAGGATTACAATTATAGAACATCATTCCGTCATACTCTCCAAGAAGTGCTTTTGCAATTATTTCTCTAACCAGAGGAACATCCCTATGCAAAAGTTCTATAAAAATACTACCTCGATAGGTCTCGAGAATTAGTATTTTTGTAACTCTCTCGTCAAAAATTTCCTGAAGATAACTTTCACTATATTTCTTTTTTAATCTCTTTTCAAATTCCATTCTAGCAAGATTTATAAATCACTAACTCCTCTTTTTTTACAACACTAAAGAAAAGAAAATTCATTTTATAAATCTTACTCAAAATAAAAAAAGAGGCACATAGAAATGCGACCTAAAGAAAAAAAAGGGCAGGTCAGCGTGGAATTTGCTCTTCTTATTGGATTTATAACCTTCCTGCTAATAGCTATAATTGGTATAGCCTATTATTACTCTGGAACTGCTAAGACACAGATCAAGGTAAATGCTGTAGACAAAGCAGGCAAGAAAATTGCAGATACTGCTGATTCGATATGTTATCTTGGGCCGCCAAGCAAAGCAACAATCCAACTAACTATTCCTGAAGGTGTTGACAGTGTAGAATTTCCAAGCACACAACCATTTGGGATCTTGTTTAAAGTAAGAATAAAAGGTACTGCATTAACAGACATGTTTTATAAAACACAATGCAAGCTTGTTGACGAACCAGGTATTCGAGATAGTCTAGCAAAGCAGGGAGTTAAAAGTTTAGTACTTCAGGCAGAATTACAAGGTAATAATGTTTTGGTAAAAATAAGCAAAGCAATTTCTTAAAATGAAAAAAGCCCAGGTCACAATAGAGTTCACGCTACTCGTTGCAGCAGCGGTTTTTTTAGTAGTCATAGTTATATCATCAACAAACTTTAATACGGCTTTGGCACGAGCCAAGAACGAACAAGAGGCTTTAGATGATTTTGCAAATTATATACAACAAGAGCTCATGCTAGCGTCTGAAATGCATCCTGTTTATGAAAGAACAATAACCTTGCCACAAAGAATTGTTGGTAAAACCTACACAGTCACAATAGACAGATACCTTCTAACTGTAAGCACTTCAAAATTCACGGTTAATCGAGGAATTCCTTTGGTTAGCGAAGTTTATGGAAACTCGTTGCCACCACCACAATCACTAAGCCCAGGAGATAATATCATAGAAACAAGCCAGGAGGTTTCAGGTAATCTAATAATAAAAATAAGTCAATAAAAAATTAATAAAAAATGCTCTTAAGAAAAATAAAAAACAAGAAAGCCCAGATATGGGCACTTGACTTAGCAATAGGTCTAATGGTTTTTGTAGGTTTGATTTTTATGTTTTATAGGTACTCTATAAGTTTCGTCCCAGAGCAAACAACTTTTCAAAAAATGATAAAGCAAGGTGCTTATATAACAGGATCTTTGCTGCATGAAGGTTATCCACCAAATTGGGCTGAAGGGAATCCGCCAAATATAGAAAATGTTAAAATGTTTGGTTTACTGAGTAATGGCACTTTGAATAAAACAAAATGGATGCAGTTCTGTGAATGGAGTAATGGTGCAGAGTATTCAAAAGTGAAAGAAAAACTTGGAACAGAATTTGCATTTTACATTTATTTTGACAAGGATAATGACGGAAATAAAGAAAGAATCCCAGAACAGAATGGATGTAGCGCTGCAGGCAACGATCCTGATGCTCAACCTAACCCCCCAACCCAGCTGGTCAAGATTGAAAGGTTGGTTGCTTACTACGACGGAACTGAGATCATTCCAATGAAGATGATACTTAAATTATGGTCATATGGGAAAACATAAAGAATCAAAAAAGAAAATCGCAGGATAAAAATACTTAATAAATATAAAAAGTAAAATCAATCAAAAATTAAAGTTAAGGTGAATAAAAACCATGAAAAATGGATGAAATAAATAAAAAAAACAGAATAGAAAGTAAAAATAGAGATAAAAATTTTTTGCTTAATATGAAAAGTAAAAAAGCATATTTTTTCACTTTAGATGCATTGTTCGCCTTGATAATCCTACTTGCTGTAATTCTTCTGATTCCATATACACATATAAGCACTGTTCCTGAAAAATATAGAACAGGTTTTTTACAAGAAGATATGTTAAAAATACTTTCAACTATAAAAACAAAGGATATAAACAATACAGCAATACAAGGAAACCTAAGTCAATTAGACCTAACAGTTCAAGAAGCTTTAGAAGAAAGGGACACTTTACTTGAAACAATAACAAAAGTGTGGGCTTCTAATGTTACAAACTCTCTGAATGCTACACAAAACATAACAGAAGCCTTTTTTTCTAAAGTTTTTTCTGAGCAAGACAACATTGGTCTTTTTTTTATGAGAGGCGATGAACTGGATATCATCTTCATAAGAAATAACACACCATGGAACACAGGGAAAGATATCGTAACTGCACAAAAATTCGCTAGCGGAGTAGAATTTGGCCAACCGCTTGGTGGCTATTCTGGTAGAGCATATCTTTACAGAAAATGGCGTGAGAAATTTATTTATTTTGGTGGCTACGTAGGAGATGGTGAAATAACCCAAAGATTTACACTGCCAGCAAATGTGAATGTATCTGAATTTGTGATAGAAGCAGCAATAAGAACATTTAATGGAACTTCTGGAGATACTTTTAAAATAGAAATAAATGATAGATTTATTGACAATTATGAGATCGCTACTTCAGAAATAAAGCCTTTAAAAATAAGTTTAACAGAAAGTCAGATTCAAGATGCAAATTTTTCTGAAGACAATAAAATTGTATTTACAAGTAATGTGGTGAACAAAACTTTGTATATAGCCGGTGGCTTTATAAAAGTAAAATACAAAACACCGACAATCCCTTATCTTGCTCCAGAACAAATAATTTTTCCTGAAATAAAAGGTGTTATGAATCTCTATGATTCAATATACATACCTGGAAACATAACAAGCATGAGCATTAATCTTAGCTATGAACAGCAAGCAAACACGACACCAATACTAAAGATAGGAAATGTAACTGTGTGGCGCGACACGAGGGAAGACAGAACCGGCCCATTTAACCTTTTGCTAACAGACGATATGATAAAAGGAAATCTCTCAGCAGCAGGTCTAACTTATGATAATATAAGCAAGAAAACAGTACCAATAAGAATTGGTTTAGAAGAGATGGCAGCCGGCGGTGTTGGTGATGTTATCATTGTTACAGATGTTTCCGGGAGTATGGCTTGGAGGATTAATGATGACCAAGGTGGTGAGGATATTAGTCTAGATGATTGTGGCAATATATCAGATCCAAATAATCCTCTTTTTGATCCAATTACTTCAAGATTAAGTCTTGCGCGATGTCTTGACCTAGATTTTGCAAGCATACTTTTAAGCGCGCCGGGAAATAGGGTGGGCTTAGTTAGCTATAGTGGCAAACCGAATAATGTTCCTTGGCCGTACGTGCCTATTAACATAGTAGAAAACACACTTAATTTAACAGATGACCTAACAGCTGTTAGAAATAGAATATCAGTTTATGAAGCTGGTGGTGCTACAGGCATATGTGCTGGAATAAGAGAAGCAAGAGAGTACCTAAGCAAATACAGCGATCCTTCAAGAAAAAAATTTATTCTTATATTAACAGATGGTTTGGCAAATGTTCATTGCAATCAATCAAGTGACAGAACAGTGGGATGTGGTCCAGCTGAGTGCTTTAATAATAACGATAATTTTTGTAATAATTATGGCTGTGGTAGTGGTTGCAATTATAGGGTTATCCCTTCACGTAACGTGGGTTGGAGATTAAAACCAACAATTGCTTACATGAATGATAAGTGGGTAACAATAGTTGGTGGTTCAACAAGCGTAAGTGGAAATCTTGATGCATTCGAATGGAAGACAGGAGTATCAGATAGATGGTTACGCAACACGTCTTTTACAAATGGAATAAGTATAAATCCAGGATCCTACCCACCAGCACCAGCACTTGCTTTTAATGTTCTTGAAAATGGAAAATGGAATTTGATAATTGCCCACAAAAATGGTTCACAGTCAAGATGGATTTTCAAAGGGTATGAGCGAAGCGGTTCTGCATGGCAAGAGAATTTTTTACTAGTAAATGGATTGCCCACATTTAATTACGCTGAAGCATATGTTACTCCAACAGTAGCTTTTAATGTCACAGGTAATAATAAATGGGTATTAATAATTGGGTATCGTAATTCCAGTAACAATTATGGATACCACAAAGGGTATTACTGGAATGGCTCCGGATGGCAAGAGAATTCTAGTCTTATTTCAGGGATTCCTATTATGCCTGAATTTAGTGATACAGGGCCAGCTCCAACCCTAGCATTCGGTGTCGCAAATAATAGCAAATGGAATCTTATAATAGGATTGCGCAATGCCACTTTACTGGCTTATTATTGGAATGGCTCTGGATGGACTAATGATAATTCAATAGTTCGGGAATTTGATGTAAATAGGCTTCCAGCTGGTGAAAGTTATGCCTCTCCTGCAGTTGCATACGGAGTTATAAATCAGACTCAATGGTACATGCTAATTGGGGCTGGACGTATGCATTCATTAGTTTGGCTTCCAGAAGAAAATAGATGGTTAAGAATTTGCGGGGATGCTGTTGGCGATACTGCAATGCAACATGCAATAAATGAGGCTGAAAGAGCATGGAACAATAATATAACAGTACATTCAGTTGGCTTCGGGCCAATTGCTTACTGTCCTTCTGCGCAAACAACCTTACAAAAGATTGCAGAAGCAGCAAATGGCTCTTATTATTCAAGTATGAATTCTAGTGAATTAAGAGATAAGTTAAGAGAGATTGCAGAAGAAATCCTTCGTTTAAGTTACACAAACCAGACAGTTATTGTTACAGGAAATGTTTCCTCAAATTTGACAGAAGGTTACATGAACATAAACTACACCTTTGATACAGGAGGTCTAGACATCGGCAGTGGTAATCCTTTACCTTCAGGAAGTTCAGAGGAGGCTATTAAAACCTTGTTAGGTGATTTTATGACCCTAGAGACCAGCGGCTTTAATGAAACTACCGGTAAAGTAGAACTAGTTATCCCAGAAGAATGGAATCCCTTTGAAGCAGTTGTTGTTGCTTACTCTGGACCTCTATGGGCAAGGTACGCTGAACTTAAGAATAGTACAGGTCAAGACAACATAGTTTACAATCTGGATGATTGGGTACTTTCCTACACGCTCCTTGGAGATCCTTTCAGAATAAACATTCCAAGAAACATTATAGGAAATGGTACAAATTATGTAACACTATATTTTGGAAGCAACTCTTCCCATACAAGTATGCCAAGTAATGCGAGTAAAGTAATATATACTATTTTCAAAAAACCTCAATTCTCGTATACAGAAGCAAAATCAAAAAGAGAAGGATGCAACTGGACAATTGAAGGACCAAATGGCAACTTTACAATACTTGTGCCACAAGACTACCAAGGAAGTAAGATATGTAACTATACAAATGCAACTGTAGGATATGATCCTGATGATGTTTATGATACTGCTGTCTACAATCTTCTTTATAATGTTTTAGATACTAATCATGATCATAAAATAGAGGATGCAAATTTTGAAGCAGAATACGATATAAATGTTATACTACTAACAGGAATACCATTTTTACACTATACACGTATTAAAGCTATGTCATGGAGATAAAATGAATAAAAAAGCTTTCTTTTTCACTCTGACTATACTTTTTCTGATTACCCTGCTCTTAGTAGTTTCTTTTTCTTACAGAAGGGAATACACAAAAGAATCAGTAAAAACAAGACTCTTAACAGGGAATGCTCTTGTAGAAACTATAGAAAAAGATGCAGAACGTGCTATCCATATCTCTGGGAAGAGAGTACTTGCTGCCCTAAACGATTATGTTACAACAAAAGGCGCAGTCCCAGAAACTGCAAATTTTGATGACATCTTTGCAGAAGCTCTCATCAATGGTACTTTGAATGTAGAACCACTAAATTATGCAGGTTCAGACTCTTTACTGGAAAATTCTACTCTCAGTGACTGGAAAAACAAAACAATAAACCTGTCACAAGAATTTGGGTTTAATCTAACTTTCTATGACATTGCTCCAAGCATACATGTTTCTCAATCAACTCCATGGGCAATAGATCTAGACTTAACTATAGGATATGTTTTAAAAGACGAACAGATAAAAGTTACTTGGAGCAGAAGCGTTACACTTAAAGGAAAAATACCTATATTTGGTTTAGAAGATCCTCTTTATATACAGGAATTTGGAAGAAATGTTGCAAACCAAATACACAAGACTAATGAATCCTGGATACTTGATGGCACTTTTGTTACTATTGACGGAACTAATTGTAATGCTATAAATTTAACACAACACATTCTTGCAAGTGGAAATCAAACAGGTTCTTTTTACATAAATAGTTCGGGGCCAAATTATTTAAACAGGCTGAAAGGACATGCTGACGCTCAAGACGTAGGAACAGGAATTGAAAGCATAATAAATATACCAAAAATCAATGCACCGCTTTCTGGAGTAAGTGTGATAGATCATAGCTATATTAATAAAACTACCGCAACTATATCTATTGTTGGTGCTCCTTCATGGCTAGTGATGACCGACGAAGAAGCAGATAATTATAAAATACCTGGTGTATGTAGGCAACAAATAATATCATAAAACATAACTTCTGTTGTTTTCTTTCTTGAATCTTAAAACATGCTCTACAAAATTCTCAATTTTTGCTTCATGACTCACAAGAAACAATTGATCAACTTTGATTTCTTCAAGAACTTTACTCATCTTGTCAAGTTGTTCAGAACTAAACCCGTCTGTTGGCTCATCAAGAATTAACAATCCTCTTGTAGCAAGATTTGACATTAAGCTGTTAATTATCTGATTTAATGCAAGCCTGTAAGCAAGAGCAGCAGCGGTTCTCTCACCACCTGACAAAGCACCATACTCAATCTCGTAACCTTGCTGTTCTATTATTGGTGTAAAATCTTCATTAACACGTGCATTCAGATTCTCAACAAGCATCGAAAACCAAGAACCAAACATTTTATTAAATTCTAGGTTCACCGTTAACATAACATTTTTTTCGATCTTAAGAACCAAAGGAATCAAATGTTCCGAAATCCATTCATTTAACTTCTTTTTTTCCTGTGCTTCCTCAAGGTATTTCTTCTTAATTCTAATTTCTTGTTCAAGTTTTTTAACGATATCAGAAACAGATTCAAATTCCTTTTCTAATTTTGCTTTTTCAATAGAAATGTTCCTCTCTTTTTCTTTCAAAACATTTAACTCTTTCTCCATCTTCTCATTTTCAACTTCAATATCTTTTAGCTGCTCAAGATCCTGTTGGTTTTGTTTTAATTTTTCAAGCAAGAATTGTTGCCTTCCTGCAAGATTATCTAGAGTCTCAATCAATTTTTGTTTAATTTTTTTTTGTTGTTCCCAAAATTTGAATTTTTCTTTCAAAATTTCTACTTCTTTTTCTTCCTCTCTTATCTTAAAAATTTCTTCTTCTATTTTTTCTATGCTTTTCTTTATATCCTGTTCCCCTTTTTCAAGTTCTGAAATATTCTTCTGCAAACTTTCTAGCTTAATTTTTGCATCCTCAAGAAAAGCTTGCTTATAAGAATCAGAAACTTTCTGTTGACAAGTTGGGCAAACACTCAAAGAAATTATCTTTTCCTTCATATCCTGTATCTCTTTCTTCTTAGATTCTTGTTGTGTCTTAGTGACAAGAAGATTTTTCATTTTGAAAGATATTTCTTCTAGCTCCTTGCTTAATTTTTCTAATTGTTCTTTGAAGTTTTTCTCTTCAAATTTAATTTCCCCAAAATCTTGAATTCTCCTTACTTGTTCTTTAACATCCTCCAGATGCCTTAAATTCGAAGTATATTCTGCCTTAACAGAAGCATTTTCTGTTCTTAAAAAATGTAAAGTTCTTACCTGTTCATCAATCTTTTTCAACATTTTCTCTTTTTCCTTCACCTCAGAACGAGCTAATTCAAGTAAAGGACTTAAATTATCTAAAGTTTTTTTCAAATTGTCCATTTCCTTTTTTCTTTCCTCGTAATCTTTAGTCAAGTTTTCAATTCCCTCGGCCTGAATTTCAAGAAGCTTAATTTGTTCTTTTATTTTTGAAGAAAAAATATCAAGATTTGCTTCTATATTCTTATATTTATCTATCCCAAAAATTTTCCTTAGAGTATCTATTCTTTCTTCTGCACCCTCTATCAAGATTTGTCTCATTTGTTCCTGTGGCGTATATAAAGTAAATCTAAATAATAAATTGCCTCTGGTCTTTAACAAGCTTGAAGGATAATTCATCAATTCTAAAACTCTAGCTCTTAATTCTTCAGGACTCAACTGTTCTCTCAAATCTCCTAACTGCAAAAAACCTTTATCCTGACCAATAGAATTTTTCTTTCTTTTCAAACTCCTTGAAATAATTATGTTTTTTCCTTGCAACTCAAATTCAAGTTCAACTTCGCCAAAATCAGAACCTTTTCTTAGAAGACTTGCTCCTGAAATGAATCCCGGTTGTAATCCGAACAAAGCGAATTCCAAGGCAAGTAAAACAGTTGACTTTCCAGAACCTATGTCTCCTGCAAGTAGGATTTTTCCTTTTGGAAACAGAATTTCTTGTTCTTGAAAACTTCTTATATCTTTTAGTCTAATTCTTTTTATGATCATTTTTCAAGTGTGGATTTTAAATTTAGAATTTTTGAAACATTTTCAAAGACTCTTGCTTGAAAATCTTCTTTTTTTTCACCTTCTTGTTTCTCAAAATTTAGATGCTCAAGCAAAGGCACAATAAATTTTGAAAAATTTATGAATTCATTGGGAATTTGTTTTTCATATTCCATGATAAATTCGTTCTCAATTTCATCTATAGTTTTATGCTCTCCCTTAACCTCCACTTTAAGTTCTTTAGTTGTAAGTTTTGAAAAACTTTTTAAAAGAAGATAGGATTCTTTTGTTTTTTCACGTATTTTTTCAATATCTATATCTGAAGTTTTTCCAGAACTCAAACAGCCAGAAACTCTTAAAATAAAAATCTTATCTTTTAAATCCAGCTTAGAAAGTTCCTCAAGAATTTTGATATTTGCTTGCTGAGATGAAAGTCCGTCAACATCTATTAAACTTGAAATCACCTCCTTAAACTTCAATTCTTTTTTCTGAACCTCAAATTTTTTATTATCATAAGTAACAATGTAAAAACTCCCACAAGAGAATTGCTCGAGTTCTTCGAGATTGTTAGGAAAAACAGGTCCTGGGTAGACAACAAAAACATTGTCTTGTTTGTCTTTTTTAATAACCTCGGCAATATGTATGTGACCTGCAGCATAATAATCAAATCCAGAAGGTAATTCAGAAGCAGTTATGCTAGGCATGCTCTCAAACGGCTTGCACTCACTCAAAGTTGTATGAAAAATTAATATTTTTAACATATCCTTATACTCTCCAAGATCTGCTTTGAGTCTCTCAAAAAATTCTAATTCTAAACTTGCTTTTTTTCCAGGAATCCCAGCAAAAACCGCATTATTTTTATCATCTCGAAAAAAATTCAGGAAAAAAAATCCATTCTCTTCTCTCAAACTAGCAACATTCTTACAAAAACCACCGCGTTCCAAGACATCGATAAAAGTTTTACCAGTAACACTAAAATCATGCGAACCAGGAACAAGATAGCAAGGAATACCTGCATCTTTCAATTTCTTAAACTCTGAAACAGCTTCTTTAAGAACATCTATGGGGGGCATTGCAACATCAAACAAATCACCAGATAATACAATAAAATTTACTTGCTCCTGGATACAAGTATCGATTACTTGTCTGAATGCCTGGGCGTTCAGCTCTTGCAACTCAGGATACCTCCATGCACCCAAATGTACATCTGCAATATGTGCAAATTTCATTTTAATCTTTTGCCTTAGCCCCATCTTTATTTCACCAAAAAAGAATCAGTTTTACTTTTTATAGATTTTGGTGTTAATTATATTAAAAATTTTTTAAAATTTTGTCTCCGAGAAACCTAAATTTAACAATCATTGAAAAAAATTTAACTAGCAATCCCATTTCGATTTCTGAAAAATCTTCATTAAATTCAAAAGTTCTTAGAAGTG
The DNA here is from genome assembly GCA_038894195.1 of Candidatus Pacearchaeota archaeon. Classification (GTDB taxonomy): domain Archaea; phylum Nanobdellota; class Nanobdellia; order Pacearchaeales; family UBA284; genus JAWAPZ01. The sequence continues at coordinate 20,296 of JAWAPZ010000006.1, forward strand.
TTTCTTCTACTTTCTTAATGGTTAAAATTTTTTTTATATTTTGGCAACTATATTTTTTATCAATTATTTTTTTAGCAATATCTTCTCCTGATTTTATTGCAGAGTATATCCCATTAGCAAAAAGACCTAAAGTAAAACCTCCAGCATCTCCTACAAGAAACTTATTTCCAAATTCATGTCCGCGATAGTCATAATTAATAATTCCTGCTTGGAATTTTGCTTTTTCAATATCAAATTTTTTAGAGCACCAATCATCAAAGTTCTTTTTATTCCTAAAAAAAGGTATATTAAAAACTGGTTGATGTATTTTTTTTGATAAATCTGTTCCGAAACCAATTATAGTTCTAGTCCTATAAGGAAAAATATATACATAAGTCAAACCAAATTTGTGAAAATCAAATATAATTTGTAAATCTTTAAATTTTTTATTAGTGATATATTGAAAAGCTTCTTCAAAATTATTTGTCTTCAAACCAAGGTATTTTCTTACAATAGAATTGGCCCCATCTGCCCCAACAAGATACTTATATTGAATTTTTTCTTTTTCGTTGATAGTCACTTGTTTATTATCAATTTTTGT
>JAWAPZ010000007.1:0-20027 GCA_038894195.1 Candidatus Pacearchaeota archaeon
AAATCTTGTAATTCTTATCGTACCATTCTGAACTGAGAAATTTGGTCCTTGGCTTTTCTTCTTTTTTCTTGCTTTCTGCTAATCCTTTTTTCGATTCTTCAACCCTTTTTTCTTCTTTTTTTTCTTTAATTTCTCTTTCTAATTCTATTTGTCCTTCTACCTTTGTCTCTTTTAATTCTGCTTTTATTTGTTCTGTTTCAATTTTTCTATGCCCTTGTTGTTCGAATTGTTCGGTTTTTTCTTCTTCAAGTGATGTTGGTTCTGCGTCTTCTTGAATTATTTCTCTTTTATCTTCATTTGAATTGTTGACCATCTTACCTTTATTAAGGGCTGTTTTAAATATTTTTATTAACAAAGCTTTTAAACTTTCTTAATTTATAAATGTTGGGCGCCAGTAGTCTAATGGCTAGGACCTTAGCCTTCCAAATCAGAAACCTACGGTTTCCGATGCTTTCCCTCACAGGGAAAAATAGAAAGCTAATGATCCGGGTTCGAGTCCCGGCTGGCGCATTCTAAAAATGATACTTGTCCTTGACAAAAGACTAGAACTTTACAGTTTTCCAAGACATCCTTTTAATAGCTTAAGATATAAAGCATTTGTTGAAGAATTTAGAAAGCTCGATGATAGTTTAAAAGAAAAAATAAAAATAATTAAAGCAAAAAAAGCAAAAATTAATGAACTCTTACTTTTTCATACAAGGGATTACGTAAATTTTGTGAAAAAAAGATCAAAAGAAGGATGCGGTTTCCTTGATTATGGCGATACTCCAGCATTTAAAGGATGTTATGAAGCTTGTTGTTATGTTGTTGGCTCTGTTTTAAGTACCATAGACAAAATGCTTGAAAAAGAAGAGAATGCTTTTGTTCCTGTTGCTGGTTTACATCATGCTTATAAAGACCAAGCTCGAGGTTTTTGCATTTTCAATGATGTTTGTATTGCAATAAATTATTTAAGAAAAAAATATAATCTAAAGAAAATTCTTTATTTTGATATTGATGCCCATCACGGTGACGGTGTTTTTTATAGTTTTGAGAAAGATCCTAATACTTATATTGTGGATTTTCATCAATCTTTTTTATATCCTGGAACTGGTTCTGAAAACGAAATTGGTAAAGGAAAGGCGAAAGGAACTAAATTGAATCTACTTATGGAACCTTTGTCTGATGATTCTGATTTTAAAAATGGTCTTAAAAAAGTTTCAAACCTCTTAGACAAAATAAAGGTAGACTTTATTATGTTGCAAGCAGGTGCTGATTGTCTTGTCGGCGAGCCTCTTGCGAACCTAAATTTTGAAAAAGCACATGAAATGGCTTCAAACTTTTTAGTAAAATATTCTAAAAAATGGCATTCAAATATTTTGGCTTTGGGTGGTGGTGGCTATAATCAAAAGAATTGTGCAAAAGCATGGATTGAGGTTATTAAAGTTCTCGCTTAAAAATATTTTATCCCAAGATGGCTAAGATTTTAAAAAGATAAATTCTTAAAAAATTTAGGATGGAAGAAAAAGGATTGAGCAAAAAAGAGGCAAGAAAAAGGTTGAGAGAATATGGTTTTAATGAGATAAAAGAAACTACTTTTGTTTCTCCTTTGCGTATACTTTTAAGGCAAATAAAAAATAATTTAATAATCTATTTATTGTTTGCAGCAATGCTAGTTGCTTTCTTCGTGGGAAAATTGATTACGGGCTATACAATTCTTGGTGTTATTTTTATTGTGGTGTTCGTTTCTTTTATACAAGAGTATAGAGCAGAAAAGGTAATCAAAGCATTAAAAGAGATGTTGGTACCTGTTTCTATAGTTATAAGAGAGGGAAAAGAACAAGAGATTCCTTCTAGAGAGATTGTTCCTGGGGATATAATCTTACTAAGAAGTGGGGAAAAAATCCCTGCCGATTGCTTGATTCTTGAAGAAAAAGAACTCCTAGTCAATGAAGCTGTCCTTACAGGTGAATCAAAAGAAATAAGAAAAATAGCTATAAAGGACATAAAAAAATTTTCAGAAGAGAATATGCTTTTTATGGGTTCTTTTGTCATTACTGGTAAAGGTATGGCTAAAGTGTTACATACTGGAATGAACACAAGATTTGGCCAAATAGCGGGAATGATTTCTGAAGCAGAAAAAGAATTGCCCTTATTAAAAAAAACAAATAAGATAGCCAAATATATGGTCATTGCAGCTATAATTTTTTCTGTCTTGACTGGATTGCTTATGCTATCAAGAACAGCAACACCTTTTTCTAAAGAGCTCTTAATAAATGTTTTAATGCTTGTTATTGCTTTGTGTGTTTCTGCTTTTCCAGAAGGTTTACCTGTTGTTTTAGTGACTGCGCTTTCGACAGGTGCCCACAGAATGGCAAAAAAGAACGCAATAATAAACAGAATGTCCATAATAGAAACTCTAGGGGAAACAACTGTTATCTGCACTGATAAAACTGGGACGATTACAAAGGGTGAAATGACTATAAAAAAGATATTTGCAGATAACAAACTTTTTAATGTTTCTGGGATAGGTTACGAAGCTCGTGGAGAATTTTTTTATGAAGGTAAAAAAATTGATATAAAAAAAGAGTATGCTTTGGATTTATCAATGAAAGCGGCAGTTTTATGCAATGATTCAAAAATAGAAAGAACAGGTGAAGACAGTGTATATAGAGTTTCTGGAACACCAACAGAAGCTGCCCTGCTAATAATGGCTGCAAAAGCAGGAATTTTCCGTGAAGATTTAGATGCTATTAGAATCGAAGAGATACCGTTTAGTTCGGAAAGAAAAATAATGTCGGTTTTGTGTAAATTTGAAAAGAAAAAATATATTTTTTCTAAAGGCGCTGTAGAAATTTTGCTTGATAAGTGCAAATTCATTCAAAGAGGAGAAAATATTTTCAGATTAACCGACCGAGAAAGAAAAAGAATTTTGAAAGTGAATAAAGAATTTACTTCAAGCATGCTGAGAACTCTTGCTCTAGCTTATAAAAAAAATCCCCTCCTAAAAAAAGACCATTTTGAAAAAGAACTTATCTTTTTAGGATTAGTTGGAATGGAAGATCCCCCGAGGGAAGAAGTAAAAGAAGCTATAAGATTATGCAAAAAAGCTGGCATAAAAGTAAAAATGATCACGGGAGATGATAAAGAGACTGCTTTGGCTATATCAAAAGAAATAGGTCTCTCTGGGAATACTATAGAAGGATACGAATTAGATAAAATAACAGGAGAAGAGTTGTCTAAAATTGTAAAAGATATTACTATTTTTGCAAGAGTAAGGCCAGAGCATAAACTTAAGATTGTGGATGCGTTGAAAAGAAATGGTGAAATAGTAACAATGACCGGCGATGGTGTGAATGATGCTCCTGCTTTGAAAGAAGCACAAATTGGTGTTGCAATGGGCAAAGGTGGTACAGATGTTTCAAGGGCTGTAGCTGATTTAACTTTAAAAGATAATAATTTTTCTACAATTATCGCTGCTGTCCGGGAAGGTAGGACTATTTTTAAAAACATAAGAAAATTTGTTAGCTACCAGCTTTCTGTTAATTATGCTGAACTAGCTATTTTGTTTTTAGGAGTTTTGCTTGCCCCACTATTTGGTTGGGGTGTTCCTATTTTACTAGCTTTACAAATACTGTTTATGAATCTTGTAACGGATGATTTGCCAGCAATTACTCTTGCCTTAAATCCTGCATCCAAGGATGTGATGAAAGAAAAACCAAGAAAAAAGCAAGAAATTTTGAATAAAGACTTAATCAAGTGGATGATTATCTCGGGCATTTGTATGGCGGGGTTAACTTTATTTAGTTTTTTTATTAGTTTTAATGTTTTAAACAGACCTTTAGAATATTCTAGAACTACTGCGCTCGTTACCTTAATTATGCTTGAAATAGCTAATGCGTTTAATTTTAGGTCATTTAGAAAAAAAGTTTTCTCTCACAATGTTTTTGCAAACAAGTATCTTGTTTACGCTTCTATCGTTTCTATAACTGCCACTTTTTTTGTTGTTTATTTTTTAAACAACATTTTTGAAACAGCCCCTATAGGGATTGAAAGTTGGTTGATTGGCATTGTCGCTGGTTTTTTTATTGTCCTTATATTTGACATTCTAAAAGAAATAAATAATAAAAGAAAAATTTTTAAATTAGAAGTCTAAACAAAATTATGAAAAAAATAATTTTGTTTAGTCTGGTCTTAGTAATCTTAATTGCAAGCACACAATCAGCAAGTGCAACGCAAAACACAAAAGTTGAAGTTGGCCTATATGTCTTAAATTTAGGAAAATTTGATGTTGGTACAGGAACTTTCACCGCAGACTTTTACCTTGATCTAAAATGCTCTGAATCTTGTGAGCCAGGGAATTTTGAATTTGTCAATGGAAGAGCTACAAGTATTGATAAAATTATCGATACCCCAAACGAAGAGTTTTATAGAATACAAGCAAATTTAAACAGCCCAATAGACCTTAAAAAGTTCCCTTTTGATGAACAAAAAATACAAATAATAATTGAAGACAAAAAAAATACTATCAAAGAATTGGAGTATGTTCCGTTATTTGAAGAGAGTGGTCTTGACGATTCGATAACATTTCCCGGTTGGAAAATAGGGGGTTGGGAAATTAATGTAAGCGAACATGAATATGTAGTTTACAATGAAACTTATTCGCAATATTCTTTCATCATCAACATCTCAAGAATTAAATCAAATTCCTTCCTTAAAACATTTCTCCCAGTATTGGTCATTGTCCTCATTGTTTTGGTCAGTTTTTTAATGGACCCTGACAAAATTACTAATAGACTTACTATAGCCACATCAAGTTTGGTTGCGTCGGTTATGTTCCATATTTCAATATCAAACCAAATCCCCCCGGTAGGATACTTAACAATTGCTGATAAATTTATGATCTTAACATACGCATTCTTACTTTTCGTAGTTATTTTTAATGTCATCCTGCTTGAACTTCACGAAAGAAAAAAAATAGATATGATGGAAAAACTGCATAGGAACACTGAATACTCTATATTCTTTATAATTGCTTTTGTTTACTTTCTCTTTTTTATTTTTATTTAAACAATCATTCTTGAGAAGTATGCCAACTTGTTGGTTCGATTGCTTCTATTAGTCCTAAAAAAACTACCAAGCACAAAAAGATCAAAAGTATCGCTGGAACCAGAAGAATGTCAAAGGAGATATTGCCATAAACAAGAATTATAGATATACACCCAAGAAAATTTAAATATAAACCAGAAGAAATTCCGAACGCAAATTTTTTTGGCAACGCATGAGTAAAATTCAGGATAAAAAGTAAAACTGCCTCAAAAACAACAAAGCCGGCGATGAAAATTTTTATTAAAGAAGTTTCTGAACCAAGAAAAGATATTCCTTGGGAAAAAGAAAATTGCCTTAGAATACCTTGCGTTGATAAATAGGAGAAAAGATTCATTCCAACAAAAAACAAAACTAAAGAATTGCTTACAGCAGAATTCCACCCAAGCTCTTCCCGCTTATAATGGCCGAAGTAAATTTCAATTATAAACAATCCCGTAAGGAGAGGAATCAGCATCCACAACATTTGTGGGTTAAGTGAAGGTTCTACCACTATTTTCTCAGATTTTTCAAATATCATCAAAAGTGCCTGAATAAAATTATCTTTTATTACTACCCATTCCATCGTTCCTCTTTTTTTAGAATGCTGTAAGCAACATATAAAAATTTTCCTACGCCCCTGGCAGGAATTGAACCTGCAACCTTCACCTTAGGAGGGTGCTGCTCTATCCAAGTTGAGCTACAGGGGCCTAAAAATAATTATATTTTCTTTCTTTAATATCTTGCTATTCGTACGAAAAATTTAAAATAGAAAGGGCATGATATTAAAATGAAGGGGAATATAATTATGGTTTTAGTAATATGCTTATTTGTATTATCTATACTTGCAATAAATGGATGCGTAAAAGAAGAACCAAAAACAAACAATAGTTTTGTTAATGTTAGTATAGATGATCCCTTTGTTAAATCAATTCTAAAACCAGAATATCTTAACGGATCAGGTAAGATTGAAAAAGAAGAAAGGATGGGTCTTACATTATATAATGCCACAATAACTACGTGGATTTCTAACGGAACGACATTCATTTTTACTGACGACCCATTGCACGGAACGGGTAACTTTAATAAATGGAACAAAGAACTAAGAATTTCCTCAACAGAAAATAAATTTTTTGATTTGGAAACTTTCCCATTTTTAGACTGCAATTCTTTCAATTATTCAAACTATACAAATGATTACCCGGCATCACCTCTTTATAGTATCTCAGTTAAAAAAACAAATGAAACAGTAATAAGTGTAGGCTCACATAGACCGAGAGCATTCCACATACCTGGGATTGGTGAAGTACTCGATTATGTTTCTACATTGCCTGCAAATTGTACTTTTTAATTTATTTTTTAAAATAGATTGTTAAAATGCCTTTATTTTGGCCAAACTAAGTTTTTAAACTTATATGTTAAATTTTTTCTTTCTTTTAAATAAGAAAAATTTTTTCTTTTGTTTCTTTTTCCTAGTTTTCAAGAAAAGAACTTTTATACCATAGGCTAAAGCAGATTTTGATTGCACAAGATCGGCTGTAATCAAAGTTGCTCTGTGTTTATAAGCTAGTTCTCTGATTAGGGCATCTATCTCGCCAGAACGAGCATATTTTATTTGATGTTCTGTCGGTCTTAGACCAATAAAAACTAACTTTACTCGTGATTTTAGCCTATGTAATTTAGCTACTTCTTCTAAACCATGAAATCCTGCATCTTGACCTTTATTCGCAAGATTCTCAAGCTCAGCAATAACTGCATTTGGAATAAGTAACTTACCTCTTAATTTGTTTTTGAACAGCTTGTAGAGTTTTCGCTGAGCTATAACAGAGGTGTCTGCAAGGTATTTTCCATACGTTGATTTTATTTGTTTTTTTTCTGCCATGTTAATGCGGGAGACAGGATTCGAACCTGTGCAGGCACTAAGCCAATGCGTTTCTTATTAGAGTTTCATAAGGAAAAAGGTTCCATATTCTTGAGCGCATCCCGTTTGACCACTCCGGCACTCCCGCATAAAGTGTTAAGAAAAGAGTTCTTATAAATTTTGCCAAAAGAATTAAAAGGATAGTAAGGATCTAGGTGTTCTTCACAAGGAAGAACGTCAGCATGCACCGAAGTGCGATACTGTAAACCCTAGAGTATCCCTATCCTTTATTATGGAAGGGTATAGTTTTATATAAACTTTTCGATTTTAGAAAAGTTTAAAAGCGAAATTCTCTAGACATTGTTGAAGACGGCCATAGCTGGTAGGAAACACCTAGTACCATCCCGAACCTAGAAGTTAAGCTACCAGCGTTACGAGCTGTACTCTCTTTATGAGGGGAAACTCGTAAGCTGCCTTCGTCTAAAATGCGGGCAAAGGTTTCTAAAGAAGTTGAAAATTTGATTGAAAATATTTTTCAGAAGGCCAAAAAAGAAAGGGGTGAAGAAAAAGCAAAAAAGCTTATTAAAAAAGCAAGAAAAATTGCGAAACACGCAAATTACAGAATTCCTGAAAAATGGCGAGATAAATTTTGTCACAAGTGCAACTCGTGGCTTGACCAGAATGTGAAAATAAGATTAAGTAAGAAAAAAATATCAAGAAAATGTCTACGCTGTGGAAATATTGTTAGAAAAAAATTCAAATGAATAATTAATTAAAATTTTTTAAATTTACTAACCAATTCAAGTAAATCTACATGTCCTAAAAATATAGCTCTGCAACAGTATCTTTCAAGGCCGAGATCATCTAGAACTTTGCCAGGATCTTCGCCTTTTTCAACTCGAACTTTAAATTTTTCCCACAAATGTGCTACCGGCTTCCCACATGAAAAGCATCGAATCGGAATTATCATCTTAGGAAAAAAAAAGGAAGGTTTTTATATTTAACTATCTTTAAAATTTGATGATATTTGCACTGCAGATCCCTATTTTGGTGGTAGCCATAATTACTATACTTTTCGGAGTAGCTATAATAGTATTTCCAAAATTGTTGCACTGGATAATTGGATTATATTTAATTCTTATCGGCATCTTAAGTTTAGTCGGTATTTTTGCTTAGTTTTCGTAACTGTAAAAGAGAAACATTTTTAAATTAAAAATTCTTGCTGGAAAGGGCTAAGAAAAATGTCAATAATCAGACTAAATAATGTATGCAAAACCTATGATCTTGGAAAGATTAAAGTGCCGGCAATTTGCGATGTGTCTCTTGACATCAAAGAAGGAGACTTTGTCGCAATAATGGGTCCAAGCGGTTCTGGAAAAAGTACTTTAATGAACCTTATAGGTGCTTTAGATATCCCTACAGCGGGAAGTATTTTTCTTGAAAATGAAAATATTGCATTGATGAACGAGTCCACACTGGCTCAATTACGGGGGAAAAAAATTGGCTTCATCTTTCAACAATTTAATTTAATTGCTACTTTAACTGCAAAAGAGAATGTTATGTTACCCATGATTTTTCAAGGAACTTCTACCAAAGAAAGGAATTCCAGAGCAAAAAACCTTCTCGAGCAAGTTGGCTTAGGCAAACGCACTAACCACAAACCAAATGAACTTTCGGGTGGTGAGCAACAAAGAGTTGCAATTGCAAGAGCTCTTGCAAATGATCCTGACATTATTCTTGCTGATGAACCTACTGGAAATCTAGATAGCAAAACCGGTAAAGAAATTTTGGACATGTTAAAAAAATTAAACAAAAAAGGCAAAACGGTTATTATAATTACACACGACAAAGAAATTGCAAAAAATGCTAAAAAAATTATGTACTTAAAAGATGGAAAGTTGGTAAAATGAATAAATTTTTTAGTATCTTTATTGTAATCGGCTGTCTAATTTTACTTATTTCGTACGGCTCTGCGAAAGATATTGATATTTCATTAAGCTACAAACCCTATCCAGCACATCCTGGCGATATTCTCGAGCTCGAATTTGAAATACAAAATAACGAAGCAAGTGCCTTGAATTTAACTCTTAGACTTGAAGTTGACGATCCTTTTAATTTAATATCTGGAAAAGAAAAAAGTATTTCTTTAGAAGCTTTTGAAACTAAAACTATCCTTTATAAAATTGAAATTGACCCCTCTGCAGAAGAGGAAAAAGAAGAGATTACTTTAAGATACAAAACTGATGGGGACTGGAATTTTGAAGATTTTGATATCATAATTGCACCTAGACAGGTCTATCTCGAGATTGTTTCAGTAAATAGCATTCCTGAAAAAGTGGCTCCTGGTCAAGAAGTTGAAGTAAAAATGAAAATAAAAAATACCGCCAACTCTGAAATTAAAAACGTTATACTTAAACTTAACATAGATAACTTACCCTTTGCTCCACAAAGTGTTACAGAACAAAGAATCGCTTCACTTAACGCGAGAGAAGAAAAAGAAATTTCTCTGAGACTTTTTGTGCTTGCTGAAGCAGAAATCAAAACCTATAAAATTCCTCTAGAGATTATATATGAAGATTCTTACGGTAAAAACTACACGAAAAAAGACAGTATCGCCTTGCAGGTGTACGAAGCACCAAGTATTGAGCTAAATGTAGAAAAAAATGAGCTGATAATGAAAAAACCTTCCAAAGTTCAATTTAAAGTTCTAAATAAAGGTCTTGGGGATCTTATGTTCGTTGAAACTAAAATTCTTAATTCTGCTGATTACAGCATAGAGAAAGGGTATGAATATATTGGTAAAATATCGTCTGACGATTATGATACTGTTGATTTTCAAGTTACGCCTAAAAAACAAAGCATAATTTTAAAAATTTTGATCAACTACAGGGACTCTAATAATCAGAAGTATAGCGAGATTAAAGAAATTCCTGTTAAAGTCTATACGATTTCTGAAGCACGAACTGCTGGATTGCTGCCAAAATTTCCTTGGATTATGATAGTAATTTTAGTTATAATAGCAATAATAGTTTGGCGAGTTTCTGCAAGAAAAAAGAAAAAATTAGAAGAGTAGGTTTCTAAAATGATAGAAAAAAAAATAAAAGGAAATATTGTAGACGCTCTTCTAAAAACTGAAATGCTAAGTCAAGCACTAAAAAACTTTCCAGAAATTAAAAACAATACTTTAATTGATTTTGAATTACATATCTGAATTTAAAAAATGATAGTAGATTATTTTAAATTATCTTTAAAGAATTTAAAAAACAGACGCTTAAGAAGTTTTTTAACTGTACTTGGAATTTTTATAGGTATAGCTGCTGTGGTTGCTTTAATATCTCTAGGACAAGGATTGCAGAGCAGCATTGCTGAACAATTTTCTATCCTTGGCTCAAATACTTTAACAATAACTGCTAAAGGTAGTAGTGCTAGACTGCCAGGAGCAGGTGTTGCTGTTCCCCTAACTGAAAAAGATAAGGGGGTTGTAAGTAAGGTCCGAGGCGTTGACATTGTAATTGGTAGATTGTTAAGACCAGTTAAATTTGAATTTAAAGATGAAATCCAATACAATTATGTTCTTTCACTGCCAGATGATTCTAGAGAAAGACAAGAATCTATAAAAGATAGCAATGTTGAACTTGCCCAAGGCAAACTTTTTGATCCCAATAGGCATGGAGAAATAATTATTGGGAGTGATTTTGGTGAACATGTTCTAAACAAAAAGATAAAGTTAAGAGAAGAAATAAAAATCCAGGGTCGGTCTTTCAGAGTAGTTGGGATTCTCGGGAAAACAAAGAACCCGCAAATAGATAGGATAGCTATAATGTCGGAAAGCGCCTTAAGAGATCTTTTAAACATCTCAGATGAATATGATTTTTTGAGTGCCAGAGTTAAAGAAGGTGAGGATATTGAGGAGGTTAAGCAGAATATCGAGAAAGCATTAAGAAAGTCAAGGAATGTTAAAGAAGGAAAAGAAGATTTTGAAGTCGAAACAGCAGAACAAATAATAGGTGCGTTTCAGAATATCCTTTCAATTGTTCAAGGAATTCTTGTCGGTATAGCGGCTATTGCGCTTGTTGTTGGAGGCATAGGAATAATGAACACAATGTATACTAGTGTTTTAGAAAGAACAAAAGAGATAGGAATAATGAAGTCAATCGGGGCCAAAAATTCAGACATCCTCCTAATATTTTTGATAGAAGCTGGTTTTTTGGGTTTGATCGGTGGTTTTATTGGAGTAATTCTTGGAATTGGGATAGGTAAAATTGCTGAGCTCTTTCTAATGCAATTGACTGGTGCGATTAGAATTGTAACCCCAGTATGGCTGATTGTTGGTGCACTAATTTTTTCATTTGTGGTAGGAAGTCTTGCGGGAACACTACCTGCTGTTCGCGCTTCAAGATTGAAGCCTGTTGAAGCCTTAAGATATGAGTAGTGATGTAATTACATCAAAGTTTCTTTGTTTAGAGGATATGCTGCACAGGCTCTTATGTCATTTGAAGCTAAAAAGGCTTGCACGACCCTATTCTTGCCAATACCACAACCGGCATGCCTTATAGGATATCTCTTGACAAGGTCAAGATACCAATCAAAACTTCCTAGAGCTAACTTTTTAATTTCTCCTTCTTCCATGTTTTTATAAAAATCTTTCTCTTTCATTGCTTTTATCATTAGTTCAAGCATCTTCGATTTCTCCAGTCTTTTTTCAAGTCTCTCATAATCTTCCTCTCTTTCGGCTGCGCCAACTGCCTCGCCAGCATAAGGTAACAATAAATCCATACTATTAACAACTCGTGGGTTCTGTCTGTTTTCTCGCATATTAAAAAACTTGATCTCTTCAGGGTAGTGTGTCACAAACAAAGGTTTGTTGTCATTTCTCTTTACAAGTTCTTTTTCATGTTCACTTTTAAGATCATCGCCCCAATTAAGTCCTAGATGTTCTATTGCTTTTTCGTAAGTTATAACTTTATAAGGTGGTCTAAATGTTTCTAGCCATTCTTTTTTTACTCCGAGCATAGCAAGTTCTTTTTCGCAGTTTCTTGATACATTGCTTAACATATAATCAAAAATCCCTTCAACATGCTTTTGTAGCTGCTCAAGATCGCAATCTTTAACTTCTATCTCAAGTAAAGTAAAGGTCACACAATGTCTGTTGTCAACTGCGTGTTCTTTCCTGAAGCTTGGGCCAGAACAAAAAGTTCCTGGAAATTGGTGTAGGAAAGCTTCAAGATAAAGTTGACCTGTCTGGCTAAGATAACCTGGTTTACCAAAGAAATCAACATCGAAAACTGTTAAAAAATTCTCGCAAGCTCCAGTAGCTGCTGTAATAGGAGGTGTGTCTATAAGCCTCCAACGCTGATTAAAACAATATTCAAAAAAGCCCTGACTTACCATTGCTTCAACTGCTGTAACTCCAGCAACTTCTGGTGAATCGAGATTATTAACTCTCGGTTCAATAAGCCTCTTTTCTATAGATTCTTTCATTTCCTTATTATACAACAGAATTATTTAAAAATTTAATTGTGAAATCCGAGGTATCTAAGATAGTCTAATTAAATTTAAAAATAAAAATTTTCTTATAAAATATATTTTTCTGTCTTTCTCTGTAATTTTTAACGATAACTTTTCTGCCTTGCAGCTCTTGCTTTGCTGTCATTTGGCTTCCTCTGTTCCTTGCGTCTTGTATCTGCAACAAGTAGTGCACGATCATACTCAAGAAATGCACGCTTTAGTTCAGGTTTTTTAAAATAAGCAAGTAGGGCGCGGGCAATGGCAAGTCTTGAAGCCTCTAGCTGACCTTCAACACCACCTCCTTGAACATTAACCTCTATGTTAACTGAATTAAGATCGTTTCCAAGAAGGGGCTGTGCTAAAATAAATGGTTCTTTCAAAGAAAGTTGTTGCAAATTATTCAATAAAGTTATTGGCTTTTTGTTTATTGTTATCCTGCCTGAACCTTGTTTTATTGTTGCTTTTGCAATTGCCTCCTTTCTTTTCCCAGTGGTTACTATATTAAAATACTTGGCTTTTTGTTTTTTTGTTTGTTTTTTCATTTTTGTCTTATCAAAGAGGATAATCTTTCAAGTGTGATGAATTTTGTCTTTATTTTTTTATCAAATCTTATTGTTTCTTGGCTTTTATACTGCTCTGGAACGCCTAGAAAACATTTTATTCTTTTATATGCCTCCCTTCCACCTGTCCTCTTCCAAGGGAGCATGCCTCGCACGATTCGTCTTAGTAACATTTCTGGTCTTCTCGGAAACTTTGGTCCTTTCTGTACACCGTGGCCAAGTCTTAACCTTTTAAGATATTTTTCTAGTGTCCTTTCTGGAGAACCTAAGATTATTGCTTTTTCAGAATTAATTATAAAAATTTTATTCCCCTCCAAGGCTTTTTTTGCTGCAAAACTAGCTAGCCTGCCAGCCACAGCATTTGTCGCATCTATAAAAATGTCTTTCATTTTAAACAATTATTTTAAATTTTTTTTCTTTTTCATTCAGGAACTGATTCATGGTACAAAAACTTGAACCGGATTCTCTTATTTTCTCTAGTGCCTTGCCTGAAACTTTAAAAGCTACTAACTGTATTTTTTTGTTTAAACTACCTTTACTTAATATTTTTCCCGGAATCAAAACAACATCATCATCCTTACATAATTTATTTATTCTTTCAAGATTCACAGCAATACTTTTTTTTCTTGGCATTACTAGATAGCGAGCAATTTTAAGAAAATCTTTATTTTTTTGTTTTTTCAAAGCAAGTATAGTATGTTTTAATTCCTCGTTCTTGCGTTGAGCTTTTTTGTTTATTCTTGTTTTGCTTATCATTCTAAAATCTTGTTTCGTAGATTTTTAAATTTATGCGGGAGACAGGATTCGAACCTGTGCAGGCACTAAGCCATACGGTCCTTAGCCGTACCCGTTTGTTCTTGCAAGCAGTACCTTGCAATTTGACCACTCCGGCACTCCCGCATAAAGTGTTAAGAAATTTTTATTTTATAAATTTTATTTAATAACCTTTTCAAGCTGTTTCAGATTATCATTCAAAACTTCAAGAGCAGCGAGAAAAATTTCTTTTGCAGTCATCTGGCCAAAACTTTCAACATAAAAAACAAAATCTTCTTGACTTGGTCTGATTGTTATCGCATCTTTAAGTTCTTTACATAAATCTGTGCAAGCCCCGCACATATCACATTTAAAAGGATCTATTATTATGCTTCTGTCTTTCATTGTTATTCCCTTTCTTGGGCACACTTCGAGACATTTTGCACAGCCATCGCACCCCCTAATAGTTACTTCTGGTAAAGCATTAAACCATAACAATCCTGGAGAAAATTTTGCATGCTCTTTTGCTTTTCCAAGAATTGCTTCTGCACTTAATTCTAGTTCTTGATCTTTCTCAAGAACAACTAAGGGCATTTCTTTAAAAACGGGTTCAACACTCTTGCTTTTTAGATCCCCAGAATAAACAGTTTTTGGTCCCTTTACTTTAAGTTTAAGTGATGCTGTACATTTAAGACATCCTTTGCCATTGCAAGAACATTCTTCACGAGAAGCAAATAATTTCGGTGCTTTTAAAGGTACCAAGCCAAGCCTGTGAGCTAGAATTTCATCATAAAGAGCAGAATCGTTTTTAGAGAACTCAACAGTGTCTATAGCAAGTACTGGAATTTCCGATACACTCCTTCTTATGGCATTTGCAAAGCTGAAATTAATTCCTTTTACTATAAATGATACTTTTTCTTTGGTTTCTTTTATCTTTTCAACTCTCATTATACTCTTCTACCACGTTTGCCCCCTTTGGGTTTTGGGCCACCCCTTGGTAATGGGGTAGTATTTGTTATATTTAAAATTTTTATTCCTTCTTTTGAAATTGCTTTTATTGCTGCATTTGCTCCAGGGCCAGGTGCTGGTGCAAGCTTGCCCCCTTTACCTCTTACCCTCACAAAAACACTTGTAATCCCAAACTCTTTTGCTTTTTCTACAGCTTTTTTTACTACAAACATTGCCACTGTCGGGTTTGCCTTTAATCTGTCATGCTTAGTAACCTGGCCTCCGGAAACTAGGGCGAGCGTGTTCCCAGAAAGGTCGGTTATATTCACAATAGTGTTATTATAAGTAGCTTTTATGTTCATTATCCCTATATTTTCCTTTGCCTTTTCAGCTTGCATTTTTTAAATTGATTGTACTTTCTTCTTCAACCCTAACTAACCTTCCAGGAGAATCGCATACAGCACCTTTTATTTTTATTTGTCTATGTGCTATCATTTGACGGGCCTGCTTTATTGTCTTTGCGAGTTTTTTGTTAAAAACCAATGTTTGGAGCCTTCTTTCAAGTATTTTTTCCTTGTTTAGGGCAAGAACATCATCTATTGTTGCATTCTCTCTTACTAAGCCAAGATCACTCAAATGCTTTATAAATTCTTTCTGTCTCTCTGGAAAAACTATTAACTTTTTTATTTGATCCCTAATTTTTTTTATTTTTGCTTCTGCAGACCATATCTCTCTCCTATTCTTCAACCCGTATTTTTTAACCAAGTTCTTTTCTTCTTTTATTCTCCAAGGATCAAACATTTTTCTTGGTGTTATATATTTTTTTCTTTGTTTTTTAGGATCTCCCATCTTATCTCCTACCAGAAACTTTAGGTTTTACTACTCCTTTGACTCTGCCACCAGCCTTCTCTCTGAAGTGTGACTTTGTTCTTTGGCCACGGACAGGTTGATTTAGTAAGTGTCTTATCCCTTTGTAACATTTGATTTTTTTTAATTTCCTTATATCAAATTCCTTTTTTAAGTCAAGATCGGTTGTAATAAGATGTAGGTTTTTTCCAGTTTCTGGGTCCTTCCTCCTATTTAAAAGCCATTCTGGAAGCGATGGATTTTTGATGAAATTTAAAATATCCTGGATCTCTTGGTTTGACAAAGAAGAAATTTTTCTTCTTTTATCTATACCTAATTTATTACATGTCGCACTAGAAAAGGCCCAAGAAATACCTTTTATTTTTGTTAATCCTGCCACTACACTCATTTCTCCAGGTATATCTGTTCCAGCTATTCTTACAATTTTTTTTTCTTGCTCCATTTTAAGTAGTAAAAAGTTTATGTCTTACTTCTTCTGTAAGTTCTTGCAGTAGTCTTTTCTCAACTACTTTCTTAGGGTCTGGAAGGTTTTTAAGTCTTTGTTTCATATCTTCAAAACTAGAAAATGGTCTTTTGTCTCTTTCTTGTATTATTATTTCTGTATACCTCTTACCAAATCCTGGTAAAAGTTCAAGTTGATGAACTCGTTTGTTTATTGCATCACATGTGTTGAAAAAATCAACGAATTTTTTTTCTTGTTTAGTGACAACAGTTTCTACAAAGTCTTTGAGTTGAAGTTTTGCTGTTTCTGTTAATTTTTCTTTTTGCAAGCGGCCTTTTATGAAATAAATTTTATCTCTCCTATCTGGACCAATATACACCTCTTCCTTAAGTTGTAAAGTTGCGTCTTTTCTAGGCACCAGTTCGAGAAGTGTAAAGTGTTGCAGGCCAACAGCTTGCGCTATAGGAACACGTCTTGGTTCGAACGGATAACCGTAAGGTAAAAAATCTAAGATTATGGCTCTTTCTTCTTTCATTTTTTCTCTGTTCATTTAGCCCTGTACTTTTGAATAATTTCAAGGATTTTTTGTGTTTCATCTTGCTTAAGTGAAAGTTCTGAACTTACCAAAATTTTTCTCAAATCTTCCGTATCTTCTGGCATGAGGTCGACTATTTTTACAATTTCTTCTTGTCTTAATCCAAATATATTTAAAGCTTCAAGTTCTTTTTTTATTTCTTTTGCTTTGCTTGTACTTGCCTTTGAAAATTTTTTAATGAATTTAAGTAAATTTTTTGCTTTTTCTGAATCTTCTTTTGCAAGTATTTCTTTTACTTCACATAAGGAAATTGCTTCTGCTCTTTTAATCATTTTTTCTTTCAGTTTTTTTGTGCTTTATTGGTTTCAAATGTGCTGGGATTGTTATTATTCTTTTAATAACTTTGCCATTTAAAAACTTCACTATATAGGCGTGACCTTGTTGTTTCTCTATGGTTCCGGTTATACCATGAAATTGCTTTGCAAATCTTCCTTTTGCTTCAGAAAGATCTAAAACAAGAGCCACTTTATCTCCTGGCTTATACTTATGAAAGTACTTGCTAAGGCTTTTCCTACCTCTTGCTCTTACATGCTTTCTTGCTTTCATTTTTTATTTTTTAAATCTATGCCTTACCTCTTTGAGCAGCCTATCCATTGCTCCCCCAATAGCTTTATATAAATTAACATCTTCTGCCTTCGCTGTCAAGGGCTTCCCTTTCCCAAAAAAAAGGTCGATCTTTATTTCATGTATTATCCTTGCCAAATGCTTATATTCGTGCTTATGTTGTTTAAGCTCAATCACGAGCAAACTGTATGCTATATTGAGTTTTCTAAGTCTGCTGGATATCAGATCTTCTATAGTTTTTATCTCTGATTTGTCAAGGTCATCGAAGCCCCTCAGACTTATTTCAGGCATGTGCTAACAAGGAAGAAATGTTTTAAAAACCTTAGCTTTCTATTTAAACAATTTCTTTAAAGTGTCGATAGTGTAAAGGATAGTAGCTAGAGCTTGATTCTCTGATGGCTCGAAAACTTCTTGTCTCTTATGAACACTATAAATTCTTAATTGATTTATTAGAGAAATTTGATTATTCAATCCGGGCTCGAACTTTATACCCTTTTCTTTGATTTTTTTTACAAGATTTCCTAGGCCGATGTCTGGTGCTTTTTCAAGCAAGTCTTTTGCAGTTAGTTCATAGTATTTTCTATGGAATGCGATTTCAAGAATCTTGGCACATAACATTATTGTGCTTCTGTAACAACCGTTATTCAAACAAATTTCAGCTTCTGAAAAATTCATTTTGATCTCTCTTTCTATTTCTTTTGGTAAATGGGGTAAAACAAATTTTCTTGTTATTACTTTTTCAGTTAATGGTTTTTCTTTGATAGCAGAAAGAATTTGTTTAGCCCTGATAAGTGACTCGTGATCTTTTTTTTCGAGAATTCTTGAAACTTCTTTGATTTCTGGATAAGAAAAATTATTTTTTATTTTCAAAAGCAAAGAATTAATTTCTTGGGTATAGTACTCCCTTTCTTTTTGCCTGTAACTTAATGGTTTTCTAAGTTCTGGCTTTTCAAGAAAAAGTTCTTTTTTTAATGCAATATCGATTTTTGAAATTAACTCATGGATCTCATTCATTTTTCTCAGCCCTCTGCTCCTCAATTTTTTCGCATGACTCTATGTAAGGACAATACTCACAGCGCCAATCTTCAATATCTTTAGGAATTTCTGGCACAATATTTTTGTCAACATCTTCTTTAATTTTTTTAAATTTATAAAGAAGATCGTTAGCAAGTTTCTCGTCATACTCGATAAGATATTCTTTAAGTTCTTGATTGTCTTTATTTTCGTAAATTAGAATCCCTTTCCTGAGTTTAAAAAAATGCATGTAAAGCTGTATTTGAAAAACGTGATCCTTTTCAGGCTCTTTGTTTTTAAACTTAGTACTGTTAATACTTTTAATTTCAAGAACATGTGGTTCGTTGTTTAAAGTGAGGATAGCATCTGCTCGTCCATGAATGAACTCATTTTCTGGAATTGAAATTTCAACTGCTTTAACTAAGCCAAGCGAGAATAAAGCACCCATAATTCTCATGTGAGTATAATCGCCATGTTCAAAAATTCTCAGAACGCGGGCTTCAACAGGTCTTTTTGGATAATTCTTGAGCGAAAACCAGATTGCTCTGGGACACTTGCCTGTATCACTAACATAAAATGCAACTTTTTCTTTGTCCTTTTCTTTTCCTGAATAAAATTCATCGATTAATTCTTTTATCATGTTTAAATAAAACACTTAAGGTTTTTATCTTTTTGCATTTGTATAGAAAAATTTTTATACCCAAAATCTTCAAAACTAAAATGGTGTCATTTATTGAGCCTGAAACTTTAGCAAAGTTTGGAAGAAGCAACAAAGATGTAAGTCAAAAATTGGTTGAGTTTAATCCAGATTTTAGAGTAATGCGGGAGGGAATTAAAACAATAATAAAATATATTTTGTATTCGGAAAATCCACAATATCTGTTGGTGCTATCTCAAAATACTTCGAAAAACCTTAGACCAGATGAACATAATCTTGTGCTTACAATAACCTCAGAGGATACTAAATTGAATGAAGAAATTTTTAAAAAATTTTCGAAAAAAACAGGATTTGAATTCTGGGAAGCTAATGAATGGTATTCAACGTTGGTAAAAAAAGGATATAAGATAATATTTGAAGAAATCAAAGCAGATAATGGGGCTCTTTTGAATAAGATTCCAAGAATAAAAAAGGAATATGATCCTAGAAAAAAGCTTTGATCATTAAGATTAACCTATCGATTGATAAAAATTAAAGCCTTTCTATCAATTTTTTAATTATAAGAGAAAATAAAGAACAGATTTATAGTTTTTTTCGCTTTTCTTGATTTTCCTTTAAATTTAAAAATATTACTTGTCTAAAGATTAAATGGAAAAAGCCAAATTAAATTATATAATTGACTTTTTAATGGTGATTTCATTTATAGTTACATCAATAACAGCCTTAATTATATTTTTCTTTCTTCCTTCTGGAATACCGCGTGCAGGACATCAAATATTTTTAGGAACAACAAAAAGAGCATGGTCAAGTATTCATAATTGGAGTGGAATAATTTTTATTATTTTAGTGATTATTCATTTGATTCTACATTGGAACTGGATAATCAGCATGACAAAAAATATCTTTCATAAGAGTTAGGTTTTTATAGATCTAGGACTTCTTTAATAAAATAAATAAAATGAAACTTGATGATGAACTCAAACAGGAATTGATAAAAAGAATAGAAAGATAAATATGGCCAAAAAAGATTACTCAAATTGGACAAAAGAAGAGTTGAATAAAAAGCAGAAGAAATTCAAATATTATTTTAAGTTCCTTTCTCCGCAAGATTTTCCACAATTTTTTGAAGCTATAAAATCTAGAAATTATGCAAAATATACTAGCAATCTTGAAGCTGAATTAAAAAAATAAAA
>JAWAPZ010000008.1:0-12154 GCA_038894195.1 Candidatus Pacearchaeota archaeon
TTCAACTTTTGTTTGAGTATCTTTAATTAAGTTACTTGTTGTGATTGTGAATGCAAGTAAAAAACCTAGGGCAACTGCAATAACAACAAACATCCAGAAAATGCCTGTAAGTCTTTTGCTATGATTTGGTTCACTGTAATCATGAAAATCTTCTTTTTTCATTCTACCTCCTTTCAATCTTTTTTGAATTTAAAAATGAACTATGATTTTAATGAGAAATATATATATATCTTTCGGTAATTGGTTTTTAGGTAAAATGATATTAGGAATAGAATCAACAGCGCATACCTTCGGGATATCGATTTTAAAAAATAAAACTTTTTTGTGTAATATAAAAGATAGTTATACAACAGAAAAAGGTGGCATAATTCCTAGCGAGGCTGCCAAACATCATGAACGAGTGGCTGAAAGTTTGTATGAAGATGCTTTGAAAAAAGCAGGAATAAATGAAAAAGATATCCAAGCTATTGCTTTTTCAAATGCACCTGGCTTAGCTCCTTGTCTATTGCAAGGGATGAAGTTTGTTAAAAAATTATCAGGAAGATTAAAAATTCCAATTGTTCCGATTAATCATTGCATTGCACATCTTGAAATTGGCGAGCTTACAGGAGCAAAAGATCCTGTCTTGTTGTATTGTTCTGGTGCTAATACACAAGTTATAAGTTATGCTGCTGGTAAATATCGTGTTTTTGGCGAGACACTTGATATTGGTGTTGGCAATTTTATCGATACTTTTGCAAGATATGCTGGAATAGGATTTCCAGGAGCACCCAAAATTGAAAAGCTTGCAAAACAAGGAAAAAATTTTATTGAATTACCTTATTCTGTTAAGGGCATGGATGTTGCCTTTTCAGGCATGCTAACTAATTTGAAACAAAAGTTGGAATCAAAAAAATTTCTCCTAGAGGATCTCGCATTTTCTTTACAAGAGCATGCTTTTGCCATGTTAATTGAAGTTGCTGAGCGTGCTATGGCACATTTAAACAAGCAAGAGCTTTTGCTTGGTGGTGGTGTAGCTTGCAATAAAAGGCTTCAAGAAATGGCTCAAATTATGTGTAAAGAGCGAGATGCTATGTGTTTCATTCCTGAAGCAGAGTTTCTTGTTGATAATGCTGGCATGATTGCATGGCTCGGCCAAAAGATGTTTAAAGCTGGAATTAAAATTGAGCCAGAAAAATTAGATATAAAACCTAATGAAAGAACTGATGATGTTCAAGTGACTTGGCGATAGCTTTCTAAATTGATTAAATATTAGATTAATACAAAATGACTAGTTTTATCGTTGTTTTTTTGCAAATTATGGAAATATTAAAAAATGAATAAATTAGCAAGTATATTTTATTTGCAATCATTAGGATTGCCAACAATTTGGCCAAGAATAATTTTAGGAAATACTGAAGGAGAAGTTAGAAACCAAGTTAATTCTTTTTATTATAAAACAAGTGGCCGGGTTTTAAGATGCGGCAGAATGCCAAACATGAAAGAAAATATTGAGGGCATGCTTCCATGGGATGTTGCAAATACTAAAGAAGAATTAGTAAAGAAGATAATGACCTTACAAAAAGAGATTGGTTCTAGTTATTAAGTCTTTTGCCATGAAGTAAGAGAAATGATAAGAGGTGGAACAATGTTAATAGATGGTAGTTATATTTTAATAGAAGCCGGAACAGGAAATCCATGCCAGTTAAGCGATATGTTTAGAGGAAAAACCAACCAACAACAATGGATAATTTTTAAGCCAGGAATGATGGCATTTAAATCAGAAGGTAATCCAGTTCTAACTATAGACGATCTTGTTGTATTACGCCACACAGAAAAAACTATAAGATGGGAAAAAATTAAGGCTATAACAACGCCTGTTACAATAGAATTCTCAAGATTACAAGATAATCAACCTTACATACACGATATGAGAATTGTAGCATAATTCATCATTTTAGCAAGGTTTTTAAATGCTCTTTTCTCTTGTTATTCATTTGATATTAAACCTATGACTGAAGTAAGATGAAGGAGGTTAAAAAATGGCTTCGCTTTATGAAATTGTTGAACTTGCAAGAAAAACAGGTAAGATAGAAAAAGGAACCAACGAAGTAACAAAAGCTATAGAGAGGGGAACAGCCAAACTAGTAATTTATGCTGAAGATGTTTCTCCTAAAGAGATTGTGCAACATTTACCTGTTTTATGCCAAGAACGAGGTATAGATTGTATGACAGTAGATAGCAAAAAAAAGTTAGGCGCTTCCGCTGGAATAAATGTTTCTACAGCAGCTGTTGCAATAATTGAGTTTGGTGATGCTGCCAAACATATAGATGTTAAGGCAAGCAAGAAAGAAACCAAAGAGAGCAAGGCAAAAAAGGAAAGCAAATAGTTTCTATAAATGGGTTTAGGCATTTTTAAAAATGGGTTCACAGAAAAGACAAAAAATTAGAGATGGTGCAGGTGGGGAGCTCAAAGGAATAGATAAATTGCTACATGGGGCTATACCTGCAATTGTTGAAGAGATTCTTGGAAGAACCGGTTTTCGGGGCGAATTGACCCAGGTAAAAGTTAAAATTCTGGAAGGATCTGAAAAAGGCAGAACAATGAGGAGAAATGTTAAAGGCCCTGTTCGCATAAAGGATATTTTAATGTTGCGCGAGACCGAAATAGAAGCAAGAAAAATTAGAAGTAAAGTTATGAAAGGAGCATTCACTTAAAAAAATGAGATGCGCGTTTTGTAGAAAAAATTATGAACTAGGTAAAGGAATTATTTTTGTAACCGATACAGGTTCTATTTTTTGGTTTTGTTCGAGTAAGTGTAGAAAAAGCTGGAGAATGGGTAGAGTTGCACGAAAATTAAAATGGGCAAGAAGAAAAGGTTGAATTAAAATTCATTAAGCTTTTTTTCTTTTAAAATTTTTTTCATTGAGTTATGGATCGGTGTGAGGATATAACCTTCTTGCATATTTCCCAAGACAGCGCACTTGTCTGGATTTGTTCACACGTAATATGCAATATAAGCACAGAAAATCGCATCAAGCAGGTCTTCATAATTTTTTAATTTATTCGCTTTGAGTTTCTTAACTTTTTTATTTATTATTTCTTTTGGCAAGATTAGAGAAGGTTTTCTTTTTTCAAGCATTTTGAGATGGGACTGGTATTTCTTAAGTTCCAGCCACCTGAATTTATAGTTGCGATTTGGTTTTGGTTTGTATTGCAAAATTTTTTTCAAGTCGAATATAACCACCATTGCAGGGTGTGGATAAACTTCAAAAAATTTTCTTGTATTTTCAAATTTCTTTATATAAGGATCGTGAATAAAACCTTCTTCTTCTAGTAGCTTCGCTAGTTCTTCACCACGAATTTTTCCATCCCACTGACTCAAACGCTCTCGGTTAGCAGGATATGCACCTGCATTGTATTTTCTAAACAAGTTACTTGTTAAAGAATCTGCAATTCTCCTTCCTTGTTTGTTAGGTACTATCAAAGGGGCATCTACTGCTACTAATGCTTTTTTATTTCCTACCCTTTTTCTGATATACTTAAGTATCTCCTTGTCTGAAAAGACAAGAGCAATGCTTAGAAGTTTAGCTTTATCTTTATTTCCTTTAAGTATTGCAATGCCTGTTTTATTTCTAGTGCTCCACGCTAAATCGATTCCTATGAAAAACATAATTTTTGAATGGTTTGTCTATTTTTAATTTTTATTACTTATATTAAAATTTAAATATCATAGATCCTTGATAATTTTGTAAAAAAGATGTGAAAATGCTAAAAGTTCCTAAATTTGGGGCAGGAGAGGTGCCTAGACCAGAGCATCCACCCATAAATTTGAATCCACAAGTTCCTTTGTTAACGCGAGTTCAGGACAAGACGAAAATAAATGTCCGTTATGTTTTGATTTCTCCTTATGTTTCATGCCATATTTACTGGAATTCTGAGATTAGCGAAGTTGTTTATGAGATTGAAGAACCGGTACTGAGCGAGACTGAATCAAAAATACTCGATGAACTTAAGGTTGGTATGACTGAGATGATTAATCTTTCAACAACTGAAAAATCACAAGAAGCTATTTTAACTTATATAGACAAACTAGCTAAGCTTGCCCTTTCTGAACTAGGTTACTCTCTTTCTAGAGAATCTTATGAAAGAATTTTTTACTACCTTTATAGAGATTTTATAGGTTTGAATGAAGTTGAACCATTATTGCAGGATTTGTTTATTGAAGATATCGAGTGCAATGGTGTTAATTCTAATATTTATGTGGTGCACAGACTTTACAGAAATTTAAGAACGAACATTGTTTTTACAGACATGGAAAAATTAGCTAATTTTGTTGAGAAACTTGCGCAGAGATGTGGCAGATACGTTTCTTATGCTACTCCTTTACTTGATGGAACATTACCCGATGGTTCAAGAGTTAATGCAACTTACACTACCGATATTTCTAGCAAAGGACCAACATTTACAATAAGAAAGTTTACAAAAACTCCTTTAACTCCGATACAATTACTTGCCTTGAAAACTTTAAGCCCGGAGATGCTTGCTTATTTGTGGTTGCTCGTGCAATATAAATGCAATATTTTAATTGTTGGTGGTACTGGTTCTGGCAAGACCACTTTATTAAATGCGATTGCATTCTTCATACCCCCCGAGGCAAGGATTGTTAGTATTGAGGACACGAGAGAATTGAATTTGTTGCATGAAAACTGGTTGCCGAGTGTCGCAAGGACAGGAGTTGGTGGTGTTGGTGAAGTTGATCTTTTTGATTTGCTTAAAGAATCTTTTAGGCAGAATCCAGATTATGTCATTGTCGGTGAAGTTCGTGGGAAAGAAGCTTATGTTCTTTTCCAGGGTATGGCTTCTGGTCACCCGAGTTTAAGCACGATACATGCAGATTCTGTCGAGACTGTGATAAAAAGATTGGAAACTCAGCCAATTAATCTAAGTCCTACTTTAATAAATACCTTGGACGTGATTGCTGTCATGACTCATGCTAAGGTTAAGAAACAGGATCTTAGAAAATTGCGCGAAATAATAGAAATTCTAGAGGTCACACCAGATGGGAATGCTGTACAAGAGAAACCTTTTATCTGGGATGCTTCAAAAGATATTTTTTACTTTAAAAAGGAGAGCAAGGTTCTCGAAAAAATTTCGAGAAGGTACGGTATAGATTTAAGAGAACTTCAACAAGAATTTAATGCTAGAACAAAATTACTTTTTAATTTACTTAACAAAAGGATTCTCAGCTTTGAGAAAGTTCAAAAAATTATTAACGATTACTACAAAAGTCCTGACAAGGTGTTACAAGAATATGGAAAATGATAACTTTTTTTAAACCAACAAAATGGAAAATAATTTTGTTTGTAATTCTGTTTCTTGTTTTGCCAAATATAGTTGAAGTTTGCCTATTACCAAGGTTGTGCATTGTTCCACCTTGCTCACAAGGGCCATGTTATAGAACCGCCCTATTCGGATTTTATGCAATAGCTATAATAATTTTTTCGCACACAGCCGAATTTGTGGATATTCGGTGGGATACTTTTTATCAAGCGTTAATAGTTCAATTAATTATATGTTACTTGCTTTCGTGTTTAATTTTTATTTTCATTAAGAAAAAACAAAATAACTTGTAAAAAATGAAAGAAAAACTACTTTTTTTGTTACAACTTTTATCTAGCTTACAAGAACAGCTAGAACAAGATACTGAAGATTCTGAAACAAGAGCATACGAAATTCAAGAAAAGATTAATGAAATAATTTCTCAGTTGGCAGAGCAAAATGATAAGTGAAAAACAGAACATAATTGCAAACATAAGAAAAGAGAAAGAAATTATCAAAGAACTCTTACTTTTAAGTTCTTATTCTGCTGAAGAAAGACTTTTTGTCGAGGAAGCTAAACGATCTTTGATCTATCAACTTAAAGTTCTTTCTGATTCAGTTTCTGGCATGTTGCAAGGGATTGAAGATTCTAAAAAAGGGAAAGCAAAAAAGAAAGAATTTCAAAGAATAGAAACCTCTACTGGTGTTGTTTTTATAGACAAGAAAGTCCAAGAACAGTTCAAGAAACAATTAGGCTTTGAAAAAGTAGCCATTGAAAAAATAAAAACAAAATTTAAATCTGTTCCTAAAGGACCCGTTGGTCTTAAAAAACCCCCTTTTCTTGTTTCTTTTGCTTCTATTGTTTTCCGTAGATTAGCTTCAAGTTTAATTAAACAGGGTTATTATGATTCAGTAAGAAATGATTTACAAAAAGCAAACATGCCTTATCTAGTTTCATCCTATGTCTCTTTAACTTTTTTGATTACTTTCTTTGTTTTGATAATTTCTTTGGCAGTTTCAATAGGTCTATCGACTCATGCAACCCTTTTAAGGAATGTTATAATTGCACTTGCAATTTCTATCTTTGTTTATATTTTTGCTATAAATTACCCTTCTCTTTCAGTCTCTTCTGCAAGAAGCAGGATAGATGATGAACTTCCTTTTGCAATTTCCCATATTGCAGCAATAGCTTCAAGTGGCGTCGATCCTTCTAAGATTTTTCCAATCATGTCCAATGTAAAAGAGTATCCTTTTTTTTCTCAGGAAGCTAAAAAAATAGTTAATCAAATGAATGTTTATGGCTTGGATCTAACAACTTCTTTGAAAAATGTTGCAGCTACAACTTCTAGCGAGAAACTTGCTGAGCTCTTGAATGGCATCGCAACTACCACAAGAACTGGTGGCGATCTTGTAAAGTATCTAGGAGAGAAGTCCAAAGATTCCATGACTGATTTCAGGTTAAGAAGACAGAAATATTCAGAATTTGTTGGTATGTTGTCAGATATTTACACTGCTTTACTTATTGCAGCTCCCCTAATCCTCATGTTAATACTTGCTATAATTGGCGTTATAGGGTCTAGTTTTGCCGGTCTCAGCATTACAAGTTTGGCAACCATTGGGCTTGTTGTTATCCTTGTCCTAAATATAGTTTTTTTGATTTTCATACATATAACGCAACCTAAAACGTAAAATGGTAGAAAAAAATAAAGGCGTTTGGGAGAAAATATATAAATCCACAAAATTTGATTTTCATACATATAACGCAACCTAAAACGTAAAATGGTAGAAAAAAATAAAGGCGTTTGGGAGAAAATATATAAATCCACAAAAGGAGAGATATGGAAATTTAAACCACACAATATTACAGTTCGGCTAACAAAATTAATTCCGAAAGGGGCAAGTGTTTTAGATCTTGGATGTGGTGATGGAAGAGATTCTGTTTTTTTGGCTAAAAAAGGTTTTAAGGTCACTGGAATTGATGTTTCTAAAAGTGCAATAAAAAGATTGAAGGACAGAGCAAGAAAAGAAAAGGTTAAAATAAAAACAATAATCGCAGATCTTGAAAAATATAGAATCAGAAAAAATTATGATTTAATTTTTTCTTGTGTAACTTTTCATCTTCTAAAAAAATCTTCTATAAATCGTATTATTAAAAATATGAAAGAAAAAACAAAGCAGAATGGTTTGAATGCACTTTTTGTTTTTAGAAAAAAAGGACATGAGCTTCAGAAAAAAAATACTTATTTGGGTAAATGTGCATTGACAAATTACTATAGGGACTGGAAAATTATCCATTATAAGGAGTTTAAGATGAAAGATAAACATTCTGGCGATCCAAATTTTCATTATCATTATATTGCTGAAATAATAGCGAGGAAAAAATGAGCAAAACAATGGCAGTCATTGTTGGAATTCTAATTATTGTAGCTAGTATAATCTTTTTGCCAAAGATGGCGTTCTTACTTGTTGGTTTGGGAATTGTTGTAGCTGCCCTTCCTTTTCTTGTGTCTTATCTTGTTAGCATAAGAAAAGAAAAAGAGCTTGATTCCCGGTTCTTAGAATTTATGCGCGAACTTTCAGAAAGTGTAAGAGCAGGCACTCCAGTGGGCAAGAGCGTTATAGCAATTTCTCAGAAGGATTTTGGCAGCTTAACACCTTTTGTTAAGAAACTAGCAAATCAAATTTCTTTTGGAATTCCAATGAAAACCGCCCTGAAAAATTTTGCTCAGGATACCAAGAGCGAAGTTATCTCAAGGACCATCGAACTTGTTATACAAGCAGAGACCTCTGGTGGGGAGATAGCATTAAGTTTGAACGCGGCTGTTAAAAGTGTTTCTGAAATAGAAAGATTAAGAAAAGAGAGAAAATCACAGGTATATGGGGTGATAGTTCAAGGTTATATTATCTTTTTGATTTTTATTGCAATAATGTTGTTCGTTCAACTTAAATTTCTTCCACTCATTTCGCAGGCAATGCAAGGTAGCACAACTACGGGTGTTACAGGCATTGGACTTGCATTTCAAACAACAACAATAAAGACAATAGAAAAAACCTTTTTGTATTTAATATTGATCCAGGCTTTTTTTGCTGGCTTAGTTATAGGGAAGTTAAGTGAAGGTTCGATGAAATATGGGATAAAACACTCCGTTATCTTACTTACTGTTTCTTATTTGCTTGTAGCTGCTTCTAAACTGATCTGATTGAAAAGATTTATAAAAACTTATGATTTTCTTAGAGGATGGCAAAGGAGCAAGAAGATATTACAATTTGGGTTGAGAAGTACAGACCTAAAGAATTTGAGCAAGTTGCAGGACAGCAAGATATTGTTAAACGGTTAAAAGCATTTGTTTCAGCAAAGAATTTGCCACATTTATTATTTGCTGGCCCTGCTGGAAGTGGTAAGACAACTTTGGCACTTATTATCGCACATAAACTTTTCAAAGAGAAATGGCGTGAGAATTTTCTTGAATTGAATGCAAGTGACGAACGAGGGATTGATGTTATAAGGCAAAAAGTTAAAGCGTTTGCACGGACGAAGGCATTTTCAGGACCTTTTAAAATAATTTTTCTTGATGAGGCAGATGCTTTAACAAGAGAGGCCCAGCAAGCTTTGAGAAGAACTATGGAACAATTCACAGGAACGTGCCGGTTTATCCTTTCTTGTAATTACAGTAGTAAGATAATTGATCCAATACAATCAAGATGTGCTGTTTTTAGGTTTAGGGTGCGTGATAAAAAAGATGTCGAAAGAACAGTTGATGAAATTGCGAAAACTGAGAAATTAAAAGTACTTCCTAAAGCAATAAATGTTTTGTATGAAATAAGCCAGGGTGATTTGAGGAAAGTGATTAATGTTTTGCAGGCTTGCGCCATTATTTCTAAAAATATCGACGAGAAGTTAATATATGAAATGAGTTCTGAAATTAAGCCAGACGATGTTAAGATAATGTTGCAGCTAGCTCTTGAAGGTAAATTTCTTGATGCAAGAAACTTATTACTTGATTTGATATTAAAACAAGGTTTAAGCGGATTAGATATAATTAAGGCGATTCAAAAAGAAATTTGGAATCTCAACATTTCAGAAGAAAATAAAATCAAACTTATCGAAAGATGCGCTGAAATAGAATTTAGATTAGTGGAAGGTTCTGACGAGTTTATTCAGCTTGAAGCTTTGCTAGCTAGTTTCATAGGAAAAAAATAAAATGATAAAAATAAAAATGGCTGGAAATCCTTTAGGCTTACTTGGCTTTTTAGGTTTTTTAGGTTTCCTTGGGTTTTTAAATCCAAAGTTTTATTGGCTTTACCTTTTATACTTACTTTATTTGCTTTACTTTTTGCCTAGAAAAAATGAATGAAATGAGAATTTCGGAACAACTATGGCCGAGGGCCGTTGTCTTGGTCGCTTCAATAGATAAAAAAAGCAAGGAAAACATTATGACGGCAAGTTTTGTCATCCCAATAAGCTTTAAACCAAAATATGTAGCAGTAGCAATTGCTCCAAATCGTTTGACATTTAAAAATATAAAAGAAATTAAAGAATTTAGTTTGAATATTTGTGATGAAAAAATGCTAAAAGTTGCAAAAATTTGTGGTAGTTGTTCTGGCAAAGAAAAAGATAAATTTTTTGTTGCAAGATTAACAAAAGAAAAAGCAAAGATAATTAGAGCACCTTTAGTAAAAGAAGCACCAATCTCCCTGGAATGTAAACTAGAGTTTTTAAAAAAATTTGGCGATCATTATCTTGTTGTAGGTAAAGTTGTTAATGAAATTATAAGAAATCAAAAGTTTAGGCCATTGTTACACAAAACTGCTGATTTTTTTCCAAAACTTGAATAAGATGGAAGAACAATTGCCATGGAGCGAAAAGTATAGGCCAAAAAGACTTTCGGAAATTGTAGGTCAAGACGAAGCTAAGTTTAAATTATTAAATTTTATCAAAAACTTTAAGCAGCAGAAAAAGAAAGCTGTGCTAGTTTCTGGTCCAGCAGGGTGTGGCAAAACTGCTCTAGCCTACGCTCTTGCTTCTGAGCTTAGGTTGGAGATTATTGAGTTAAATGCAAGTGATTTCAGAAATAAGGAACAGATTCAAGAAGTTGTTGGCAAAGCTCTTACACAAAAAAGTTTATTCGCAAAAGGTAAATTAATTCTTATTGACGAACTTGATGGAATCTCGGGACAGGAAGATAGAGGCGGTTTACCAGAGCTATTAAAGTTTATAGAAAAAACTAATTGGCCTGTTTTCCTTGTATGTAATGATCCATGGCAAGAAAAACTTAGGAAAGTTAGATCTAAAGCCATATCCATAGAGCTTAAACCTTTAACAACAAAAGAAGTGATGAAAATCCTAGCAAGGATTAGTAACAAAGAAAAACTTGAAATTTCTTTTGATGCTTTGGAATCTCTTGCATCAAAAGTTTTTGGTGATGCGAGAGCGGCTATAAATGATTTACAAGCAACTGCTGTATTAACAAAAAAAATAAATCGAGACTCTCTGGCTTTTATTGATGGCAGAGAAAAAGATGTTAATGTTTTAGAAGCTTTAAAAAAGATACTCAAGACCAGAGAAGCAAGAAATGCTTTTGATCAAGTCCAGAATCTTGACCTTGACGATTTTTTCTTATGGTTAGACGAAAATTTGCCTTTAGAATATAAAGGACAAGAACTTGAAAAGGCATATGATATAATGAGTCTTGCTGATCTTTATAGAGGTAGGATAACAAGGCAACAACACTGGCGTTTTTTGTCTTATATAAATGATTTAATTACTCAGGGTGTTGCTATAGCAAAAAAACAAGAAAAAACACAAGAGATAAAATATAAACAACCTTCAAGACTTCTCAAGATATGGTGGGCAAACCAAAAACAGGCAAAGAAAAAAGAGATTGCTAAAAAACTGGCTGAAAGGACACACACAAGTGTAAAAAAAGCAATGAAAGAAATTTATCTTTTCAAATTAGCATGCAAGAACAAGGAATTCTTCAATAACTTTGTGCGAGAGCTTCAGCTCGAGCCCGAACAGAGTGACTGGCTAAAAAATTAAAACTTCAAGAAATTTTCTGCTTTAGAGGACAAACGAATTGTGTCTCAATTATAAAAAATATCATTCGCTATGAGAACACTATTAATTCTGAACAAAAGATGTCATAAACAAATTTATTATTCGCACCAGCATTGAGTATCGCACGTAATAGAATAACAATCACACTGTGGTGCTCGTGGTTGACTGCAATAAAATGTTATTCCAAGGAGATAGATGAACGAGAAATAACTTCTCTTTTAAGTTTTAAAAAGAAATTCAAAAAATAAGGAAATGATAATTATAAAAATCTCTAAAAAGGAAAAAGGCATTAAATTCATTCCTTTCTTTATATAACTTCTAGAAAAAAAGAAAAAGATCAAACCAACACACATGGCATTCACGATTCTTGTTTGATTAAAAAATTTAAGGAAAACACTCACAATTTGTAATGCACCCAATACTTTCACACTCACAATAAGCTAGATAAGGATATCCGCAGGTAATAGAACACTGGCTGTACACATCACCAAAGAGACGGGCTACTGAACTACAATGATATATCCCATTGTATCTCACATCACAACTACAATTCCACGTCCTGCCACCACCTCCGCCACCTCCGCCATTGGTTCCATACAAACCGCCCCACTGGTCATGTTGCCAAGGTTCCATGCCAGCGTTACAGAAATCAATGTATGTTTTTGGCATTACAAATAATAGCCTTGAAACATTACCTGTTGCAATGTAAGTATGTATCTTCAATGCTTCTCCGAAAAATCCAATATCATCTACTGACATCTCTTCATCATGATGATTGTATATACTTCCGTTTA
>JAWAPZ010000009.1:0-9704 GCA_038894195.1 Candidatus Pacearchaeota archaeon
AATATATGGCAAAATTATAATCTCTGATTTTTATGATTTATCAGAGAATCAAAAATTTGATTGTATAATTGGGGATATTTTGCCAGACATAGATGCAGAATTTCTAAAAGATTATATAAAGTTTAAAAAGAAATCACAAAAACTTCTGAAAAAGAATGGCAAGATCCTAGCTTGGGGCAAAGATTATTTTGAATTTTTGTTGAAGAAAAAGTGAACTGATTAATTCCTGAAAAGGTTTTGTAGCTAATCCTTCACAACTTGCTCGTTATAGTCCGCATTGCTGGTTCTCGCTGCAATTTGTTTCACTCTGGCAAATGCCCGACTTAAACTAAACAAAAAACCTTTTAAACTATTTTAGTATATTAATAAAAAAGAGGAAAAAATGATTATAAGTGTTATAGGAACAATTGGTTCTGGCAAAGATACAGTTGCTAACTTTTTTGTAAAAAAAGGCTTCAAAAAAATAGTAATGAGTGATTTTCTAAGACAGATAGAAAAACATAGAAAAATTAAACCAACACGTGCGAATTTGAGAAAATTGCAGTTGGAGTTAAGAAAAAAATACGGTGAAGACATTCTTATGGAAATGTTGCTTTCAGAAATTGTTGAAAAAAATCTAAAGAATGTTGTCGTTTCTGGCTTAAGAACACCCCAACAAATAATTTTTGCCAAAAGAAAATTGAAATCTAAAGTTATTTTTGTTGATGCTGATCCTAAAGAGAGGTTTATAAGGATAAGGGCAAGAGGCAGGCACGGTGATCCTAAAACTTTTCCAGAATTTTTACACGAAGATGCATTAGAAAATGCTATGTTCCATGTGTCTAGAAATAAAAAACTTGCTGATTTTCGGATTGATAACTCTAAAGATCCTAGAACCTTAGAGAAACAATTAAAAAAGATCGCAAAGAAATTAAAAATTTAATTTACTCTAGGGTTTTACTCTTCCTCGTAGATAAGTTATAATTAGAAATGGTTTACGAATTTTCCTAGGAAAACTTTTCATTTCAACTAATCGTATTTTTTTTCAATTTTGATATTTGACAAACACTTTTCACAAAAAAATCTTGGATACAATCTTTCTATTAAATCGTCTAAACCGGCATCGAATTTCTCTTTTCCTCCAATTTCGAGATAACTTTCTTCTTTAGCTGGAGTTTTAACATCTATAATTTCATACATTATGCATCTAGGGTCTGTGCAATGCGGTCCCAATGGTAATCTATATCCGTTCTTTGCATTAACAAAATAAGCTTCTTGGAGATGATCCCCTTTCACAACATCATGCCCCACTTCATGTATTGACATTGCTTCAATTCTTTTTTCATAGTGTTTAGACGGAATTAACAACTTTATGCTTGGTAAACTATCCTGTCTTTTTAATCTAGCAGTTGAAAGAACTATTAAATTACCAGAGTGGCATCCAAAAACCCAATCCTCTTCCCGGTTTTTATCAGCCACATATAAATCTTTAGGTGTCACAATAAGATGCATTTTGGGTAATTTGGATATTTCTGATAATTTCTGAGAATATACTAAATACCCATTAAAAGAGTTTATAGAAACAAATAACCCATCAAGGTTTGCATTATTTATATCACTTTTAATATCAAAAACTTTTTTTAGGGCTCTAGCAGTAATTTTTGCTTCATCTGGTAAATCTTCATGTATCAGTTTCATGATATTAGATTCTCATATCACTTTTTAAATCTTCTTGTCTACATTATTTTTCATTTCGTCGAGCCATTTAAAAAGCTTTAAAAAGCTATTTTTCCTTAAAATTAGATGGTTAAGACTAACCTTAAAATACAAAATATTGTGGCAACAACTTCTCTCGGAACCAAAGTGCCTCTTGTCAAACTAGTAAGAAGTCAGGCAAACACCGAATACAACCCAGAACAATTTCCTGGTTTAGTCCTTAGAATTAAAAAACCAAAGTCAGCTGTCCTGGTATTTTCTTCAGGCAATCTTGTTTGCACTGGAACAAAAAGCACAACCCAGGTTAATCTTGTCATTGCTCAGGTTATTAGACAATTGCGCAAGAT
Organism: Candidatus Pacearchaeota archaeon; assembly: GCA_038894195.1. GTDB lineage: Archaea > Nanobdellota > Nanobdellia > Pacearchaeales > UBA284 > JAWAPZ01. The sequence goes on from JAWAPZ010000009.1 coordinate 2,043, forward strand.
AGGTGTTAAGGTTCAAACAAAGCCAAAAATTGCTGTGCAAAATATAGTTGCTTCTGGCTCTATCAATTTAAATTTAAATTTAAACAAGCTAGCTTTAGAGCTTGAAAATACTGAATATGAACCAGAACAATTCCCTGGCCTTGTTTATAAGCTGAATGAACCGAATGCAACCTTCCTTTTATTTAGCAATGGTAAATTAGTTTGCACTGGCACTAAGAACCGACTACAGCTTGATGATGCCATGAAACAGTTGTTGAAGAACACTAAGAATGTGCTAAACAAGATTCAGTAGTTCTATATTTCTTAAAGATACAATCTAGAGTATATAAATTATTATAAACCAAAAAAGAAATTAAAGGTAAATTAATGAGGTCACATGGCACATATAAATAGATTAGTGGACGCAATAAGGGCAGGAAGATTCGAACCAGAAAAATTCCAAATTTTAGATAATATTGATTCAGAATTGTCTCATTTATTGCAAGAAACTGAAAGGGATGCTGCAGCACAACGTTATGTTCAAAGTATATATCCCGAATTTCCGATAATGAAGTTATTCAGGGGAGGATACTCTCACCATCTATTTTCGGTTGAGGATGAAAAAGAAAAGGGCATAGTTTTAATTATGATTCCAGAAGAAGATGTTTTTTTAGTCAAAAATGTATTCCCTTTGTCAAAAGAAGCCTCAAGTAAGATTACCAAAGAAGATATTTTAGGTATATATGATGGAACTTTACGATATTATAATTTTAAAAACGGAGAAAAACGAGAGATGCATATTCACATCACACATTGGTAATTTCCAAACATTACCGCAAAAAATATAAATATTTAAGCATTCTCTGTTGGTGGCTAAGGAAAAAGAGAAAATGTCAACAACAAGTCAAGAAGATTTGCTACTTGAAGCTAAAGAATTTTTTGAATACTATAAACAAGAAGTTGGAAAATATGCTAAAAAGGGTCAAAAGGCAGTACAAGTTTCTTTTCAAGACATAATCAGTTTTTCGCATGATCTTGCCGAGTATATCTTAAACAAGCCAGAAGAAGCTATTGCACTACTTGAACTAGCTTTAGAAGAACTTGGCCTTATTATTTCCCCAAGGGTACGCTTTATAGATTTGCCTGATTCTCAGTCAGTCAAGATAAGAGACATAAGAGCAAAACACATAAACCAATTAATTGTTCTTGATGGAATAGTAAGACAAGCATCTGAAGTAAGGCCACAGGTTGTAAATGCAAAATTTGAGTGTCCATCATGCGGTACTGTAATAGCAGTCTTACAACTTGAAAAAAAATTTCGCGAACCTTCGAGATGTTCTTGTGGTCGTAAGTCCGGATTTAAACTTTTAACCAAGGACCTTGTTGATGCTCAGAGAATTGTTATAGAGGAAAGCCCAGAAAGTCTTGTTGGTGGCGAGCAACCAAGAAGAATAAGTGTTTTTTTGAAAGAGGATTTAGTTGAACCAAAAATGGAAGAACGTACAAATCCTGGTTCTAGAGTTTCTGTGATAGGAATTTTAAAAGAACTTCCGATCACTTTAACAACTGGTGGCATATCTACGCGATTTGATCTTGTTGTAGAGGCAAACAATGTTATCCCTCTTGAAGAAACCTATGAAGAACTAGAAATAAGTGAAGAAGAAGAAAAACAAATCAAAGAGCTCGCTTCTGATCCAGAAATTTACAAGAAACTTGCAGCAAGCATCGCACCAAGTATTTTTGGTTATGATGAAGTTAAGCTTGCAATTGCTTTACAGCTTTTAAGTGGTGTTCGAAAGAAAAAGAGTGATGGAACCTATTCAAGGGGGGATATCCACATTCTACTTGTAGGTGACCCGGGTGTCGCAAAAAGTGTCATGCTAAAATTTGTTTCAGGAATTGCTCCGAAAGGGAGATATATAGTTGGCAAGGCAGCAACCCAAGCTGGTATAACAGCAACCGTTGTTAGAGACGAGTTCTTAAGAGGATGGGCTCTTGAAGCAGGTGCTATGGTCTTAGCCAACAAAGGTATAGCCTGCATAGATGAAATGGAAAAAATGACAGAACAAGACAGAAGTGCGATGCACGAAGCAATGGAGCAGCAAACAGTAACAATAAGCAAGGCAAATGTTCAAGCAACTTTAAGAGCTGAAACAAGTGTTTTAGGTGCTGCAAATCCTAAATTCGGAAGATTCGACCCTTATCAACCAGTTGCTCAACAAATTGAGATGACTCCCACCTTGATAAACAGGTTTGATTTGATTTTTATGTTAAAAGACATCCCTGAAAAATTGAAAGATGAAGCAATAGCATCTCATGTTCTTAGAGAGCACAAAGGGGCTAGTATTAAACCAGCAATAGAGCCAGAACTTCTTAAGAAGTTCATTGCCTATGCCAAACAAAAGATATTCCCAGAACTAACAGAACAAGCAATAGAAGAAATTAAAAAATTTTATGTTGAACTAAGAAATGCACCGGCTATTAGTGAGGATCTTATCAGGCCAATTCCTATAAGCGCACGACAGCTTGAAGCTTTGATTAGGTTGAGCGAAGCTTCAGCGAGAGCAAGATTTAGCAAAAAAGTTACAAGAGAGGACGCTAAGAGAGCAATACAAATAATGCATTTTTATCTTTTACAAGTAGGAATAGATAAAGAAACCGGCTCGATCGATATTGACAGGATAGTTACAGGAATTCCGGCTAGTGAAAGAAGTAAACTTGTACTTGTCAGAGACGCACTTTTAAGGCTTGAAAGTAGATTAGGAAAATTAATTCCCTTGTCAGAACTTGTACAAGAGATTAAAGAAAAAATCCCTGAAGAAGAAATGGACGAAATCATTGACAAATTAAAACGTTCAGGAGATATTTTCGAGCCGAAAAAAGGATTTGTTCAGAGGGTATGATGGAAAATAATATTAAATATTTTTTGTTTGATGTTCTAGCAAATGAGCGTAGCCCTGTTGTTTTGTGCAGGGGCAAATTAAGGACAGAAGTTCCTGCAAGTTTAGATGATGCAAGACGATGGAGAGAGAATGCAATGATTCCTATTTTGATATTGCCTTCTTATGAAAGCCCAAGTCAATATTTTAGGGATAATGGACTTTTTGTTAAGATAAAGGAGGTAAGCCTAAATCAATACAGAACAACGAGATTTAGGGATAATATTATAATAAAGACATATCAACAGGTTGTAAAAAGTTGTTCAGATGATGTTTTAGGATACTTAAGATATGTCTTAAGAAGGAGATAAAATGTCACCAGAGCAACAAGAGTTTAAGAAGAGATTTACAGCATACAGGCTCAGTATAGGTATGTTGATAAATGCAAAAAAATTATTTGAGCAAGAAAGATTTAGAGCAGTCCGTTTTAATGACAAAGATATTTCTAGAATCAATTTGATAGCAACTGTTGTTGATAAATTCACAAGTGATTCAAAGCCTTATGCTTCTATTACACTAGACGACAACACAGGTATAATTCGCGCAAAAGTTTTTGCAGATGATTTACATATGTTAAAAGATATTCAGATCGGAGATACAATCCTTGTAATCGGCTTACTAAGAGAATTTAATAATGAGCTTTATATTTTACCAGAAATAATAAAAACCTTAGATCCAAGATGGCTTCTTGCCAGGAAACTTGAACTTATAAATGAGTATGGAAGGCTCTATGAAACAACAAAAACTCAGGTTGCTGGAGTTGAGCTAAGCGAAGAATCTTATCAAGTTCTTCCAGAGAATGAAAAAATAATCCCAGAAAAAATAGAAATTCAACTTAAAGAATTAAAAGAAGTGAAAGAAAAAAATCTTCGAGAAAAACTGCTTGAAATGATACAAGAAGCTGAAGAAAAAGGTGGCTTGGAAGTAGATCAATTAATTTTAAATTTGAAAGAACCTCCTGAACAAATAAATAAAGAAATCCGTTCACTGCTGGAGGAAGGTTCTATATTCGAGCCAAAGCCAGGGGTTCTGAGAATTTTATAAACTAAAAAGTTATAAAAAGAAAAGTTTATTATAGGGAAAAATAAAATGTCTCTTCAAATAACGGTGATAAACCATCAAATATGTAAAAGAGAATACAAAAGGCTATCATATAACCAAAGAAATGAAAGCATTAAAAAACGGGTACGAATAACTTAAGATAGCATGCTTCAGTATACAGTTAAATATCCCCTACAGAAGATTATGAACTTGTTAAAGGAAAAATTAAGTGAAAATTTACAAGAGTTCTATTTCTTCTCTTGTGATTTCTTTTTCACAATATGCACACTTAAGGACAAGAAAATCATTTAGGTCCTTTTGCAAATTATAAAATTTTGTTGGAACATGTTCATAATGTTTGGGGTTAGTTATACAATCCGGATTTTTGCATGCAACTAATCCTGAAATTTCTGCAGGTGCTGAAACTTTAAATTTTCTTTTTATCTTTCCACCTTCTATATAATTAATTGTTGCTCTTGAACTAACAAGAGCTATTTTTGCTAATTCTGTTTCTTTTAAATATATACCCTCAATACCAATGATATCCTTTAAGCCATATCTTGTGCTTGGCAAATTATTAATTGGAAGAATAGTGTTCCCATACTTTAATGGATCTATGCTCAAAGCTTTTTTGACATCATCTGCTTTTCCTCTTTCTAAGTGATCTATTAAAGTACCATTTTCTAATCTGTAGTACTCTCTACTAAACTTTCTATTCTTTATTTCTAACTCTATAACTCTTGGAAAGTCGTATTCTTCTTTTTCTCCTTTAACCTCGTATTCGTTTCCTAAAAGTCCGAGAACCAAAGCCCCAATAGTATCTCTGACAAATAACCCATTCTGAGCTTGTTGGTATAAATAACTGTACTTGGTAGCATCAACATCAAAAGTTATTTCAAGATTATACTTATTTCTTGGTAGAGGATGCAGTATTTTCATATTTTGTTTTGGTTTTGCTTTTTCAAGCAAATCTTTTGTTAATTTGTAAACCCCAGATACTTTTTTATACTCATAATCTCCTTCGGGACCCTCCGGGAATCTTTCTCTTTGAATTCTGGTCATATAAACAATATCTGCTTTGGAAAGAGCCTCAATTAAATCAGGAACAAATTTTGGCTCCCTACCTGTTTTTAATTTAAAATAATTAATATAACTTTTATCCATCATTAAAATTTCTGGGCACACTAACAAAACCTCTATACCTGGAAATTTTGATAATCCAATTAATAAAGAATGAGTTGTTCTTCCATATTTTAAGTCACCTACAAGAGCTATAACTAAATTTTCTAATCTTCCTTGGGATTCCCTTATTGAAAATAGATCTAGAATTGTTTGTGTTGGATGTTGGTTTTTTCCATCACCACAATTAACAACCGGGATTTCTAGTGTTTCAGCTACATATTTTGCACTCCCCTCGAGAGGATGTCTAATAAATAAAGCTTGATTAAAATAACTTTGAAACATCATTGCGGTATCTTTCAATGGTTCACCTTTTTTAACAGATGTTCCTTCTGTTGTAGAAAAACCGTCTGTATAGAATTCAAGATCATGTAATGCAACCTCAGAACTTATTCTTGTCCTTGTGCTTGGCTCAAAAAATAAGCACGCAACTCTCTTCATCTTTAGTTCTTTAGATAACTCTCTAAGCTCAGAAACATTGTTTGGATATTTGCTCTTTACCTGTTGGGTTGTGTTAAGAATAAAAATTAAATCTTCTTGAGAAAAATCTCTTATCGAAATTATATCTTGTCCTTTGAACGAAATCATCAAAAATTATTAATTGAGAGAAGTTTTAAATATTTTCTTATCCTGTAAGATATATATTGTAATAGAAAAATTTATCTGAGGCGTTTGATTAATATGAAACTTAATTTTCGATAAAGAGAATTATCCAAAGAGAATTAAAAACAAATCTTGTTCCACAAAACCTTTAAAAATATGATTTCTATTTAGGTTTATGGCACTAAGAAAAGGTCATTGTTATACACGTCCAGAAAGAGCTTATACTCGCAAGAGCCGTGTTAAAGGTAAAGATTATATAAAAACAATTCCACAATCAAAAATCTCGAAGTTTATAATGGGCAATCTAGAGGATTATTATTCTGGCAAGTTTGATTCTTTTGTAAATCTAGTCTCTTTACAAAACATTCAGCTAAGAGACAATGCAATAGAAGCAGCCCGCCAACTTGTTTTACGACGTTTAAATGAACAAGTCAAACAATTTTGTTTTCTTGTTAAGGTATATCCGCATCATGTGTTACGCGAAAACAAGATGTTAACAGGAGCTGGTGCAGACAGAATGCAGTCCGGAATGAAACACTCGTTTGGCAAGCCTGTTAATCTTGCAGCTCAAGTTCAAAAAGGTTCAAAAGTTTTTAGTGTTGCTTGTATGAAGGACAAACTCCGTGAAGTTCACAAGGTACTTGAAAAGGCAAAAACGAAGTTACCAGGAACTTATACGATCACAGTTGAAAAATTTGCTTTAAATAAAAATCCATCGATGTAGGGTTGGTGAAATCTGTTTAAGGACGAATGCCGTTTTTTAAAGTAACGATCCAGAAATTTATATTTTTACTTTGTTCATTTCGATTTCTTAAGTAACTGTAATTAAGGCAATTTCAAATTCTTATCTAATTAATCACAGCAATCTTTTTAATATATCTTTCTTTAAGAATATAATAAAAGGAGGGAAAATGTCAGATATTTTATGGTTGAAAGAAATTTGCAAACAAGATGTAGCTATAGCTGGTGGCAAAGGTGCCCATCTTGGTGAAATGTTCAACGCAGGCTTTCCTGTTCCAGATGCTTTTGTTATAAAGGCACAGGCTTTTAAAAAATTCTTAGAGAGTACTAAAATTAAAAAGCAAATTTATGATATTCTTGCAAACACAAATATTGAAAATACAAAAGAACTTGAAGAAAAAACTGCAGAAATCCGTAAGATTATTGAAAATTCAGAAATGCCTAAAGAACTTGAAGAACAAATAAAAAGAGCATACGAAAAATTAAATGAGTCAGAATCAGAAAACTTAATTCATAAGGAGCCTTGTTTTGTTGCAGTGCGCTCTTCAGCAACTACAGAGGATCTCGAAGAAGCCAGTTTTGCAGGGCAACAAGAAACTTTTTTAAACATAAAAGGTCAGGCTACTTTACTTGAAACAGTCAAAAAATGTTGGGCCTCTTTATTCACAGCACGTGCAGTTTACTACCGTGAAAAGCATGGTTTTAGCCATGAGCAAGCACTTATTGCAGTGATAATTCAAAAGATGATCAACTCTGAAAAGGCTGGTGTCATCTTTACTATAAATCCTTTAACAAACAATGATAAGGAAATAGTGGCCGAGGCAGTTTTCGGCCTAGGTGAAGGTATAGTTTCTGGATCAATTGAGCCAGACCATTATGTTTTTGATAAAGATTCTGGAAAAATAAAAGAAATAAGAATAGGCACCAAGAAGTTTGCAGTGACAAGAAACAGCGAAGGAAAAACAATAAGAAAAGTATTACATGAAGAGTTTAAGGAAAAACAAGTTTTGTATGATCACGAACTCAAGATTGTGTGGAATTATGCAAAAAAAATAGAATCCCATTATGGAATACCCCAAGACATAGAGTTTGCTTTTGAAGGAGGTAATTTTTATATCGTGCAATCAAGACCAGTTACAACACTAAAAAAAGCAAAAAAAGAAAAATTAGAAGTAAAGGC